>JBAZWE010000005.1:0-54562 GCA_041660545.1 Thermoleophilia bacterium
GGCTACTTTCGGATTTGCCGAGAGTCGGGTCGCAGAGCCGATATTGCCGCTGACTCTTTTCCGCAACCGGGTATTCAGTGCCTCGATTGCGGCGATACTGCTATCTTCGATGGGCCTTTTCGGGGCAATAATATATATCCCCTTGTTCGCCCAGGGCGTTCTCGGCGTATCGGCGACGAACTCCGGCTTGATTTTGATGCCACTGATGCTCGGCATGGTTATATCCTCGGTGATTAGCGGACAGTTGATTTCGCGCACCGGGAAATACAAGCTGTTGGGTATAGCCGGAATGATGGTGACTGCCCTGGGGATGTATCTTCTCTCACGCATGAGCCCGGAGACCACGGCAAACACGCTGAGGTTTAACATGGTGATTACCGGCATCGGGTTAGGCGTAACCATGCCGATCTTCATGGTTGTGGTCCAGAGCGCTTTCGATCATTCACATTTGGGGCAGGTCACTGCCGCCACCCAGCTTTTTCGCAGCATCGGCAGTACAATCGGCACCGCTGTGCTTGGCGGCCTACTGAACAGTCAGTTAGGCGACAAGCTCTCAAACCTGTCAGGCAACGAGTTTGTTCAGGGAATGCAGCAGCTCAATCCGCAGACCCAGTTTGACAAGGTAGATGCTAACGCCCTGCAGAGTCTGCTCTCCAATGCGGGCCAGGATCAGGTAAGGGGGATGATCACCCAGGCACCGCCCGAGTCTCAGGCGGGATTGATGTCAGGCTTCAATGATTTTATCGAGACTTTAAAAATCGCATTTTCCAGCTCGATTGGCAGTCTTTTCATCGCCGGCACCGCAATCACTCTACTAGCGCTGGTTGCGGTATTATTCCTGCCGGTGATCGAGTTGCGCCGATCCAATAAATCAGTACTTGAAGAAGCGGGGATGGAGCTGGAAACCGAGCTTGCGATCAGCGATTCGGAGCACGAGCCGGATCTGTATGATGAAGAGGATAATGACACAACCGGCAAGAAGCCCGGTCCGATTAAACCACTACCGGAACGCGGCTAAATACCCCGGAAGCGCACGACCTCATCGATGTTCCGCCTTGGGCTGCGGAAAACGTTTTGCGGATTTGACGTGTCTGCATATCCCAGGGCGATCCCGATAATAATTGCAAGGTCGTCCGGTATGTTGATTGCCTTGCGGATCAGGTCTGGATATACGACAAGGTTGTAGGCGATGGCTGAAGCCACTCCCCTCTCCTGCGCGGCCAGCATGATGCTTTGCGCCATCATCCCCAGATCATGGATCGACCAGGGCGTCAGAGAGCGCTCCATACACAGGTAAGCCACTACCGGTGCGCCGAAGAAGCGATGGTTCTGCTCAGCGAGCGTTTTTCTGGCCGTCTGGTCAGCGCGATCAATTCCCAGGGCCTGTGAGCGAGCGGCCATCAGGCTATGCATTCGCTCGGTTATTTCCGGCGGCCATGCCTGTGCCCGTGGAAGATCCGAGTTACCGGGAACACCCTGACGGAAATTTTCCAGGCAAGCCTGGCGCAGGCTCTCCAGAACCTCTCCCCCGGCTACAAATATTTCCCAGGGTTGGGTATTTGCCCATGAAGGTGTTCGATTGGCGGCTTCCATTATCGCCAGGATAGTATCTTTTTCAAGAGGCCGCGAATTGAAAGCACGGCAGGTAAAGCGGGAATTAAGTGTCTCGGTAACATTCATTAATGGAACCTCCTTTTTCCTGGAAAAATGGCGGAGAGGGAGGGATTCGAACCCTCGGTGCCCCGAGTAGAGGCACAACGGTTTTCGAGACCGCCGCATTCAACCAGCTCTGCCACCTCTCCGCGCTGGAATGTCAACTTCAAAACCTCTGATTAATCCGGGTCCAATGCTGATTCCAACGATCTAGTTTAGCGGAAATGGCACGTATCAGGAAAGGTTGCCATAAAAATTGCGGTGAGTCCCCCATTAAACGCATTATCAGCGACGCAAGGAAAAGAATTCCTTCAGTATGGTTGCGGATTCATCCGCGAGGACGCCGGCATCCACGACCACCTGGTGATTGAGGCGATCGTCACGCACGATATCCATCAGGGTTCCGGCGGCGCCGGCTTTTTCATCTGGGGCTCCATAGACGAGACGATCGATGCGCGACTGATATATAGCACCGGCACACATGGGACAGGGCTCGATTGTTACATATATCGTGCAACCTGAGAGTCGCCAGGATCCGAGCTTCCCGGCTGCCTTGCGGATGGCGATCATCTCAGCGTGCGCGGTAGGATCTTTCTTCTCCTCGCGTTCGTTGCCGGCGGCCGCGATTACCTCTCCCCCATATACGATAACCGCGCCTACGGGCACCTCACCGCTCTCAGCGGCCATCCTGGCCTCGTTGAGCGCAATGCGCATGTAGTGTTCGTGGTCGGTCATAAGAACTAGGTTATCACGGAAACAGGGTGAGATTGATGGAAGCCTTAGACGGGGTGATTCTGGAAGGTGGTGCGCCCGACAGGATTCGAACCTGTGACCTTTGGATTCGTAGTCCAACGCTCTATCCAGCTGAGCTACGGGCGCATACATGACGCAAGGGCTCTAGACAGTCGCCCCCAAAAGAACAAAAGAAAGTATACCTGAAATCCTGAGGTTATCGAAACTGGAAAAAAATAAGCCTGGATGTGGCGGAGAGGGAGGGATTCGAACCCTCGAAGGAGGCTTAAAACCCCCTTAATCGCTTAGCAGGCGATCGCCTTCAGCCGACTCGGCCACCTCTCCGCAGTGAGTCTGTAACGATTCATCGGACAGGGACTCAGGAGTCTGAATCGCCGAACCTGTTATCGTTTACCAAGCTAAGATTCTAGAGATTTTATCAAGGGAAATCCAGCCGCCGCCAGTTTGTCGCAATGAGAGCGGTTCAGCTAGACTGTATCGAGTTTCGTAAATCAAGGATCTGGAGGTGCAGGCCGTGCTGCTCAGATGAACAGGATCATCGCTCCGTGTTGAGCGAATCGCAACCGAGGTAGCCGGTCACGCTTCTTAATCTGCTCCATCATTCATAACTGAGCGGTTTAAATGATCGCCGGCCCTCTCGATATCGGGGGCGCAGGAACCGGTTGTTCCCGGCGGTCTGCAAAACCGTTCGCCTGTCTGAGATCCAGACAGAGAGTGGGTTCGACTCCCACGCGCTCCCTCCATGCCCATCTTTAATAATGAAGGTCCAAAATATTGAAGAAATTAATACTAATCGCCATAATTCTGGTGTCTCTGGCCGGGGTAGCCGACTCCGGCTATGCCTTAAAGCAGCACTATGCTCCTGCTGATATTTCTTCCTGTGACGTCAATGAGACCATAAGCTGTACGGCGGTCAACCAGAGTAAATATTCAGAGTTATTCGGCCTGCCGGTTGCAGGCATCGGGATTGCCGGGTACGTGACGATCGGTCTGCTTGCGGGCGCGGTCCTGTATAGAAAGTCTTCAGCGTCCGTGCTTCTCAATCTTTTGGCGGGAATGGCGATCGTCGCGCTGGCGGTCTCTTTATACCTTACGTATATCGAGCTGTTCATACTTCATGCGGTGTGCCCGCTCTGCATGCTTTCGCTACTGCTTACAATAACCACGGCAACCCTTGCCATCCGCGCACAAATGCTGAATGCCAGAAAAGACTAGCCGGACCCGTTCTGTTCGGTCTTGGCTTTGGCCTTCACGTTGTTCTTGATGCCATAGAGATATTTTATGTAGTCGACGGCGAACTTCATCAGCTCGACATCGTCTTCTTTCATTCGTGTCTGCATATCGGGCTCAATCTCAACCACTTCAAGGAAGCGGCTTTCGAAGACAAAGCGGCGGAAGTTGTCCAGGTCGTAGCTGGCCATATAGAACATCTGCTGTCGTTTATCGTCGATCTTGTCCTTGGCGAGGTCCTGCTTGAGCATGATGTTCTTCCACTCGCGGTTCATATCATCGTAAGAAGCCGCATCCTGGTCCTCGCGCCATTCACTTATGGTCCAGGTCTTGTCTTCCTTGAATCCAAGACAGTGTTCTTCCTTGACGATTACATACCACTCATCGTGGATGGGATGCTTGTTTTCGTCGTCCATGCGGCGATGCGTCGCCTGACCCACGGGGTAATAACGGCACGCAGCGGGCCTGTCGGAGTAGATATTGCAGCCTTCCTTGGGCGTAACGAACGGACAATAGCGCTCTTCGTCCTCGTTCATGCGCATAAAGAGAAGTGGATGCGTTGTCTTCTCGTCAACTTCAAAGCGGGTATATTTCTCCAGGAACTCCGTGCTGGAAATCCCGAGACGCTGTTTCATGCGGATAACGTCATAAGGAGTAAGCAGGATGTCGATATTGCGGCAGCATCGGGTAAAGCACTCGATACCCGGCTGACAGCTGAACTTGAATTTTGAATCCAGCTCATATTTCTGTGGAATTACGGATTTGTTATTCAGCGTAGCCATCTGTCTTCTTTCCTTGGATAAATCGCGGGTAAAATTCTTGCAGCTTAAATATTGTAGAGGAAACTTGCGGCAGGCACAAAAACGCGGGCGGCCGCATCAGCGGCCGCCCGCGTTTATTGCATGAAGATTACTATTCTATGCCCATGTCCCTGCCTGTGACCCGCGCAAAGACCAGCGCTACAGTCCTGTACACCATGTGCGCCATTTTTGAGAACGGTGCGTATATGAACAGGAAGAGTACGCTTGCGAGGTGTATGAAATAAACAGTATAAGCCACCGGGGTATTGGCAACCCGTAAACCCCAGGCGAGAATGCCGGTAACTATAACCGTTGCCACGACACTGATCAGCAGCCAGTCAAAATATGCTCCGATCCCTATTTTTGCCGCGTGCTTGAAACGGTTTATCATTATCCAGCCGATGCCTATAAGGCCGGCGGCGGCGCTGACTGAGCCAATCCACTTTACAGGTACAGCATTGTTCCAGCCATATGGCGAGTGCTTGTGAAGTAGATACTCGCCGATCACGGAGATCGCGGTCGTCACGAACAGACCCAGGAATGCGTAAAAAATGAACATGTGCGACACTTTCCTGTCCTCGGTCTCGTCACATTTGCCGAAGCGTTTGTGGGTGATGATCTCACCAAGTACCGGTCCCAGATTCCCTAGTCCGCTTCCCTTCAGGGTTCCCCCTTCACTTACCGCATGCGCGGATAGAAGCTTCCAGTATCTGCTGCTTCCCACGGCAAATGCCAGGATGGCAAAAAAGAATGCCAGTGTGAATGTAATGTCAACCGCAGGTATGGGGATGAAGTTGGAATATATGATTTCTCCGCCAGTTTTTACATCCTGGACTATCTGGTGTCCGCTTCCATCAAGGATAATGTTACCCTTTGAAGGATTTGTGAGATGCCCAAATTGGCTGATTACTCCCAGGAGAATCAGCACTGGTATGGCAACCATGAGTACTAGCGCGGCTGGACTTCCCACACCTTTGCCCAGGATTCCAGGCCACGAGAACCGGCTGATCGTCATTTTGGCGATTGCCTGCAATACCCGTCCGGGCTTGGCGCCGCGGGGGCACTGGGCCACGCAGTCGCTGCACTGGTGACATAGCCATACGTCGGGGTCGCCCATTAGCTTGTCCTTGAGTCCCCACTGAGCCCACATCATTTCCTTGCGTGGGAACGGACTGTCGTCCGGGGTTAAGTTACATACCACGGAGCAGGTGGCGCACTGGTAACACTTTTTCAGATCTGTGCCGCCACCGTTGATGATCTCCTTGACGAATCCGACATCCGGTTTGATCAACATGGCCTCACGGACATCCGGTACATTTTCCGCAGTCACGCTAGTGGCCTCACTGGCCACTTGTGCTTCGGTCGCAGCGGTATCTCCCTCGGATAACTCGGAGGCATCACCCGCGACAGGCGTCTCGGCCGCAGTTACGGCTGTCTCTTCCGCCGTCGCATCGGCAGTTGCATCATTGCCGGCGCCAGCGGTTTCTTCAGTCTTGTCCACAGTTTCATCCGCCATACTATCCTCCTAGAATCCCTTGAACGGATTAGGTCCGAAGCTTTTAAGCTGCTCCGCGAAGTCATCCATTATCTTTGGCAGCTGGTCCCATTCATTCATGGCGAGCTGAACCTGCGTAACTCGCTCTGCTTCGAGCATCAAGCGGCTGAGTGTCTCCTGGACCTTGCCCAGGCGCTCATTCGCGGCCTTGCTGCCCTTGACGAAGTGACACTGATAGTCATCGTCGTAGCGGCAACCGATAAGCAGAAAGCCCTCGATTCCAGCTGAGAGAGCATCCGCGATCCAGACCAGGTTGGTCCCGCCAAGGCATCTCATGGTTATGAACCTGTAGAAGGGATTGGTCTGTATCTTGTTCAGGCCGGCTATATCGAGTGCCGGGTAAGCATCGTTCTCGCATATCAGCGCGATGATCCGGGGTTTGCTGTCTTCCTCCGGGACCTTTATCGCTTTCATCTGGGAAGCGATCATATCGACGCTGTAGTTCTTGAAAGAGATAATCCGCTGCGGGCAGGCACCCATGCAGGTACCACAACGCCGGCAACGGCTCGTATTGGTCTTGGGAGTTCCCTTCTCGTCCTCATCGAGAGCGCCGAAGGGACATTCAACCGTACACCTGCGGCACTGTGTGCAGTTGGTGAAGTTGATCTCGGGAAAGCTCTCATCGCCGGATCGCGGATGAACCGCCTGTCCGCGCGAGGTGAGCTCGACACACTGGATCGCTTTAAGAGCCGCGCCGACGCCATCGTTGGCGGACTGCATTGCCGTCATTGGCGCCCGGACTGAGCCGGCTGCGTAGATGCCCGTACGTCTTGTCTCATATGGGAAACAGACGAAGTGTGAATCCGGGAAACCATATTTCAGATATGGCAGTTCGGGACCCTGTCTGTATACAAGGTTGAGCACTACCGGATCGGCGATAACTTCCTTGATGATACCGTCCTGGGTCTTGGTCTCCTTCCACTGCCCCACGTACTCCGGGGTCAGGTCGGTGACCTTTTCCGCACCCTCAGGAAGCATGTTGGTGACCATGCCGGTCGCGAGCACCAGCATGTCGGCCTCGATGCGGACTTTTTCGCCGAGGATGGTGTTGTCGATCTCCAGGATTATATTTCCTGATGAGTCTTCCGTGATGCTGACGATCTCGCCCTTGGTCAGCATTACGCCCGGGTTGTTCTGGGCGGCCTTATAGAAGTTCTCATACAGGCCCGGGGTCCGCATGTCCTTGTATACGATATAGGCGCTGGCGTCCGGGTCGCTCTCAGTCACATACAGGGCCTGCTTGAGCGATGTCATGCAACAGACGGAAGAGCAGTAAGGCAGATGTTCCGGATCACGCTGTCCCGCGCATTGCAGGAATGCGACCCTCTTGGCCTGCTGGCCATCTGACGGCTTGCTGATTGTTCCATTGTTTGCCGCGGCCATTTCTTCGACCTCGACGTTGGTTACAACATTTTTGAACTTGCCATAACCAAGATGCCCGAGCTTGTCGGCATCGTAGGGTTTCCAGCCTATGGCCATGACGACGGAGCCGATCCTGTGTGTCTCGGTGCTACCGTTATGGCTTATCGTTGCGTCGTACTGACCTGGCGTGCCAGCGATGCTGTCTATGTGAGCTTCCATGAGCACGGTTATGTTTTCATGGCTCTGGACTGCCGCGATCTTCTCATCTATATCCGGTGTCTTAACGTCCTCAAAAGGAGGTTTGTCCGGAAGGATCTTATACATTTTGCCTGCCCACCCGCCGAGTACAGCTTCCTTCTCGGCAAGAATGACCTTGTAGCCGGCCTTGGCGGATTCCAGCGCGCTCGTAAGACCCGCCGCGCCGCCGCCGATAACCAGAACGGTTCGTTCTACCGCTTCGATAAACGGTTCAGGTGGTTCGGATTTCTGTGCCCTGACGATTCCCATGCGCAGATGATCCTCGGCCATCTCCTGGGTGTTCTCATTGACAACCATCTTGGAGGATGCCTCAGCAGGCGCTTCAGCGGTTTCGGGTGCTGCCTCCGCAGGTGCTGCTTCGTCGCTGGCGGTCTCTGCAGGCGCTGCTTCAGATGCCTCCTGCGCCGGTACTTCTTCCAGGGCAGCCGGAAGCTGGCTCCAGACGATGTGTTCCCTGACATTGACGCGCTCAGTTATATATTGGGCCGGATCGAAATCAAAGGTGTCACTGTTGACACGCGGCGAACAGGCCGCTATTACAATCTTGTTGACACCTTCGTTGTTGATATCATCCTTGATTACCTGCGCGCCTTCCTGGCTGCAAAGGAACGGCACGGTTTTGACTACCTCGATGCGATACTGGTTCTTTGCTATGTTTTCCAGTTTCTCGGTGTCGAGGGCCTCGCCGATTCCACAGTCAGAGCATATATATACTCCGAGTTTAGGATCTGCCATGTCTAGTTACCTCCTGACATCTCGACAGCATCGGCGGATTTTGGTACGCCACCGTTGCTCTGAATGCTCTTAAGTGCCGCTCCGGTGCCATCCTGCACCGATGTAGCTACATCGTCTGGCCTTCTTGCCACACCGCAGGCGTGCAGACCGGCGACTTTTTGTTGTGAATCCATGAAGCCGTTGGCCTCGTATACAAGATCAGCCGGAAGATTGGCTCCCTTGGCCGCGGGCTCCATGCCAGCCGCCAGAACAACCATGTCGAATGTAGCTTCAACCTTGCCGCCGCCGAGTATGTCCTCGACTGTGACTGTGACATCACCAGTTGCCGGGTCTTCCTCGATCTTGGCTACTTTGCCCTTTGTCATGGTGACGTTCTCATCCGCTTTTACCTGCATGAGGAAGTCCTCATACTTGCCTGCGGCGCGCAGATCGATGTAGAAGATCGTCGCCTTGCTGTCTTCGGGATAACAATCCCTCAAATAGGTAGCCTGCTTGAGAGAGGCCATGCAGCAGATGGAGGAACAGTAATCGAGATTGTTCTCATCGCGACTGCCGGCGCACTGGGCGAAAGCGATGTTTTTGACTTCCTTGCCATCTGAGGGCCTGAGAATCTTGCCCTGAGTCGGTCCATTGGGTGCGGCAAGACGCTCCATCATCACGTTGGTGATGACGTTTTTCGCGACTCCGAAGTTGAGATTGTCGATCTTCGATGCATCGTACGGGTTCCATCCTGTAGCGAAGACAACACTGCTTACATCGAACTCTACGGTTTTTGCCTGCATATCCAGATCTATGGCGCCATACTTGCATGCATCCACGCACTTCGTGCAGCCGGAGCCGCATGCATTTTTGTCCAGAACATAACGCATGGGGAAAGACATTTCGTGCGGCAGATAGATCGCCTTGGTCGTGTCCATCCCGTAGTTGAAGTCATTAGCGCGTTCTCCAGGACATTCAGCCACGCAATCATTGCAGCAGGTACACTTCTCATTTACATAGCCCGGGTTCACCTGGACTGTGACCTTATAGTTTCCCTCGCTGCCGGAAATGCTCTTTACCTCTGACAGTGTGTGAAAGCTGATCTTGGGATTCTGCTTGATGCGCTTGAAGTTGATCTCCAAACCACAATATGGAGGGCAAAGCTTGGGAAAATACTTGTGCAGCTGTGCAACCCGACCGCCAAGATAGGCATTCTTCTCAATGATGACGGCCTCGAGGCCCGCTTCCGCGGCCTCAACAGCGGCGGTTATACCGCTGATGCCTCCTCCTACTATTAAAACTTTGTCTGCCATAACGTCCCTCCTCGTGAGACTGTAACGCTAGCGGCTATCCGTGATCCGTGATGGGCAGTGAGGCTTTTTGAGAACTTACTGCTCATAACGCATCACGGCATTGTGAGGGCGGGGCAAGCCTTTGAAGGCTTGCCCCGCCCGTTATTCTCAGGTCCTTACCTGGTCAAGTGGTTCTAGACCGGGGCCGGGGCTGCTACCAGCTCGACATACGGGACCTTCTTGTGCTCCCACGTGTCCGACTCCATGCTGTACTTGGAGTTGGTGAAGCACTTCCAGTTCTCGTCGTCGACGACCGGGAAGTCACCACGGTAGTAGTAACCGGGGTAGCGGGTCTCTTCACGGAAGTTGATGTGACGGGCATGCGCCTCTGCCGCCCAGATACGGTGCCAGTTCTCCCAGCAGCGAAGCAGATCGTGCAGATCCGCCGCGGCGAGCCTGGCGGCATCCTCTTTCAGGATGTCGATCTTCTTAAGGCCCTCGGCCAGCAATGTACCGCTGGTCGTGTACCAGGTCGAAATACCACCGACATACTCATCCATGATCTTCATCAGGCGGAACTGCAGCATCCGCGGGCTGATGTAGTTCGGATTGACATCGATGTTCTTCGGCGAAGTCGTATAGGAGTTGTACTTGGCGTAGAGCTCCAGCGGCGCATACATCTCAGCCACCAGATCGTCCACGCTCTCCTTGACGGCAGGGGTGTAATCAGCGTGATCCATGACCCATGCAACCATAGACTTGCCGGCCATCCTGCCCTCGGCGTGCGAGCCGGAGGAGAACTTGTGACCGGAGGCGCCTACGACGTCACCAGACATGAACAGTCCGTTAACAGTCGACATGCGGTTGTAGCCCCAAGACCACTCTTCAGGAGCGCCAGGGATGTCGCCAGGACCGCTTACCCAGAAGCCGGCACAGCCAGCGTGTGAACCAAGCAGATACGGCTCGGACGGCATAAGCTCGGACGGTACCTTGTCCGGCTCGACGTCCTGGGCGGCCCAGAGGCCGGCCTGCGCGATGGTCATGTCGAGGAAGTCTTCCCAAGCCTCTGCCTCGAGGTGCTTGAGCGCCTTCTCATCCATTGTCTCAGCCAGCTTGGCCATGGCCTTATCGGTGTGCATCATGATGGGACCGTTACCGGCCTTCATCTCGATCATGGCCGCGTGGTTACGCAGGTTGGTGCCCATCGGGTTGTCATAGGGGGCGAACTGCTCGTGGATGATGTCAGCGTGCTTGACGCAATAGTCCTCACCCAGGGCATTGGTCGCCTGTGCCTTGAAGAACAGGAACCAGGCGCCTACCGGACCGTAACCATCCTTGAAGCGCATCGGTACGAAGCGGTTTTCCATCAGGGTCAGCTCAGCGCCGGCCTGGATGCCCATAGCATAGCCTGATCCGGAGTTCCATACCGGGAACCATGCACGGCCCATGCCCTCGCCGACCGACCGCGGCCGGAAGACGTTTACGGCACCGCCGGAAGCGTTGAGGACTGAATTCGCCCTGAAGACGAAGACCTTGTTCTCACGAACGCTGAAACCGATGGCGCCAGCTACACGGTTGGGCTCATTGGAGTCCATGAGAAGCCTGGTGCAGTAGACACGCTCATACAGGTTATCAGCCATACCGGTAGCGGCTTTGTTGAGCTCCAGGGCCTTCTTGGCAACTTCGCCAACGATTGCCTTGTAAGACTCGCCATTGATCATGATCTGCCATTTACCGGAACGTACCGGAGTTCCGCCATCTTTCAGCGCCGGAGCGCCGGCGTCACGGGAAGCGATACCGTCCATGGAGTGGCCCTCGGCGTCTTTCTTCCAGATCGGGAGGCCCCACTCTTCAAACAGATGCACTGAATCATCCACGTAGCGTGCGAGATCCCAGGTAAGGTCCTCGCGGGTGATGCCCATAAGGTCGGAACGCACCATGCGGACATAGTCCATCGGGTCGTTGTCACCGATATAGGTGTTGATGGCCGAGAGACCCTGAGCGACAGCGCCGCTTCTCTCAACTGCGGCCTTGTCGACCAATACTACCTTGAGGTTCTTGGGGTTAGCCCAACGGCAAGCCTCGAAGGCAGCGCCGGCGCCTGACATACCGCCGCCGAGAATCAGAATATCGCAATCCACCTCTTCAACGGCCGGCTTCTCAACAAACTGGAAGCTGTTAGTTTCTTTCTCCATACTCACATCTCCTTATTTACCAATTTTAATTAAGCAGTGAAGTTGAAGAAGCCGGGCTTCTTCAGTTCATCGAAGTTTGCTTCCGGCATACCGGCATACGGATCGGTGATGCCTTCCGGACGCAGGTTGATCGGGAACTTGAAGCGCTTGAGTGTGCCATTGCGGAACTTTACGGTCCACATGATGGAATCGGTACCCCTCATCGGGATAACGGAAGCACCAAGCGGAGCGAAGTCAGCGTAAGCGCGGACCTCAATAGCCTGCTGCGGGCAGATCTTGACACAGTTGTAGCACTCCCAGCACTGTTCCGGCTCCTGATTGTGCGCCTTCATTCTTTCTGTGTCCAGCGTCATCAGGTCGTGCGGGCAGATGTACATGCAAGCGGTCTTTTCCTGACCCTTGCAGCCATCGCATTTTTCTGTAATCACGAAACTAGGCATATCGTTTTCCAACCTCCTTGATTTTGATATTGCTGCCTAAACTGGTTTGCTGCCTGTCCTGCACCCCCTCTCTCGGGATTATTTATTTCAAATCTGTCACTCTATAAATATGGGCATCAGCGCGAAGCCGACAGCCTCGAATTAAACGCCTTCCGAGTACTTGTGAGTCTTGATCTCTACCTTCTCGGTAAGACCCTCATAATAAGCGCGCAGTATCGTCAGGACTTCCGGACGGCTGAAGTGGTCTGGCACATCGTCGCCTTCTGAAAGCATCTTGCGCAGCTTTGTACCTGAAAGCAGCATGCGGTCTTCCTTGCCATGGGGGCATGTGCGCATTGACGCCATGCCGTCGCACTTGGTGCAATAGAAAGTCCAGTCGATCTTGAGCGGCTTGGTTTCCAGTGCACCTTCGGGGATCAGGTCGAAGATGTGGTGCGCGTCGAAGGGGCCATAGTAATCGCCTACACCGGCATGGTCACGACCGACAATCAGGTGGCTGCAGCCATAATTCTGGCGGAAAAGGGCGTGGAGCAGAGCCTCACGCGGGCCGGCATAGCGCATGTCCAGCGGATAGCCGCCGACGGCGCAGGTGTCTTTCACAAAGTAATCCTCGATAAGGATATCGATGGCGTTCTGACGCACGTCTGATGGAATATCACCGGGTTTCAGCTTGCCGAGGAGCATATGGATGAAGACGCCGTCACAAGTCTCGATGGCGATCTTTGCCAGGTATTCATGTGAGCGATGCATCGGGTTACGTGTCTGGAAAGCGGCAACCGTGTTCCAGCCCTTCTCCTCGAAGATTGCCCGCGACTGTGCGGGGGTCAGGTAGATCTCGGGATACTCTGAAGGGAAGTTGGCCTGGGAAAGCACCTTGACCGGTCCGGCCAGGTTTACTTCCTCCTGGTTCATGACCATCGCCACTCCGGGATGCTCGATGTCGGTGGTCGTATAGACCGTATTGCACTCGTGCTCTTTGTCGATGGTGTATTTCTCGGTGACGGTCATGGTCGCCATGGTCTCGCCCGTCTCCTCGGAAACCAGGGCGATCTCCTCGCCATCCTTGATACTGTCAGCCTGTCCCTGCGTGGTCGAGAGGGTGATAGGGATGGGCCAGAATGTGCCATCTGCCATGGTGAACTTGTCGCAGACGCCCTGCCAGTCGGCCTTGGTCATAAAACCTGTAAGCGGGGTGAAGCCGCCGATGCCCATCATAATAAGGTCGCCGACTTCGCGAGAGGAGATACGTACCTGCGTCAGGCTCTTGGCCTTTTCCTGCTCCGCCTCCAGCTGTGCCCCATCAAGCAGAAGCGGCATTAATTTCTTGTCTTTTCCGTGTGGATTAACCAAAGCCATTAGCGTGACCCTCCTGTTAGTTTTTTCCTTGTGTCATTCACTATCAGCACTCGCGCCTTAGCTGAGACCGAGCGTTGTTACGACGTTGGCGAATATCTCATCGATGTTGCCGGTGCCGGTTACTGATTTTACGATGCCCTTCTTATCGTAGTAATCGATAAGTGGTGCAGTCTGCGCGGTGTATACCTCGAGCCGCTTCTGAATCGTCTCTTCCTTGTCATCATCCCTCTGATAGAGTTCGCCACCGCATTTGTCGCATTTTCCTTCCGTGGCGGGAGGGCTGAAATAGAGGTTATACATCTGACCGCAGTCTTTGCAGGTGCGACGGCCGGTAAGGCGTTTCATGAGGTCTTCGAGGGGGACATCGACGCTGAGAGCCGCATCGAGTGACATTCCCAGTTTGTCGAGCATTTCATCCAGAGCTTCGGCCTGTGCTGTATTGCGTGGGAAACCGTCAAGAATGTAACCGTTTTTGCAGTCGTCCTCTTGCAGTCGTTCCTCGACCATGCCGAGTACCACGCTATCCGGAACCAGCTCACCCTTGTCCATATAAGACTTGGCTTCCTTGCCCAGATCAGTTCCAGCTCCTACGGCCGCACGCAAAAGATCACCTGTAGAGATCTGCGGCATCCCGTATTTTTCAATAAGCTTCTTTGCCTGCGTACCCTTGCCCGCACCTGGTGCTCCCAGCAGTACTAGTCTCACACTTGCCTCCAATTTGATCGCAAGAATTTGGATTGACCATCAATCAGGCAAAATTATCCCGGTCAACCTTATCTATTTATAAGTCATTTAAGACTGGAAGGACTTTTGCAGCGAGTAATACTATTTACTCCAGACTGCTTTTTCAACCGCTTAATCTGAACCGTTTAAGCATGATTTTCCAGCCAAGTCTGAAACGGTTTTTGAGCGTCATATACCGCTCATTCATGGTTTACTGAAACAACATACAGTCAAACTTGCGATGGTGTTGCTGCTGGTTCAGGCTGTGCCCTTGACTTCATGCATGCGTGCTTTTTTATTGGCACAACCCTGCTGGATACCACCGGGCGTATATTCTATACCGATGCTCGCCCGCGTTTCAAGAAGCAAACCGGTGCTTTCTATTAGTCTTTCTTATTAGGCATATCAGGCAGAAATCACTCAATCGCCGGATTTTGTTCATCAGGTGCAATTCCCGGGGGAGGAAAGCAGTAATTTCTTGAAAATCCGTGCCTGAAAAGCAACATACCGCTACAGCAGGAGGCTTATGAAACTTCCAGCCACCCAGGAACGTATTTCCAGGCATCGCCCAATTCATGGCGGAGCGTTTTGAATTCCGGTTCTTTTCTGCCCACCAGTGCCCAGAACCTCTTGGAGTGGTTCAGATGCACGGTGTGGCACAGCTCATGAACCAGAACATAATGAACCAGGCGCTCGGGAAGCAGAAGCAGTTTCTGATTGAGGCTTATGTTCTTTTCCGGAGAGCAGCTGGCCCAGCGAGTACTCTGGTTCCTGACAGCAGCGTCCGCGAAAGGCATTTCCAGCTCGATACTCAGATTTTCCAGCCAGGGAATGAGGTAGTTTCTGGCCTTGCGTGACGTCCACCGCCTCAGAGCCATGGTGGAGGCTGCGATCTGATCGGCGTCACCGGAGACCAGTAGTCTGAAATCGGAGTGCTCCCGTGCCGAAGTGCGGGCGCCACCTGTAGAGCGGTAGAACACCGTCCAGACCTCATTGATAGCCTCAAGGCTGATGGTATCCGGCCTGGTTATCAGCATGGGCGGCTTTAAAAGACGCTGTTCGTCGGCCCAGCGCCGGGCGTTCTCTATCCAGTTCTTTTTTTCCCTCAGGATATCCGGCAGTCGCTTGCGGTTAAAACCTGCCGGAACAACTATTACCAGCCCGTTCTGTGGTGTCATGTTCAGGCGTACGGTCTTGGCGCGCAGGCTCTCTCGGATGGAATATTCCTCAAGCAGCACGCTTTCTAAGTCAAATGATAGCTGTTCTTTCATTCTCGCCAACGATTTTTTCAGATACCGGCAGGTAATGACAAGCGAAAAATTAAAAAAGTCGCAGCTCGCTGCAGAAAGTCTGGCGGAGGGGGTGGGATTCGAACCCACGAGGGACCGCGAAGGCCCCTGCCGGTTTTCAAGACCGGTGCGTTCAGCCGGACTCCGCCACCCCTCCGCGTTGCCAACAATACCGGGGACACCTTACTCAATTCCAACATTATAAACGTGAACGCCACGAGAATAAGGCGGGAATTGAGTAAGGTGTCCCGGCTTCTGACTAGAACCTATTTATTTTATCCACGCCCATGTAATGTCTTAGCGCCTCCGGCACGGTGATAGAGCCATCTTCATTCTGATAGTTTTCAATGATGGCTGCAAACGTGCGCCCGACCGCCAGACCGCTTCCGTTCAATGTATGGACGAATTTCGGTTTGCCCCCGTCGGTGGGCCGATATCGAATATTAAGGCGCCTTGCCTGAAAATCCATATACGTTGAGCAGGAAGATATCTCCTTGTAATCGTCATAGGACGGCAACCAGACTTCGATGTCGTAGGTCTTTGCCGAAGCAAAGCCCATGTCTCCCGTACAGAGCGCAACGGTCCGGTAGGGCAGCTCCAGACGTTTGAGGATCTCTTCAGCGTCGGCGGTAAGTTTTTCAAGTTCGTCGGACGAAGTCTCAGGAAGTACGAACTTGACCAGTTCTACCTTGTTGAATTGATGCTGGCGTATCAAGCCGCGAGTGTCACGCCCGGCGGCGCCCGCTTCACGACGGAAGCTTGGCAGGTAGGCGGTTACATGGATCGGCAGCTCTTCCTCTGCAAGCACCTCGTCGCGATAAATATTGGTGACGGGAACTTCGGCGGTCGGATTCAGGTAAAGGTCGTCATCCCGCAGTTTGTACATCTCCGCCTGGGCGAACTTTGAAAGCTGACCGGTACCGCGCATACTGTCACTGTTTACAAGGATAGGCGGGAAAAGTTCGGTGTAGCCATGTTCTTGCGTATGCAGATTGAGGAAGAAGTTGATCAGCGAACGTTCCAGCTTGGCCCCCATGCCTCGCAGCAGCGTAAAACGGGATTCGGCCACCTTGGCGCCCCGCTCCTGGTCGATGATGCCAAGATCGGCGCCCAGGTCCCAGTGTGCTTTCGCCTCGAAGTCGAATTTCGTCGGCTCTCCCCAGGTGCGAATCAATACATTGGCGCTCTCATCCGCGCCTTGTGGCACTTCAGGGAGCGGCGTATTGGGGAGGTCCAGGACTATGTCACTGAGTTGTATCTCGATTTCTCGCAGGACGATGTCTAAAGCCTTGATCTCCTCCCCTACTTTCTTCATGGCGACGATTTTCCCGGAAGCGTCTCCACCGGTTTTCTTCGATGAGGCGATTTCGTCAGAAACCTGATTGCGCAGCGCTTTCTTCTCTTCTACTTCGACGATGATCTCGCGGCGTTTTCTGTCGAGCTGTGCAAATTCATCAAGCGGCGCATCTATGCCTCTGCGCTGTAGCGCCTTCATTATTTCATCCGGCTCATTGCGGAGCCGTTTTATGTCCAGCATGAATCTCTCCCTGGATCGATGGATTCTTCTTTCCGGCAACCTGACGCCGGCTCGCTAAAGTCTATCGGAATTCGTGGTCCCCTTAAAAGAGGCCAGTCGGAATATTCACTTTTGAACAAGAGGCGCGAGCGGCTACAATGGAATTAGGCAAAAAGGAGTCAATTCCTTGGGTAATGAGTCAGCATACGAACTTTTAAGGCGCGGTGAGGCATTTCTGAGGAGCGCTCATCCGGCGCAGGCCGCCATCGTCCTCGAGCGTGCCCGCCGGCAGGAACCTGACCGGACATCGATCCGCGAGGCGCTCGGCCGCGCTTATTATAATTCGGGCCGATTCAGGCATGCCGCCACTGAATTTAAAATGGTCATCGATCTATATCCCACCAACGGTTACGCTCATTACTGCCTGGGAAAGTGTGGCGAGAAGCTGGGTGACGATTTGATGGCCAGACGTCATGCCCGTCTTGCGCACCTGATGGGTTACGAACACTGATTTAAAAAGCGGAGATTCGGCCCCACGTGGAAAAACATTCAAGGCTCGCGATTCATACAAGAGTCATACTTGTATGACCTCGACTTCTACTTCTTCTTCCCTGACAGTCACCAGCAGGTAGTGATAATAACCACCCATTCCTTCAGGAATTAATAGCGGCGCTCCGGCGCCGCCCGTCACATAAGCATCAATTCCATCAAGCCTGTAGGCAAGGTATGTATGGATATGGCCGAAGAAGATGTCCTTGACGTTGGCATATTTCACCGCTTCAGAAACCATCATCTGCCCCGATCTAAGTCCGGCATCCCCACCCTCACCGGTTACATGACCGGATGGCAGCGAAGTGCTACCGACAGGGATATGCGCAAAGATAAACTGTTTCGGCCGCCCGGCATTGTCCGCGAGATCCTGGGTAAACCATTGCATCTGGGTATCCGGGATCCCGGTATTGTCATCTGCATTGTCAACAATCACAAAGTGATCGCCGGCATAATCGAAACTGTAATACGGAGGTCCGATGATCTCCTCGTACGCCTCGCTCGTACCGCCTCTGCCAACGTCGTGGTTTCCCGGGACCGTGTAAAAACCGATTCCGGTGGAAGCAGTATAGTCATGGTATTTAGCAAGTTCTTCCCTGCTCCCGCTAGTCGTTACATCTCCCGTATCGACGATGAAAGCCGCGCCGCGGGACTTCGCCGAATCGATAATGCGTCCCATGATTCCGCTGTCGATACCGACGATGCGATTGTCTCCACAGACCGCAAAGGTGTAGGTAGAACCAATGCGGTCCGTTGTTGCACTTGGAGTTGTTCGGCTCTGAGTCGCTCCGGTCATGTCGGGAGCGATCTGTGAATCACCACAGCTTAAGGACAACCCCGCAAGCAGAGATACGAATATTATTTGGAGCGCAAAAAATAGTCCCAATTTTCGCTCGTATCTCAAGGAGCCTCTTCAATATCAGGAGGTTCTGGCATGATGCCGGTCTCCCGGTATGTGACGGCGTCACTTAACATGCGATGCAACTGTATATGTGGGGAGTTATTCTGTGGATCGCGGTCAATGGCGTCAGTCATATGGCCGATCGCCTGCTCGACATCATGAAGGTCGTAAAATTCCAGTTGTGCCAGCTCTTCGTAAAGAGACGACCTTTCAGGCTCACGGTCGATGGCGGACTGCACGATGCTTCTGGCTTCGATATAATCACCTCTCCCGACTGCGGCATGGGCAAGCACAAGGAGGGGATCGATGGAATACGGGTTGAGCTTGTGCGCTCTTCGGGCCGAGGTTTCCGCGTTTTCGAGTTCCCCGTACGACAGACTGCTCTGAGCGCGATCGCTCAGTATCCTGGATGCCAGAAAAGCCATAAAAGTCATAGTAAGCGCCATGGCGGTTGCGATAAACACCATCCGCAACCAGACGCGAA
The DNA here is from genome assembly GCA_041660545.1 of Thermoleophilia bacterium. GTDB lineage: Bacteria > Actinomycetota > Thermoleophilia > BMS3ABIN01 > BMS3ABIN01 > JBAZWE01. Next base: position 19,071 of record JBAZWE010000005.1, read on the forward strand.
TGGGATACAGTGCGGGTTGGTCATTACTGTTCGATTGGGAACCTGAGCCGGTTTCAGGATCCTGCCCGGATGAACTCCCGAGACGAAACAGCAGACCGCATAACACAAAAAATGGGACCGATACCGCGGGAAGCGCCCAATTCCATTCGAAGCTGCTGTCGGCGACCCATGCAAGGGCGGCGATCAGAAGAGAAATATACAGGCCGTTACTACGAAGCCAGGGCCGTGCCCGCAGTTGACTCAGTACGGCAAATCCCAATGAGGCCATTAGCGCAAGCAGAAGAATAAAGCCTACTATCCCCTGGTCGGTAAGAAAGCGTACCAATATCGAATGGGGATCACGAGCCAGCCCCTCGCCACCCTGCATCCTCATATTCACGAAACGATAGGTTCCACCGCCCGTACCGGCAAGCGGATGCTGACTGAAATTCGCCAGACCGATTCTCCAGAACTCCGTGCGGTTGTCGGACGTAGAAGCGAGGCGCTCGAAACCACGCGCGTCGACTGAAACCTCATCATACTGCCAGACCTGAACATCGGATTTCGATCTCCAGTAGATAAGTTTTTCGGTAATGGTATCCCGCTCGATTATTATCACGCTGGCGACACAGAGCACGGCAATCGCCCAGAATGCCAGGATGAAGGCAAGACCGCCCCGGGTTTTCGGGACTCTGGAAGGCAGCAACAGCGTCGCGTATTTAATAGCCACACAGGCGAGCAGGGCTATGGCGAGCAGGATGGCGAACCTTCTGCCATCAGCCGCATCGATCGGAATCCCGTCTCCAGCTGCCTGCAGTGAAGGCATCGCTGTTGCCGAGTACCATGCGAGCAGGCCTGCCGGCAACGCGGATGAGAAGAGGGTAAGAATCGATGCAAGCCGACCTGGTGCAAGGGCAAGATATAAAACGATTGACGCCATACATATCGCGATACCACCACGTGAGAGAGTGAAGAAAAGGGTCAGCCCCATGAGTGAGAGCGCGCAACTTGAGGCCACGCGCGCATAATGTGCAACTTGCACGGTCGACGCCAGCCACAGACAGGGAATGATCCCAATCACCATCAAAGCCGCCAGGCCGTTCCAGTAGCCTATGCTTCCCATCAGCCGTCCACCTGCGTAAACATAATCCTTGGAAATATCGGGGCTGATCCTGGCAAATATGGCAAACGCGGCAAGCGCCGTCGTTATGGATACAAAAAGAATGGTGGAATATCTGACACTACGGGCGCTGGCGGGTCCCATAAGAACTGCCACAAAACATGCAAGATATATCGATTCTCTTGTGAATTCCTGCAGGGACAGGTTTGGAGATATGGACCAGATAAACGATAATCCCGTCCAGAGTACGATAGCTGCCAGAGACAATACCGCCGGACGTGCTGTTTTCGGCATCATCAGGTCATCCCACCCAACGAGTATCAACAGCCCGAGGATAGTCCACGAAGCTATGGCAGCCGGGTAGAAATTTATAGAGAAATATCCACCGTCCCTGGCAGCGAGATAGGCAAAAACGGCTAGAACCCCCGCCGTCCCCAGCCACGTGTAAACTGAAGCTGTCTTTTTGGGCTCAGTGGCCATTTCCTGTACTTGTGAAATTAATTGCATGATTTATTTATTTCTGTTATCCTTGATTCTCAGTATTTTGTCTATGAATCATAACCTTAATTTAAAAAGAAAAGGAGGTGAAATATATGAGGAAATTAGCAATACTCGCCAGCGTTTGGCTGGTATGCACAGCTTCGCTCGCTTTTGGCGCGGTGGCTTTCGGTGACGACCATCACGATGGAGATCACGATGGGGATCATCACAATACTCACTGCGAATACAAGCGCGGCCATCTGGTGTGCGACAACGACTAAGTGGTTAAGAAATCATTGGCAGGGGAGAACCCCGGAACGCCATCATATTTTACTTCGCGTTGAGAGTTCGAGTTGTTACAGAGTTACGAGTGCGGATAGTCGGGTTGAAGAGTTGCAGCAGTAGACGGGTTTGTAAAGCTGGCTGATTTGCATGAATTGGCTGGTGAAAAGTGCTGCATTCTTCTCTGGCTTGCCGGACGATAGCTTCTTAAATTTTTTTGACTTAGCGCGATTAGTTCCACAAATATTTTCGGCGTTTTGAAGACTCCCTTGCCAGTGCCTTCAACTCCGTTCTACATGCACCCTCCGCCCGCAATTATCGCTAAGACCCAGTTCATGTTTTGTAACCATCCGGATTTGCGTGATGCCAATCCCAGGCACTGCTTATGATGTCATCAAGCGCCGGATGCATAGGCTTCCATCCGAGCTCCTTTGAAATCCTCTCCGAACTCGCCACAAGAATTACGGGGTCTCCTTTTCGCTTGCCGGATTCCCTGATTTCAAAATCGGCTCCTGTTACTCTCCTCGCGGTTTCCATTACTTCCCGTACCGAGTACCCCTTGCCGTTTCCCAGGTTATAGTGCAGGCTCTCACTCCCAAGCGCATCCAGTGCCATTATATGCGCCTGGGCCAAATCCTTTATGTGTATATAGTCCCGGATGCAGGTGCCATCCTGTGTGGCGTAGTCGGTTCCATATATTTCAACGAAATCTTTTTTCCCCAGAGCCGCCTTCAGCACCAGTGGGATCAGATGGGTCTCGGGTTCGTGGTCCTCTCCCCTCTCAGCTGAAGCTCCGGCGGCGTTGAAATACCTGAGAGCTGCATGCTTTATTCCGTGTATCCGGTCATACCAGTCAAGCAGCCGCTCGAACAGAAGTTTTGACTCGCCATAAGCGTTCGTCGGATGTTGGGGGTGATCTTCATCGATAACAGCAGTCACCGGGTCGCCGTAAACTGCGGCAGTGGATGAGAAAAGAATCCTGTTCACATCAGCTTCGAGCATCGCTTCAAGCAGCTCTATGGGACGGCAGGTGTTGTTGATGAAATATTTGCCGGGGTCCAGCATGGATTCACCTGCCTCGATAAAGCCTGCCATGTGGATGACGGCCTCTGCGCCGCTCTTTTTCAATGCGCTTGTCATCAGCCCGCGGTCACCCACATCTCCGATTACGAAATTAGCATCAGGAGGCACGGACTCGCGGTGTCCGGTTGACAGGTTGTCATATACGGTAACTTCATCGCCGCGGGTCAGACACACCTCGGTGACTATGCTGCCTATATATCCCGCTCCGCCTGTAATTAGAATCTTCATGTCAGTTTTGGATGATATAGGAGTAAATCACAGGTTGCCAACAGTGCCACGGCTCGGAGCAGGCGCATGAATGTCCCTCGTCATTTGTTATACTCGCCAAATGAAGATTCTCTTTATAAGTGACATATTCGGAAAACCGGGACGCGAGGGGTTTCTAAAAAGACTTCCCGCTCTTAAGGAAGAACATTCGCCCGATTTTGTTATCGCAAACGGGGAGAATGTTGCCAGCGGTGCCGGCATAACTTCCAAGATCGCCGAAAAGTTACTGGCGGGTGGTGTCGACGTGATAACGACAGGAAACCACATCTGGCGTCAGAAAGAGATAATTCCTTTTCTCTCCCAGTCTGACAGGATCATCCGTCCCGCGAATTATCTGCCTGAAAATCCCGGCCGCGGTTGGACTGTCGTTTCACGTAACGGGATTCAGCTCGCAGTCGTCAACCTTTCCGGTAATCTTTACATAGGCGCTCCACTCGGAGCCTTTCAGACGATCGATCCTGTCCTCGATGAGATTCCAAAGGGCATCAATAATATCCTGGTTGATTTCCACGCGGAGGCCACCAGTGAAAAGGTGGCAATGGGGCATTATCTCGACGGCAGGGTTACGGCCGTGATCGGCACTCATACCCACGTTCAGACCGCGGACGATCGTGTCCTGGGTCGCGGCACCGCATATATAACCGACGCCGGCATGACCGGACCTCGCAATTCCGTCATCGGGGTGGACAAGAACATAATAATAAAACGTTTTCTCACACAGATGCCCGTCAAATTCGAGGTGGCCGACCAGGATGTCTGGATAGAAGGTGTACTTGTCGAAGCAGACGATAATGGCAGGGCAACCGCGATCCGCAGGCTCCAGGTCGAAGCGGATCCCGGCGACGCCTAATTATTATCAAACGGCAGGAACTTTTTACCTGAACCCAGAAATCTGATATCGCTACCCGGACGGGTGACGAAAGAAGGAGCGCGGTGGTGACTTCCAAGCGCCGCGACGAGCATGCCAAGCAGTACTATCAGCAGCAGGTTCCTGACAGCAACGGTCACAACCATATATGGCTGTAATGTATAAAGCTGCCAGTAACTATACGGAAACTCAAACTGGGTGATCAACAGGACTGATTCAAAGATGCCGGCTATCACGATACGGTCGGCGCCTACCACCAGTGGCACCAGCGGAATCAGCCAGATGAGAAACTGCGGCGACAGCACCTTCCCCCCCACGATGAAGGTGGTGATCGCGATTACGGAGAACCGTATTATCATATTTCCTGAAATGTGCGGCAGGCCGTTTCCCTCCTTGCCGCTTCTCCTCCAGAAGATCCAGTATCCGGCCAGCAAAACAACGGCCGTCAGCGGGCCCGAAATCATGACCAGAGTATCCGATGCCGTGGAATACACATTGTGAGAACCATAGGAATTCATGATGTAGGCCGGATATCCCGTCAGCTTCGAGTAAAGCAGGATCGGCGAAGACCAGGAGCTCTCGATCTGCAGAGGTCTTTCAACATGGTAGAGGAATGCGTTTGCCAATCCGGCAGGAGATGTCAAAAGAAAAGGTATGGAGACGATCAGGGCCGCCATGATCATGGCCAGCGGACCCATCCATACTTCGCTTAACTGTCGCCGGCGATAATGCGCTATAAGAAAAATCGGGGCGATCAGAACAGGCACCACCTTGGTCATAAGGCCAATGCCCAGCAGTAGCCATGCGGCCAGATACCTGTCTGTGATAAAACAGGCCACGCTGGCCAGTATCAGGAAAGCTGCCGCCAGGTCGAACCGCTCCTGAACGATTGAACCCAGGCTCAGAAGGAACAGCGTGTATATTGCCAGGGTTCCCGCGACTTTCCAGACATTTTGCCATTGCCTCCAGGAAATCCATGACAAAAGCAAAACAATCCCACAGCTGAAAAGCAGCATCTCTGCCTGAAACCAGGCGACGAATTGGCTCTCACCCGCGCCCGAAAGCAGACGCGGCAACGAGAACAGGGCCATGGCCACCGGTGGATACTCGGATGAAAAATCACGATATGGCAAGAATCCCTGCGCGATGCGGCTCGCATAGCTGTAATAGACAGGAATGTCCGTTATCGTCCTGTCCGAGTACCAGAGGGTTCTAAAAAGAACGCCCCATATAAATACTTGCACCAGAATGAAGAGAAGTGTTATCAGCAGCAGTAATCGCTTGTCTGACTGTTTGCGTAAGTTGTCTCGTATCAGGTCAAGCTGTCTGGACAAAGCAACTCCCCATTATCGCGCTATTCTTCGGGTTCGAACCGCAACGGGCCGTGAGAAACGCTATCAGGGCCAGAGGGAAGAACCACGGTATATACAGGTAGAACCAGTGGGTCTGGACGATCTGAAACCCCAGGATCAGAGACGCTGATATCGCCGCGACCTGCACCATGTTTTTTCGAAACGGCCAGAAGTATGATCCCAAGGATAAAGCTACCAGCAGATACTGGCCTATGCGCTGCGCACCCGCAAGCCGCTCGGGATATTGCCCCCATATGCTGAATGGAGAATCACGCCCGATCTGCCACCTGATCGTTCTCTCCCAGAACAGGCCGAAAGTCCCGTCGCCCATGAAAATCACCAGCAGAGTAGATGCTATCGCCAGCAAGAAACCCGATACGAAAAGTGTACGCCTCCACCAGCCACGCATCGCCCTCGGGAATGAGGCCCATGCGGGACCCAGCATGGCAGGAAAGAATTTGATCTGCGCGGCAAAACCGAGCAACACGCCCGCTAAAGGCGCTGATTGCAGAAAAACAAATCCCCAGATAATGAACGCGGCGACAATGGCGTCATTGACATTGCAGTTTAGCACATAAGTGGTATATGGATAGGCTGCCCATCCATAGGCAAGAGCAAGGCCGAGCTTGTTGGCAAACGGGCGTCCACGGGCCAGGCACCTGCCGGCTGTATACATGCCGGCGACGGCAAGCATATCGAAAAAGATAGCGGCGGCATGAGCTGCGGGCAGATCGTCCCATTCACCCGACCAGGGAAGAACCTTTTCGAATGGTACGTACACAAGGTAATTCATGGGACCGTACGTATCACCGTTACCATCATCGGCAGGCATGTTCCCGTAAGGGGTAGTGCCTTCGAGTATCCGGTGAGCGCCGATGACGCCCGAGTAGCCGACATCGACTACATTAGAGTCTGCGATATTGAGCACTATCCGAAAGAGGAGCAAAGACGCCAGCCCGATCAACAGGATGGTTGAATTGAAGTTGATGTGGGGTTCACGCGTGACACCAGTTTCGATAGTGTCGCTATTTTCGCCAAGAGATCCGGACGCCGGAGTCCCACGGCCTGAAGAACGGCGCCAGCCAATCCATCCGAGACGTAAAAAGAGATAGACCAGTGGCGGATAAGCCAGCGGGACGGATTTGAATATCTCGCCCTGATTGAAAAAATAATGCGATACGGTGAAGGCGAGCAGCATGACAAGATCGAGGTGAAATATTCGCAATGGCCTGCGTATATCCACGAAGGGGACCAGGAAAAGTAGGCATAGGGGCATCCAGATATATGGTTCGTTAACTATTCGTCCGAACGCGCCTTTGTAACCGCGGGCCATCTGCCATGCTACCTGGGGGCCGACTCTCACTTCGTTTACGGAGCCCGACGCGTCATCGACAAGAACCTCTGCTACTTCGTCGGACGCGGAAAATATTTTTACTGTCCAGACCGAATCGGTTCCCAGACTGGCGCTTCTGGTGATCTCCTCCCGATCTTTGGTTTCACTCTCCACCTCAGGCTGGCTGCTGGCCACATCGATGGCATCATTTTCAGTTGTCGCCGGCAGAACCTCGAACCATGCCTCTCCATTGATGTCGCTGGAGATGATATTTCCGTTCAGGTCGTCGATGACGACCGAGATCAGCTTGCGATCGTTATAAGGGTTGGCCCAGGAGATGTTCCAGCGTCTCAGAGTATGGTCATAATTTGCGTGGCGCTCGAGCTCGGGATGCTTTTCCAGGGCCATCGAGACGTTCTGATCGGCCATGGCCAGATGCTTGGCTTCCTGTTCGCTTAAGTTAGATTCAAGCTGCGCTACAGCCGGCGAGACACCATGATTAAGTGAAAACAGCAACGCAAGGATAAAAAGGGAAATGAAGAGGCAGGATTTCCTGACCGGGGATACCGGCGGAATCAATTGCAACCGCTCAGGCAGTAGGTTGCCGGAAGCTCCACAGCTTGTTGCCGGTGAAGTTGAGGATCGTAACCGTGCTTATTGCCAGACCCTGCGCGACGTATGGGTCGAAACCGGCGTCCTCAATCAGAAGACGCAATATCAACATGTTCAGCGCCCAACTCGTAATGCTGATAATTAAGAATCTGCTTGCCTGAGAGAAGATATCCCGTTCAGAACTGCCGAAGGTCCAGTAACGATTCAAGAGAAAATTGTTTGTCACAGCCACGGCAAAAGATACCGTACCCGCAATCATGTAATGACCTTCAAATTGCCTGATCATTACCCAGAATATAAAAAGGTTGACTACAAAACCGGACGCTCCGACCAGGCAGTATTTCCATAACTGCCCGATTGCCCGCCTCACGCGGTCGTAACCGATTTTATCTACGATCTTTTTCAAAGCCATTCTCCAGCGGCATTGTCTTCCATCCTATCCTGAACCGAGCTTAAGCCCTGGATAGGTATATCCCAAACCGGAAATCAGTTTATCATAATTGCCCAAGCAGGGCATCTGAAATATCCCCGGCAAGAGACAGGCATCTCTCAGCTGTCTCTATATCGCGTGATCCCATGCCACACGACTGCGAAACAAAGGAATGACTGAGCACATCTTCTTGTGAGACACCGCCTCCAAATCCAGCGACTTTGCCTGCGGCGGCATGTATGTCTCCTGCGAGTTGAGCAGCCGTGATATCGAATGCCTTTTTGCTGGTCGGCACGATTCCCCACCCAAGCATTCCTCCGCGCTCCATAAAGGCAGCTATCTCCTTCTCGTAAATGAGCATCTCCTGCATGTGCTCGAAGGCGTCAAAATGAAGGATATCTACGTCCGTGGCGGCGAGCAGACCCCAATCGGTTCCGCCACAGACGTGAGTGCCGGTATAGCCATCGATCGCCGCGTAGCATTCGTTGAGGTTGGCGACTACCTGTTCCCGGGACAGACTGATCATGGCCGAACCCACCTGCGTCATATACGGTTCATCAAAAAAGATAACCGGGTGCTGATCGGGCGCCGCGCTTCGTAGACTCTCAGCCTGCCAGCGGCCCTTGAACGCCAGCGTTTTAACGACAGCTTCAAACAGATCGGCATGATACAGCACCGGCTTTTTCTCGTTATCCGTAACACTCAGACCGTAACTAATGGGACCGGTAACCTGCCCTTTGGAAAATTTCGCCCCCTGTACAGGCAAACGATCGATGAACAGGGCGAATCCACGTGCAAAATCCTTTGAGAGTGCGCAGTGGCCTACGTCATCGGCCAGATAATGTTCATAGAAAACAGCCATTTCCTCAGGAGCTTTTTCCACATCGAAGAAGATGCGGCGCCCCTCAACATCAACAACGGCCGCCGGCATGCCTTCCGAATACTGCACGTACATGCTTTCACGGAAGTCGATCTTGGGCAGCTGCGGCCAGCACGGGCAAACCGGGTTGTACTTGAGCATCGCATCAACAGCCGCCCCGGCGTCAGTATGAGGCAGACTGCCTACGGCCAGTGTGGCGCACTCCGGAAGCGGACCCGTCTTATCGTTCATATTTGTGGATTCGGTCATGTGATCGGCTCTCCATTATTTTTTAAATTTTCTGTTTCACTGATCTCAAGGACGGGAAGCCGCAATCTTCCCGACGGCCTCGAGCGCGGCTTCGATTTCTTCGGTGGTATTGAAAAGCCCGACGCTCAATCTGACAGCTCCATTCTCATGCGTACCCATAATGCGATGGGCTCCGGGCGCACAATGCAGCCCCGCCCGCGAAGCGATGCCATATTCACGATCCAGAAGACCCGCCACCTCGGAGGAAGGCATGCCAGCTATATTGAAAGCGACAAGCGGCCCCCGCGGCTCTCCAAATGCGGGGCCGTAAACAGTGACATTTTCAATATCCAGCAATCCCTCGTGCAGTGCGGCTGTCAGCATGTTCTTGTGATCCGTTATCTGTTTAAGTCCCTTTTCCTCAATATATGTTATACCCGCACCTAACCCTGCTATCCCGGGTGTGTTCAAGGTCCCACACTCGTAACGGTCAGGCCTGGCCAGTTCGTCCTGTGCTTCATCGGAGTGAGTGCCTGTACCTCCCTGTCGTACGGACGCAAGCTCCAGTTCAGGGGAAATATAAAGCAGACCAACACCCTGGGGACCGAGGAGACTCTTGTGGCCTGTACAGGCCATCATTCCCACGGGCATGCTTTTCATATCCAGCTTCAATGTACCGGCACTCTGGGCGGCGTCCAGCAAAAGCGGTACGCCCTTTTCCAGCAGTACGTTGTTGATCTCGTCGATCGGCTGAATAACCCCGGTTATGTTGGAAGCATGCGTAAGCACAACGAGCCGGGTCTCCGGCCTGATGGCTGATACGATATCCTCCGGTTCCAGCCGCCCGGTTGAATCCGTAGTCACGCGAGTTACCTTGACTCCTTGTTTTTCAAGCACTATAAGCGGTCTGGCGACGGCGTTATGTTCGACGACCGACGTGACCACATGGTCTCCGCAAGACAAAAGTCCATGCAGCGCGATGTTAAGGGAGTCGGTGGCGTTGGCTGTAAAGATGATATCGGCGCTGTCGCTGACTCCAAGAAAGGAGGCGGCCTTCTGCCTGGTACGGTGTATGATCCTCGCGGCCTCAACCGCAGTCGCGTGCGCTCCACGTCCGGGATTTGCGCAGTACGATCTGAGGCACTCGTCAACGGCCTCCACCACCTGAGGCGGTTTGGGACAAGAGCTGGCTGCGTTGTCGAGATATGAGGTCATTGTTTTGATATGGTTTTCAATAATTGAATTTCTGCTCGACTTCCACGATCATCGGCGTCAGGTTTTCCTGCGGAGCATAACCCTGATCTCCAAGTTTCAACATATTTAGCTTCCTTGAATAGGAAAGTTCCAGAGTATCCTTGCTGCCGAAAGACAGAATGATCAGGTCGGAAAAGGACTCATCCGCAATCGCCTCCACCGGCCTGGCTTCCGCGATCGCTGAAGCGAATGCGTCGAATTCCTCCGTTTTCCCGCCTACCATGAAAGAAGCTACGCCGCCGTTCGCGTCATATACGAACAGGCTTATAAAATTTGCCCGGGGAGCCTCTGCCATCGTTCGCTCGCGAACGCCTGAAACGTTATCAAACGAGCCATTCTCTGAAGCCTCTTCATTTCTTCCAAGAGAGCGGAGGAGAAGCACTGATGCCACTATTACCAGCGCCAGAACCACCATCAAAGTAAAAAATACCTTGACTGGCGCCCTTCGTTTCAGCACTTTTGTCTTTACCATCGGCTTCGGTTGCGCATATGAATTTATGATATCCCATCGCTAAGCCGATTCCCACCTGCCGGGCAAGTTGCAAAAGTAGCGCCGGAGTTCGTATATTGTATTGTCTTTGAGCTTATTGACGTATCTGCAAGAGCGTGATTTTTAAGGAACATGGTCCATGAACGAGGATAAAAACAAAAAGCAGCTCTATAAAGCCGTATCGCCACGTGTGGATTTCGCACGGCTCGAGGAGCAGACACTAATATTCTGGCGGGAAAACGATATATTCCACAAAAGCCAGGAGCTGCGGCAGGACGGTCCGGAGTTCGTTTTCTTCGAGGGCCCGCCCACGGCGAACGGCATGCCCGGCTCTCACCATGTACTTTCACGAATCTTTAAGGACATCTTCCCTCGATACCGTACCATGTGCGGCTATCATGTCCCACGAAAAGCCGGCTGGGACACACACGGACTTCCTGTCGAACTCGAGGTGGAAAAACAGCTCGGCATCAACGGCAAGCAGGACATCGAGCGCATCGGCATCGACAAGTTCAACCAGCTGTGCCGGGAGAGTATCTATAAATATCTCGAAGAGTGGGAGAAGCTTACCGAACGCATCGCCTTCTGGATAGACACCAGTGACGCCTATTACACCCTGAACAATACATATATTGAAAGCGTCTGGTGGATACTGAAAGAGATCTGGAAGAAAGACCTGTTGTACCATGGCCACAAGGTGGTGCCTTATTGTTCGCGTTGCGGTACCGCTCTATCAAGCCACGAAGTTGACCAGGGGTACAAGACCGTCGAAGATCCCTCCGTCTATGTACGCTTCCCACTCGTCGATGACCCGGAAGTCTCCCTGCTCGTCTGGACGACGACGCCATGGACGCTTATCAGTAACGTAGCCACGGCCATACACCCGGACATCAGCTACGTGGAAGTAGACGCCCAGGGACAGAGGATGATCATGGCCAGACCGCTGGTCGAGAAAGTCCTTGGTGAGGATGTCGAAATCCTTCGACAGGTACCAGCCGGCGAACTTACAGGAAGCTCATATATACCGCCTTACGATTTTATGAAGACCGACCTAAAGGCGCACTACATCGTCAATGCGGACTTCGTATCCTCTGACGAGGGAACCGGAATCGTCCACATCGCGCCGGCATTCGGCGCGGATGATATGGATGTCGGCAGGGAGAACGGCCTGCCGGTGGTGAACCCGGTGACCGAGGAGGGCCTCTTCGATGAACGAATCACACCGTGGGCCGGGAGATTCGTCAAAGACGCGGATGCAGATATAGTCGAAGATCTTCTTCAGCGCGGGCTTTTATTTGCGCACGTGCCCTATGAGCACTCATATCCACATTGCTGGCGTTGTGATACGCCGCTTATCTATTACGCCAAGGCAAGCTGGTATATCAGGACGACCGCCATCAAGGACCAGTTGTTGGCCTCGAACGAATCAGTCAACTGGTATCCCGACCATATAAAACACGGGCGTTACGGCAACTGGCTTGAGAACAACGTCGACTGGGCACTCTCAAGAGAGAGATATTGGGGTACCCCCCTGCCGATATGGCGTTGCGAGGAGGGGCATGAGATCTGCATCGGCAGCGTCGAGGAACTAAAGGATCTGGACACGACAGGCGCCGTTAACGATGAACTCGATCTGCACAGACCGTACATAGACGATATAAAGCTCAAATGTGCAGACTGTGGCGGTCAAATGACCCGGGTCACGGAAGTAATCGATGCCTGGTTCGATTCAGGCAGCATGCCGATAGCCCAGTGGCATTATCCCTTCGAGGGCGAGGAGCTGTTTAAGAGCCGCTTTCCGGCGGATTTCATCTGTGAGGGAATCGACCAGACGCGTGGCTGGTTCTACAGCCTCATGGCCGTAAGCACTCTTCTTTTCGGAAAATCCAGCTATAAGAACGTGGTCTGCCTGGGACATATACTTGATCGAGACGGACAGAAGATGAGTAAATCCAAGGGCAACGTTGTAGAGCCTTGGCAGATTTTAAACAAACAGGGCGCGGATGCATTCCGCTGGTACCTTTTCACCGTAAGCTCCCCCTGGTATCCCCGCCGTTTCTTCGAAGAAGCGATAGATGAGGTTGTACGGAAGTTCCTCCTCACTCTCTGGAACACATATTCCTTTTTTGTCGTATACGCCAACATCGACTCTTTCAATCCGGCAACACAGAAGATTGCGGTCCCCGAACGGCCTTTGCTCGATCGCTGGATCATCGCTTCCCTGCAGCAACTCGTGGAAAGGGTCAGAAACGGGCTCGATAACTATGAAGTAACCGCCAGCGGCCGGCACATCCAGGAGTTCGTCGACGACCTCTCAAACTGGTATGTCAGGCGCAGCCGTAGACGTTTCTGGAAAAGTGAGGAAGACGACGACAAATTAAGCGCATATTTGACGCTGCACGAATGCCTGGTGACGGTCTCGAAACTGCTGGCGCCGTATACTCCCTTTATTTCGGATGAAATCTATCGCAATCTCGTATGCTCAACAGACGTCGATGCGCCGCTCAGCGTTCATTTGAACGACTTTCCTGTTGTTATAGAAAGTTTTCGCGATGAAGACCTGCTGTTCCAGATGGATCAGGTTCGGCGGGTAATCAATCTGGGCCGAACAGCGAGGAACAAGGCCGCTATCAAGACAAGGCAACCACTGGCCGAGGCTGTTGTCGTTGCTACGAGCGAGGAACAGAAGGCGATCGAGGAGCTTGCTCACCTGGTCCTCGACGAGCTAAACGTCAAGGAGATCAGTTTCGTCACTAACGTAAAACAGCTGGCTGATGTGAAACTGAAACCGAACCTGCAGAAGCTCGGACCGCGCTTCGGAGCCCGGCGACCCCAGGTCGACGCCGCCATCGCAGCCATGGATCCAGCTCATATCCTTGAAGTAATAGAAGCTCAGGGACAGATTGGTATCTCCGTGGACGGCAAGGAGGAACTGCTAAGTAGCGATGAGATCCTGATCGAGGACGTCGAAAAGGAAGGTTATTCGGTAGAGCGACAGGCAGAACGTGCTGTCGGCATCAAAACCGTTATCTCCGATGAACTGCTACGTGAAGGACTTGCACGCGAGCTGGTGCACAAGGTTCAAAACCTGCGCAAAGAAGCTGGATTCGAGATTGAAGATACGATAACCGTTAACATGTCAGGTTCGGATTTACTGGTCGAAGTCAGCCGGGAATTCGAACAGGTCTTCATGGCGGAGACTCTTTGCCGCGATATGACTTACACCTCACAGGCGCCTTCGGGTGCCTTCGCTGAGACCATAGTCATCGATTGCGAGAAGCTCATGGTTTCAATCTTGCGTCTGGGGAGCATCAAGGATAACTGACAGTTACTGACAACGCCTGTTATAAAGAACTCGCTTCGGGGAAAGAGGAGGACAATATGTATGCAAAGATACTTGTAGCAACGGATGGTTCAAAAAACGCAGTCATGGCCGTAGAGAGCGCGGCCGAAGTGGCGCGCCTGGCAGGGTCGACCGAGGTTCTTGTCGTTCATGTATGCCCAGCATGCACAGCCGACCTGGACCCGGATGACAAGAACCGTGAGCTGGCCGAAGTCATAGTCCAGGATGCCGGCAAGGTGATCACCGAAGCCGGGATTCCTGTTCGTACACGGGTGGAAATCGACGCGTCTCCGGATCTGACCGGCACTGCCATCGCTGATATCGCAAAAGAGGAAGACGTCGATCTGATTGTGCTGGGAAGCCGCGGACTGAGTGAATTCAAGGGCATGTTGCTCGGAAGTGTAAGCAACAAGGTGCTACAGAAGTCTCATTGCCCGGTCCTGGTGATCAAAGATGAAGAGGAGTAGATCGTACAGCACCCGATAATTGTCTTTTTTGGTATCTGAACGTCGAACATGTTTCATCTTTTGGGAGTGAACACAGATCGCTCTGACCAAAGAAGCAGTTATCACAGGATTCATCCGCAAGTTCGTTGCGATCTTCCCTCGACGCCCGGTCAGGTTCCGTGGCGATTCTGATATTGCCGTATAACTTCATTGCTCCCTTGCAGCGAATGACTGGGGGTTGAATACTATTCCAACGAACTCTTACCTTCAATAGCAGTATCAGCAAATAGTCCGCAAATTGGTCGATTTATTTTCCTGAAAAGATTCTCATTTGCCGGAAATATTTTTGATACGTTTTTAACCTACTTTGTATTCCTTGTTTGCTATCATATGGCGTGCCACAGAAAGAGCTGTTTACTTTAAATGAAACAAATCTTATCCAAATTTATGATATGCCTGTCGCTTGTCAGCTTGACGTTTATTTCCGCAGCCGGCTGCACTGATGACGACAAGCCTGCCGAGGTAGCTGTCCCAACCAGGACGGCAACAACCGGCACAACGACTTCTACACGTCCCGTGCAAACAGGAATCGTTCTCGACCCCAACCTGCAAAGTATTACCGGTATGCCCTCCCCTGAGGAGATGATAAGTTTGATCGCCCTGCAGGGAAAAGTGGCTTATCCGGTACAGGTTCCAACACAGCTACCATCAGGATATCGTCTTGATACCGAGCTGACCGGTTCAAGTAGTGCTTCCGCCAAGGATCCCGTGGGCTACTACAGCTACAGGTATTCCGATCCAGGAAATGAAAGCCGCACATTGACCTTCAACCAGAGTCATGCAAACAGCAAGCCCCTGTCCGGATACTACCTTACCGAGACTGAGATCAATGGCGTGGCCTATCAGGTTTACTGGCACAAGACGAGAGAATATCTGCCGGCTGGAGATCCGGTCAAATCCGACACAGTCGGTGATGCGGAAGTCTTTGTCGTCATCTGGAAAGGCGAGTTCACCGACAGAGCCGGGAAAACGCAGGAGCTCTGGTACAGCATGTCCACGGGCACCTGGACTGGTCACGGATGGGGTGACGTGAAAGCCATACTTGCAGGAATGAAACCGCTTTCTGGTGTCGGGACTTAAGTTTCAAACACGTTAATAAAAAAGAGGCGATCATTTCAATCGCCTCCAGTTGAAATTAAATCAGCCTGTGAGTTATTCCATCGTCGAGATTATCGCGTCAGCCATCTCGGAAGTGCCAGCGGTTCCACCCAGGTCGTAAGTTACGGTTTTTCCTTCGCCAATGACGGTGCGTACGGATTTCATCACACGGTCCGCTGCCTCATTTTCCCCCAGATGCCTTAACATCAAAACGGCGGACAGGATGGTTGCCGTTGCATTGGCCTTGTTCTTCCCCGCATATTTGGGAGCACTGCCGTGAACCGGCTCGAAGACGGCCATGGTATCGCCGATATTAGCTCCAGGCGCCACACCTAGTCCGCCCACCAGCCCGGCGCACAGATCCGAGACGATGTCACCATACAGATTAGGAAGCACAAGGACATCGTAGAGTTCCGGCTTCTGCACAAGCTGCATGCACATGTTGTCCACGATACGGTCTTCGAACTCAATATCACTGTAATCCTGGGCCACATGCCGGACCGATTCAAGAAAAAGGCCATCGCTGCATTTCATGATGTTGGCCTTATGCACGGCCGTTACTTTGTGACGCCCTTCTCTGCGGGCGTATTCAAAAGCGAAGCGCGCTACACGCTCTGAGGCGCTCCGGGTGATGATCTTGATACTCTCGGCGGCATCCGGTCCCACCATGTGTTCTATGCCCGCATAGAGGTCCTCAGTGTTCTCTCTGACGATCACGAGGTCTATATCCTCGTAGCGGGACTGGACTCCGGGGATGCTAAAAGCGGGACGCAGATTTACATAAAGGTCCAGCGTCTGCCTCAATGTAACATTGACACTTCGAAAACCGCTTCCCACCGGTGTTGTAACAGGACCCTTCAAGGCGACGCGCGTATCCCTTATCGAGGTCAGCACGTTATCGGGTAGTGGAGTTCCATACTCTGCCATCGCATCAAGGCCAGCATCCACCACCAACCATTCGATCGCAACACCGGAAGCATCCACGACACGCCTGGCTGCCTCCGTAATCTCTGGTCCGATACCATCACCGGGAATCAACGTTACTCTGTGAGCCATGCCATCTCCCTTTTTCATTTAGGCGAATGTCACACCCGCCAGCAAAATCAAAAATTCAAGCGACGCGAGTTTCGCGCCTATGTTTCCAGGTGAAAATCTCCATACTTCTTAAAATGCTCGACGAGCCCGCCATCGCCCAGTATTTTTACCATCACCGGCGGCAGCGGCTCGAATGCAAGTGTTTTGTCACGTGTCACGTTTCGGACAGTCCCCGCTTCCAGATCGACCTCCAGCTCGTCTCCTTCTTCAATACCCGATGTGTCGATCTCAAGCACCGGCAATCCTACATTTATCGAGTTACGGAAAAAGATGCGTGCGAATGATTGGGCAAGGACCGCGTTGACTCCCGCGATCTTGATGATGCGTGGCGCGTGCTCACGGCTGGATCCCAGCCCGAAATTCCTGCCTGCGACCACAAAATCCCCGGGTTGCATCTTCGATGCAAATTCAGGATTCGCATCTTCAAGCACATGCTTTGCCAGTTCCGGCAGATCCGTGCGCAGGTGGAAATATCTCCCCGGCGCTATGTGGTCGGTGGATATGCTGTCTCCGAATTTCCAGGCTTTGCCTTTTAAAATCATTTCCTGTAGCTTCCGTTTTCAGATTTTAGCCTCTGGTTCATCAGGCTAGAAATTCCACTCTGGGATCGACGATGTGACCGGCTATCGCGGTGGCTGCCGCAGTGGCGGGTGACCCTAAGTAAATGAGTCCCTCAACATTACCCATTCTGCCCTGGAAGTTACGGTTCTGGGTCGCAAGACAGACTTCTCCGTCGCCAAGAATACCACCATGGACGCCTACGCATGCACCGCAACCAGGACCGGTCACCAGCGCTCCAGCCTCGACAAAAACCTCCAGTAAACCCTCGCGTGCCGCTTTTAGATAAACAGATCGAGACGCAGGTGTAACGATTAACCTCGTCTCCGGATTGCGCTTGTGACCACGCAATATGTCGGCCGCTATGCGCAGATCTTCTATCCGGCCGTTGGTGCAGGTACCGATAAATACCTGCTGTACTTTCACACCCACGGCATCGGTAGCCTTCATCGTGTTGTCTACCGTATGCGGCGCCGAAACGGTCGGCTCCAGCAGCGAAGCATCGATCTCTATCGTGCGCGCATATTCGGCGCCGGCATCCGCAGTCAGCTCCCTGTAACTTTCGCCCCGGTCCTGCTCATCAAGGAATGCATGAGTAGTCTCATCGGAAGCAAAAAGTCCGGTCTTGGCTCCTGCCTCAACGGCCATGTTCGCCAGCGTAAAGCGTTCAGACATCGTCATGGCGTCCGCGCCAGGCCCACCGAACTCCAGAGCCATATAGGTAGCTCCATCAGCCCCGATCATTCTGATCAGGTGCAGTATCAGGTCCTTGGCATAAACGCCCGGCTTGAACTCTCCGGTTATTTCCACACGCAGGGTCTCGGGAACTTTCAGCCACGTCTTGCCAGTCGCTATACCGATGCCCACGTCCGTGGAACCCATGCCGGTCGCAAAGGCAGCCAGCGCTCCCGAAGTACAGGTATGAGAATCAGCTCCGATGAGGATATCTCCAGGTGAAGCAAAACTTTCAACCAGCCGCTGATGGCAGACCCCTTCGTTTATCTCGGAAAGGACCGCACCGGTACTGGCCGCGAATTCCCGCAGTGATATATGTGCGTTGGAAAGTTCCTTACGAGGACTGGGAGCGGCGTGATCGATAAACAGCACGGTTTTGGCGGGATTTTGAGCCCTCACCAGATCCAGCTCTTTAAGTTGCTGGAGAGCAAGCGGCCCGGTTCCATCCTGAAGCGCTGTCACATCCACGTCGGTAACCACTATCTCGCCAGGTTTTACGTCCCGACCCACGTGGGCGGCGATTATCTTTTCGGCAAGCGTGCTAGCCACTGCTTGCCCCGTTGGCCTCCTTGTGGGCCTTGTAGTCCTTGTATATATACATCAGTTCTTTTTCGAAAAGACCTCGCTTGAGTTCTACCGCGAGCTTTCGTGCAAGACGTAATATCTCCTGGCTTTCATCATCGTCGAGTTCGATAAGAAATTCCTTGAACTTCATCTTGATGGATTTACTGCCAGAGTGTTTCCCGATGACCAACTGCCGCTCCAGCCCGACTTCTTCAGGACTGAAGACCTCGTAATTTAAAGGATTCTTGATGACACCGTCCGCATGAATGCCTGATTCATGGGCAAAAACGTTTGCGCCCACGATCGGTTTCCATACAGGTATGTGACGCGCGGAAGCACCCGCCACATACTCTGAAAGCTCACGAAAACGTTCCGTGTGAAGGCCCAGATTTACCTTGGAAATATATTTAAGCGCCATGACCACTTCCTCGAGGGCCGCGTTGCCAGCCCTCTCCCCCAGTCCGTTCACGGTCGTGTTCACATAGATAGCTCCGGCCTTGATGCCGGCCAGGGCGTTTGCCGTTGCCATTCCAAAATCGTTATGAGTATGCATCTCGATATCGATTTTCAGGTTCTTTTTCAAGAAAGCAATCACGTTATATGTGTCGAAAGGATCAAGTATGCCCACCGTGTCGCAAAAACGTATACGATCAGCACCCTGTTCCTGCGCCGCCTTGGCAAACCGCACCAGGAAATCAAGATCGGCGCGGGATGCGTCCTCGGCATTCACGGACACATAGACGTTATTAGCCTTCGCAAAATCAACCGCGGTTTTTATGGATTCAAGTACCCATGCGCGTGATTTTTTCAGTTTGTGCTCGATATGTATATCCGAGGCCGACATCGAGATAGCAACTGCGTTCACACCGCAATCCAGCGAATGCTGGATGTCGCTGATGACGGCACGGTTCCAGGCCAGGATGCTTGTATTCAATCCCAGGCCGGCGATATGCTTGATCGTCTTCTTCTCATCCCCGCCCATTGCCGGTATGCCCACCTCGATCTGGTGGACGCCTACTTCATCGAGCAGCCTTGCGATACGGACCTTCTCCTGGTTGGCGAAAACGACACCCGCGGTCTGTTCGCCGTCTCGTAGCGTCGTATCGTCTATCTTGATCTTCTTCTCAGGATTGAGCACTGCTCCCTGAAGTATGAAGTTATTCAGATAATCTTCTTTTGACATATTCATAAGGTTTTGGAATCTCCCAGTAAGTTGCGGCTACGACGCAGCCGGACATAAATAATAGCTCAATATGAGGACCTGAACCAAGCCGGATGCAGCGATAGTGCCTGCAATCAGTCCTTGACGGCAACCAGCATCAGAAAGGGGCTGAAGTACAACACCCTCGCCGCCCTGGCAACTTTCCGCCTGCAACCTCCAGCCGGCAGTAACCCGATCAGGGTCTCAATGCCGACCTGGTAGGTCAGATATAGACTACTCGGCCTGGGAGGCCGCATCTTGCCCGGGTAACGGATCGGCGCCCTTACCCACTTCAGGCCGGCATCCTCAAGAGCCCTGGACAGCTCGAGGTACTTATATTCCTTAAGGTGCATGCCGTGTACATGGTCGCAGCGAAACACACTGGAAATGTCAGTCGGTCCGGCATAAACGTGGGGAATGCTCAAAATGTAACGGCCTCCCGTCCGAAGGATCGATGCAACGCCATGCAAATGATCATCAAGATCGTCCGGGTGCAGGTGTTCGATCACCTGGCTGGAAATAACGGTGTCGAAGCTTTCCGGTTCGACATAGCGCTCCAGATGAACCCCGTCGGATGCCACCCACCTGAGGTTCTGCTGTTCCTCCTGCCACTTGCCACCACGCTCGCTGGTGATCTCAGAGGCAGTGCAGTCAAACCCACGGGCTGCAAGTATTCCGATCAGCTCACCCTTGCCAGGACCCAGCTCAAAAATTTTCGCGGGTGGATCGCCCGGTTCACCGATTACTCCCAGCCAGTCAGAAAACCGTTTTTCAGGCGGTTCCGTGGACGCGCTATCCGTAAACTGATTCAACCAGTCCAGCTCGCTATAAAGCCTGGTATAACATCGCTCGAATACTTCGCGGCGATTCCCCGGGTTAGAACAAAGCAGCTCCTCACGTAAGCCCCGCTCCAGCCGCCAGTGGCCGAGGATCATTTCCTCCGTAATCTCAGCCTCTGCCGGAATGCCATAGTTCTTTTTATAACGATCAATCAGCTCCCGTCCCCGGGGCTCATTACAGTCTGTTGCAGAGTCTGTCCTTTTCATATTCAAAAAGGGGGCCTTACCCCAGGCTCCCCCGGATCTTTCCCAGGCGGCAAATCCACCCGGATACCAGATCCCGGTCATCATTCTCCCCGCTCCACTCATCGCTGCCCGCGGTGAACTGCCTCATCATGGGTTGAAGTGTTTCCAGTAAGACATGATAACGGCGGTCATCTGCTGAAGACGGACCGATTCCTACACCAAGGTGCCTGGAAACCTCGTCCATGTCGGAAGATAACTGAGATATGAGAGGCTCGGGCAGGTGTTGAGATGCGGTCTCCATATTGGCGTAGCGTGCGGCCTTTGCCATGTCTGCCCTCATGCCGGGGTATAGCTGAAGCAGGCGGCTTACGGCCTCGTCCCCACCGCGCCGGGCAACTTCGGCAAGTCCTCGTCCTGTACCGATAAACTCAGGCGGTAAACCGATTGAATAGAGTGCACCGGTGAAACTGATAGCCCGGGGCAGGTTCGTGGCCCCCGTGGTTTTGATGGCGGCGATCCCTTTTGCGATTTCCTCATCGGCGATCTCTTTTGCCAGCTTGTCCGGCTGTGCCGCCGCACGCGCATAGCCCACAGCGCTCTTTCTCGCGAGGCGGTCACGCTGTCTGGGGATAAGGTCCGATAGAGCGATGACAATTGGTAAAAGTTCGTTAAAGCTTTCGAGATATGGCCTTGAAAAAATGCCGATCAGCGATGTCAGTTCATCTCGCTGTCCGTTACCGAAAGCAAGTGGCGGCGCACCTGGTAGCAAATCACGCGCCTTCAAGGCCACCTGCCGCGCCGCTTCACTGTCACAGTCATAGCGCATGCCGGACTGCACGGTTACTGTTCTTATACCTGCGAAATCGGAAGTCAGACGTTCGAAATTGTCGAGGCTTACGTGCCCGCGAAAAGGCAGCACGCCACCGCCGAAAATCGGATATATCTTAACGCCATGCTCATTTCCCGTAGCACAGCAATCCGAGATGGCGACCTTGACCGCGAGCACGGAGGCAACCATACCGTAAATCATCGCCGAGTCACTGCGTCCAAGCATTATCCGCAAATCATCCGCATCATAACCGGCTGTCCTGGCTCGCTTTATATACTCTGCCGTCAGGCGGCCCGCCGAGAGCAGTTCAGGCACTTCTTCTATCAGAGGAATGACCTGGACGGCATTGGGATCGCGTGAGATACCGAACTCCTTATGCCCCAGCTCCGTGACATCCTGGATGCGGCGACGCACATCCAGCAATTCCGAAGCTGTCTCCACCATAGGCACCACGACCTCCCGAATGGTGCCCCTGCTTCCTGAAGATGAAAGCTGGTAATTGGACTCGATCACGGACATGATGGCCATCAACTGGTGAAAGACCGTCTCCTGCGTGGCGCTGGGAATTCGTGGCGTGACCGCGACATCTTCACCGGGGATCAGACCCCTCTCCGTCAACCCCAGAGCGATCTCGGCCGTCTGGTGATAAGGGGTCAGCTTGCCCTCGTAATCGACCATTATCTCCTCAAGGCCCAGTCCGATCGGCTGCTGTGTCAAGGCGTCTATGGCTTCCCGAGGTTCATCGCGCACCGGGACGTAACGCGAGGCGCTGTCCGGATGTTGCGTCATCATCGTCGCGGGTATAAAGCGGCCCATAACCTTATCCAGTCAGTTTTTTCTTGAGGATCTCGTTAACTACCTGGGGATTAGCCCTGCCTTTTGTCTCTTTCATGATCTGTCCGACGAAAAATCCAAGCACCTGCTGCTTGCCGGCGCGATACTGCTGAACCTGAGCCGGGTTGGCATCGATCACCCTGTCTGCCAATACCTCGAGTTCGGTTTCATCCGATATCTGCGTAAGTCCCTTTGTTGCCACAATATCCGCTGCCTTGGAGCCCGTGTCGCACATCTGTGCAAAAACGTCCTTACCGATGTTCTGGCTGACCTGACCGGACTTGATCATGCCAAGCAGAACCGCCAACTCCTCAGGCGTGACCTTGCATTCAGACAGCTCCTGGCCCGTCGCGTTCAGATAACCAAGCAGCTCGCCCATTATCCAGTTACTCACTGTCTTGGCGTCATCGAGATGAGCAATCGTCTCTTCAAAGTAATCAGCCAGTTCACGGCTTGCCGTAATCACCTCCGCATTATAAGCCGACAAGCCGAAGCCGGATATGTATCTTTGGGCACGCGCATGGGGCAGCTCAGGCATGTTGGCCCGGATTTCCTCGACGAACTCACGGGAGGCCAGGATTGGCACAAGATCCGGTTCCGGGAAGTAGCGATAATCATGCGCCTCCTCCTTGCTCCTTAAGGCACTGATATCACCGCTTGCCACATCATAATGCACTGTCTGCTGGACGATCCGTTTTCCATCCTTCAGCAATTCGACCTGTCTGGCAATTTCCTGCTGGAGTCCCTTCTCGATATATTTGAAGCTGTTCATGTTCTTAAGCTCGGTCTTCACGCCCAGCGTGGTCTCACCCACAGGCCGAATGGAGACATTTGCGTCGCAGCGCAGCGAGCCTTCCTCCATGTTGCAGTCGGATACGTTCAGGTAGAGCAGCGTGTTCTTTAGCTTGTTCAAAAAAGCCCGGGCTACCTGAGGTGAATGAATTTCAGGCTTGGTTACTATCTCGACCAGGGGAGTGCCCGAGCGGTTGAAATCTATCATGGAGTACGTCGAACCGGCGATGCGCCCGCTCTCGCCGGCGTGGATATTCTTGGCAGTGTCTTCTTCCTGGTGAACCCTCTCGATGCCGACACGAAATGTTTCGTTTTCCAACGTCACATCAAGATGCCCTTCCACGGCGAAAGGCTGATCGAACTGCGATATCTGATATCCCTTTGGAAGGTCGGGATAGAAATAATTCTTGCGGTGAAAGATGCTTTTTTCAGGGATGGAACAGTCAAGCGCCAGCCCGATGCGGGCAATGGAGCGAATAGCCTCGCCGTTGATGACCGGAAGCGCTCCAGGATGCGCCAGGCATACCGGGCAGGTACGGGTGTTAGGCTCACCTCCGAACTCTACGCGGCAACCACAGAACATCTTGCTCTCGGTGGAGAGCTCCACGTGTATCTCAAGACCGATTACTGCTTCATATTCCATCCTGGTCCCGCCCCTCGATCAACGGTGAGACCTTATCAAAACCAAAGGCCAGTTCGGCGCTATATGCGGCCTGCAACAGATCCGGCGTCGTAAAAGCCTTGCCGATAATCTGAAAACCGACAGGAAGGCCGCCCGAAAGCCCGGCTGGAATCGAGATGGCGGGAAGCCCCGCAAGGTTCACCGGAATCGTGCAAATGTCAGATTTGTACATGGTAAGCGGATCGTCCGTCTTCTCGCCCAACCCGAATGCGGTGGTCGGCGCCGTTGGTGATATCAACAGGTCGTATTCATCCAGAGCCTGCCCGAAATCCCGTACGATAAGAGTGCGCACCTTCTGCGCCTGACCATAGTAAGCATCATAATAACCGGAGGATAACGCATAAGTTCCGAGCATGATCCTGCGCTTGACCTCCTCCCCAAAACCCTGACTTCGCGTCTGCTCGTACATCTGGGTCACGTCATTTGTATCACCGGCGCGCAGTCCGAAGCGCACACCATCGAAACGGGCCAGGTTTGCGCTCGCCTCGGCCGGAGCAAGGATGTAATAAGCCGGAAGGGCATAGTCGGAGTGCGGCAGGCTGGCCTCACCGATGACAGCGCCGGCCGCTTTAAGCTTTTCTACCGCATCGTTAAAGACGGTCATGACCCCCGGATCGATTCCCTCACCAACCAGTTCCTTTACGATTCCCATGCGAATTCCTGAAAGATCACGCTTCACCGGCATTTTCATTTCCGCGGGATGAGCGACCGAGGTCGAATCAAGTGGATCTTTTCCCACAAGATACCGCATCATCAAAGCCGCATCCATGACATTCTTTGTGATAGGGCCGACCTGATCGAATGAAGATGCAAAAGCTATAAGCCCATAGCGCGAAACGCTTCCATATGTGGGTTTTAAGCCGACAACGCCACAGAACGCGGCTGGCTGTCTTATGGATCCGCCGGTATCTGAACCAAGAGCCCAGATTGCCTCGCCGGCTGCCACCGCCGCTGCGGATCCGCCACTGGAACCGCCCGGCACCCTGCCCAGATCCCACGGATTGCGCGTCGGTCCATAAGCCGAGTTCTCGGTTGAGGAACCCATCGCGAACTCGTCCATGTTCGTTTTTCCCAGGGTGACGATGTCGGCTTCCATCATCTGCCTGACACAGGTAGCCGTATAGATGGGTTTGAAATTCTCAAGCATCCTCGAGGCACATGTCGTTGTTATACCTTCCGTGCAGAGAACATCCTTGATAGCTGTTGGTAGCCCTGCCAGAGGCGCCCTCTCACCCTTTTTGGCATCGATGGCCGCGGCTTCATGGCGAGCCTCGGCGCCGGTGACCTTAAGGTATGCGGACACTTCACTGTCGTGACTTGAGATCTGAGAAAGGTAGGCGTCGGTCAACTCAAGCGAAGAAACAGTGCCTTCCTCCATATGCTTTAGCGCCTCAATGGCTGTAAGTCGCAGCAGATTCATCGTTATCTCAGCCCTCCAGAATAGCCGGCACCCGGAAGGCGTCATTTTCGACGGAAGGCCCGTTTGCCAGCGCGTCTTCCCTTGAGACACCCGGTCGCGAAACATCCTCCCGGAAGATATTGGAGAGTTTCAAGACATGTGAGGTAGGCTCGACTTCAGTGAGGTCGAGTTCAGAAATCTTGTCAATATGGTTGAGTATCGAGGAAAGCTGGCCGGAATACCTTTCAAGCTCATCTTCTTCCACTCTCAGCCTTGCAAGCCTGGCTACATACTTTACGTCTTCGTGTGAAACCAATTCCTTTTAGCTCCTCTTGTCGGTTCTCTTTATATTCCGATATGCGGTAACTGGAAATCCTATCACAGGAATTATGCTTCTTATCCCCCGTCCGGGGATTTCTTGTCAGCTGCATCGACTGTTTTGTCTGAATCGATATGGAAATCCGGCAACCATTCAAGCCAGCCGGGCAAATACCAGTTTTTATCGCCGAGTAGCTCCATTGCAGCCGGAACCAGCACTGTTCGTACGATGGTGGCGTCCATCAAGACCGCCACTGCGAGGCCGAAGCCAATCTGCTGGAAAATTGTCAGGCTTCCACTGGCAAAGCTGCCGAAAACCGCAACCATGATAATCGCCGCGCCGGTAATTATGGCTCCCGTCGATCTTAAGCCGAACGCTACCGACTCACTGTTGTCTCCTGTCTGCATATAGCGTTCCCTTATCCGTGAGAGAAGGAAGACATGATAGTCCATCGAGAGGCCGAATAGTATCGAGAAAAGGAACAGGGGCAGCCATGTTTCCACGGTACTGACCTGTTGAAATCCAAAAAGGCTGGCCCCGACCCCCTCCTGAAAAACCAGGACGACCAGGCCGTAAGCCGCACCCACTGAGAGCAGGTTCATGATGATGGCCTTCAGCGGAACGATCAGAGAATGGAAAACGGCGGTCAGTAATACAAAGCTCAGTCCGAGAACGAAAGCAAAAACAATCGGACGATAGCTGTCTGTCATGTCGACAAGATCCACATTGATTGCCGCCTCACCGCCGACATAAACCTTCGCATCGACACCATTAAATGAGCGCGGTATATATTGGTTCCTCAGCTTATTGATCACATTCTTGCTCTCTTCGCTGTTCGGATCCCCCGATACCGGCGCCGACAGGAGCGCCAGATCAGCGTTCTGATTCGGAGTAAGAACCTGTTCGCCGAAGAAAGACTTGTCCTGAGCCAGAAAAGACTTCAGCTTCCGGACTGCCTGCTGCACCTCGGGTGACCCGACATCACCATTGATCACGATCTCGACCGGCGAGATCAAACCGGATGAGAACTCACTCTCCAGCATTTTGAAGGCTTTTTTCGACTGTAGTTTGTCCGGCAAAGTACTCACGCCCGAAGATCCCGTCCTGATGCTGAAGTAGGGAATGGTGCAGGCGCTCAGCAGTCCAACCGCCAGCAAAAGACTGATAATCGGTCGTCTCATGACCGTTTGAGCAACCCGGTCCCAAAAACCTCCCCTTTTGCCGACAACTCCGACGTCACGCCTTCTTATGAAAGGAATACGTAAGGCGTTTATCCTGTCTCCCAACAGGCCAAGTATGGCCGGAAGCAGAGTCAGCGCGGCAAGAACGGATATTGCTACCACATAAATGGCGCCCGCGCCCAGGCTTGTGAAGACCGTTGAGGGAATAACCATCATCCCGGAAAGCGCCAGCAATACCATCATGCCGCTGAATAGTACCGCCCTGCTGGCAGTAGCTCCCGTAATGGTGATGGCATCTATTTTATCGTGTCCGCGCAAACGTTCCTCGCGGTATCTTGAAACGATAAAGAGTGAGTAATCAATGCCCACCGCAAGCCCCATCATGGTTATCATGTTGACCACAAAAAACTCGTAAGTGAAGAACTGACCGGTTATTGCCGTGATGCCGATCGCCACGACGATCGATGCTACTGCAAGTGCGATGGGGATTCCTGCAGCGACAACAGCACCAAAGACGATAAGCAGGATCAGTAAAGCCGCTATGGCGCCGATAGTTTCGCTTACCTTGAGATCCTGACTGGCGATCTGCTGAAAGTCCCTGCCGATGCTCGATTTACCAGTCTCGAGAACCTCGAATCCATCCGTAATATTGTGTTGCTCAACCACGCCAAGCAACTTCGCAACATTGCTGTCAGCAGTATCTAACGACCCTGCCATGACAAAAGGCATAAGAGTCGTATGACGGTTATCCGATACCATCGAGTTGTCAGGGACCATGTAATAGTTGACCCCGCTCTCTATTACATCTGTGCCGAGAAGAATAACGTCGCCATACAAGCTTTGAACAGCAGCCCTGAACCGGGGATCATCCACAGTGAACTCATCAGAGTGCACTATTACGATCTCACTGACCTTCCTGGGTCCCCTCAGTCTTTCTTCCAGAAGAATCTTGGCCTGTCTGGAATCTGGCATATTGGTAAAATCGGCTTCGGTTGTTACCGCCGATCCAAGAAATTTTGATGAGAAAAAGGCTGCGCCCACGATGATTACAGACCATATGGCAATTGTAATCCACGGCCGGCGCGAACACAGGCAGGCCAGATATTCTGTTAACGGTTTTCGCTTCATGGCAAGCTGGCTACTCCAGTCCGTGCCGGGCTCACACATCATCCTTTATGCAGACGCGACAAGAAGATAAGAAAGGCCGTAGAAACAAAAAAACGGCACAGCCGTATCAAGATTAGAATATTAGCATACGGGGTGCGTTATTTTCTGCGGTATATGAGGTGTTATTCTTCGAGGCTTGCGAGATTTTCTATTTTCCACTCGCAAAGGTTTATGACTGATTCCATGTCATAAGAATCAAGATAATTTCCCCAGCGTCCGCTTTGATCATTCCTCAGGCTTCTGGCAGCATTCCGGTATTCTCGCACCGCCGCCTTGAGGCGTCCGCTGCGCTCGAGAACACTGGCCATATGAAAATAAGCGATGCTGTAATTCTCGTCGCAATAAATGGCCTTACGGTAGGATTCAGATGCGTCATCAGGTCGATTCGCCTTTTCCAGCGCCAGACCCTGAAGAAAGAAGAGCTCGGCATTTGATCCATCCTGCTTGACCGCTTCCGCAAGGCACTCACATGCCTTGTCATATTCACCCAACTCGAGAAAAGACCTGCCCTTCTGAACATTAGGCTCCTCCGACACAGTACCGGCGTTTTTTGACGGGAATTGTTCCTCCTGCTTGTGGATCAACTCCTCAACACCGGTGACATCACGTCGTGAAATCTTGACTCGCCTGTCCTCGTGAACACTCGTCGGCAGCGGGGCTTCACGTATCCTTCGATCAGGTATGAAGCGACGACCTTCAATAGACCTGGGTAACGATTTCTTGTAGATGAACGCGTCCCCCATCTCGACAAGACTGTACTTGGCCGACATTTTCCAGAGAGTTTCCGAGTGACCAAGAAACAAGTAGCCCCCGGGATTCATGATGTCAAAGAAATGCTCAATCACATATTTGGCCGTATTATGCGTAAAATAAATGATCACGTTTCGACAAAATACGACATCGCAAGTGCCAAAAATGGACATCGGCAAAGGATCGTTCACCATATTGTGTCTGGAAAAATGGACCATTCGCCTGACAGGCTCAGTCACCACAAAACCGCCATCCAGAGGACGGAAATAATTTTC
The DNA here is from genome assembly GCA_041660545.1 of Thermoleophilia bacterium. Lineage (GTDB taxonomy): Bacteria > Actinomycetota > Thermoleophilia > BMS3ABIN01 > BMS3ABIN01 > JBAZWE01. The sequence goes on from JBAZWE010000005.1 coordinate 48,082, forward strand.
ACGATGGGATCTGTCGATACCGATAAGCCTTTTCTCCGGGTACCATCCCTTTTCCGCGATCGCCAGAGCCTGCTGGTTTAAGTCGGTACCGAGAATCTGGATATTCCAGGATCCAGGATCTGGAAGCACATCGAGCGCCGCCATGGCCAACGAATAAGGCTCCTGCCCGGTGGAACACCCGGCGCTCCAGAGGCGTATGCTGCGATGGCCATTTTTCTTTCGACGTGCGATTTCGGGTATGACGTATTTTCTAAGGGCATCGAACTGAGGCAGATTGCGGAAGAATTGCGTTTCCTGCACGGAAAGATGGTCTAGTAAACACCTAAGCTCATCTTCGCCATCCGCCGCTGATGTAATTTTTTCATAGTAATCAGACAAGCTCTTGGCATCGGTGGCTTCGGCACGGTCCGTCAGGCCCAGCCGAAGCAATTCCCATTTACTGCGATCGAAGAAAATGCCGCTTGCCTGGTCGATTATCTTGCGAAAACGCTCGAAATCGTCTTCGGAAAGATCAAATTTTCTTTTTGGTATCAATCCACACCGCCGACGATGACACAGTTCTTGCCGGACTCTTTGGCTTTATAGAGCGCAGCGTCCGCAACCTGCACAAGTTCTGTCTGACTGTTTACCATATTCTCGGGAAAACCAGCGACTCCTATACTTATCGTTACCTTGATAATGCTTTCCAGGGAATCGAATTCATGGTTTTCTACTGACATCCTGATGCGCTCGGCCACTTCCTGCGCCTTATCCAGATTTGTCTGGGGCAGAAGCACTGCAAACTCCTCGCCGCCGTATCTTGCCAGCAGGTCGACCTCCCTGACCTCACGGGAAATAACATTCGCCAGGTCTTTGAGTATTTCATCCCCAGCCTGATGGCCATACGTATCGTTGATTTGCTTAAAAAAATCAATGTCGATCATAATCATAGAAAGATTCGTCTTGTAACGTTTTGTGCGCTGAAACTCCTGCTCAAGAAGTTCATAAAAATGACGGTGATTGAACAGTCGTGTAAGACCGTCCGTTATTGCAAGACGCCTGGTGCCCTCATGCAACCTGGCATTGTCCACGACGACACTTACCGGATATTCAATTATCTCCAGCACCCTGTGAATATCTTCTGAAAAAGCATTACGTTGCGGACTTGTCAGCGTAAGCAGGGCGATCGTCTGGCCTCTTGCCTTAAGCGGAATCGTCATGACTGACCTGACTACGTCACAATCGGAATTTTCACCCTGAATAAATGTCGGGTCCGTATCCCGAATCTCCCTCACCTGCCCGAGATTTGTCCCAGAACGCAGGAGTGTTGTAGCAGCCTCAAATGCCTGCAATCGCGACTCTTCAAAAAAATCAGTTCCAACAGGATTTTGCACATGAACAATCAGTTCGATTTCTTCGATGAAGAACACAGAGCAAACATAGCAGTCAGTTACCTTGGCGATAACCGAAAGCACTGAATTTACCGTTATGCCACAGTCTTCGCTCAAAGTATTGAGCTTGCTTATTTCATTTATGATCGTTGCCTCGTAAAGCTTGCGATCCAGAAGTTCGTTGACGCGTGACAAAACATCGATATCCTGTTGGCCGGAACTTCCAAGCTCCGAAGAACAATGCACACTGCCCGAGTTGATGCCTCTGTGTTCAAGGATCTCTTGCACGGTGTTGGCAAGACCCGTCAATTTGAAGTCCTTGGTAACGTAGCGGTCCGCACCTGTTTTCAAACCCCAGAACTTATCGGTCTCCTGGCTCTTACTTGTCAGCATCACAACCGGTATATGGGAAGTGCGATGATCGTCCTTGAGCAAGCGGCAGACTTGATATCCGTTCATTTTTGGCATCTCGATATCCAGGACAACGAGATCCGGACCTTCATGAAGGGCTTGCGTTATGGCCTCGATGCCGTCATTGGCCATGATAACGTCGTACCCCTCATGGTTCAGCACCGACCTGATTATCTGCCTCTGAGTCGGGCTGTCTTCCGCTACCATTATGCGTATGGGATTCACTTTTTCCTGTGCAGCTTCCAATGATCCCCTTTAGACAAAATTCAGGAGTATATTACTAATTTCGGTTAATGGAGAAACTTTCTCCACGCCACCCAGTTTTATTGCTTCCTTGGCCATGCTGAAAATAACGGAAGTATTCTCGTCCTGGGCTATCGTATGACCTCCCCGGTCATGAATAGCCTTGATGCCCTGGGCTCCGTCCCTGCCCATTCCTGTGAGGATAACGCCTATTGCGTTGCTTCCATATATATCGGCCACCGACTCGAGAAGAACATCGGCTGATGGTTTGTGAGGACTGCTTATATTTCTTTCTACTAAATTTATCCGGCCTCCAGATGACACGATCATATGTATCCCGTCGGGCGCTATATACACTTCACCTGGACGAATCAACTGCCCGTCCACGCCTTTTTTGATATCCAGCTTGCTTGAATGACTAAGCCACTCGACCAGACCGTCGGTGAAGCCCTTGGCGATATGCTGAACTATAACTATTCCTGCATTGAGTTCTCCGGGCAGGCTGCTGAGAATCCTTTGCAGCGCCTGCGGACCGCCGGTCGATGAACCGATGGCCACTATTTTTTTAAATGCGGATGAACTATCCCTGACGACTTCAAGGTGCGGCTCTGTGTCGTGGGCCAGCAATCGCGCACGTGGGTGTGTGATTACACGCACTCTGGACAGAAGTTTTACCTTGGCGCGAATATCTGCGGCAACTTCGTTGAATTCATCGACTGATTTCGGTTCGGGTTTGGAGATTACATCGACTGCGCCCGCTCCCAAAGCTTTCGCCGCATTGGAAATGTTCTGTTTGTCTACCACCGAACTCACAACCAGGACGGGAAGTGGATTGTATGCCATGATATGTTCTATTGCGGCAAGACCGTCCATAACCGGCATATTTACATCCATGGTTACCATGTCGGGTTTGAGCATGGCCACCTGCTCAACTGCTTCCCGGCCGTTACTGGCGGTGCCAACAACATTGATTGCCGGATCCGTCTCGAGCATCCGGCAGAGCATGAGTCTCACGGTTGAGGAATCGTCCGCTATCAGAACTCTGATACTCTTTGCGTCTTGTTGTTCAGGGAAGCCATCAATGTTAGGCATCTGTATCAAGCGACAAGTCTTTCGATGGTATCGAGCAGTTTTTGCTGGTTAAAAGTTCCCTTGACGACATATGCATCCGCGCCGACCTCGATCCCTTTCTTCATGTCCTGGTCGCTTGAGCAGGATGTTACGATAATCACCGGTATGACCGTCAGTTCCTCAGTCTTCTTGATCTTCGAAGTAAGATCAAAGCCGTTCATGCGTGGCATTTCTACATCTGTAACAACGCAGTCCACGGATTCCTGGCTTAAGCGGGCAAGCGCATCTTCGCCATCAACGGCTGTTCGTACCTCGTAGCCCGCGGCTTCGAGAATGTTTCTCTGAAGCTCCCTTACTACGAGAGAATCCTCAACAACAAGAACAGATTTTTTCTGTTCATTGGATTTCGCTTGCTGCTTTGGCTCTCGCTTCGCCTGAATTCTGTCTCCCTCTCTAAGGTTGTGTACGATCTCATTTACGTTCAACACGACCACAACTTCGCCATTGCCAAGAATAGTCACGCCGGCGACAGAGTTTCGTCTTTCGAGAAAGCGACCCAATGGTTTGATTACAACTTCCTGCTCTCCGAGTAGCCTGTCTACATGAAGTCCTACCATGTGCCTGTCGGAGCCGACAATCACGACATTTGCTTTTTCCTTTCCTTGTTCCGTTTTGCCGCCTCCGAGAAACTCCAGGAGGTCAAGCAAGGGGATTGCATTGTCCCTTATTAGAAATCCTTTGTGGTTTCCGATTGTTTGTATGTCCTCGGCTTTCAGTGCCACCATTTCCTTGACCGATCCCAATGGGATCACGAATTTTTCGTTATTACACTCAACCAGGAGACCGGAGATAACGGCCAGCGTTACAGGAAGTGAGACTGTGAACCTGCTTCCCCTGCCTGGCGTGGATTCGAGTGACACGGAGCCCTCGAGCTTTTCAATATTGTTTTTTACGACATCCAGACCGACACCTCGGCCAGAAATATCCGTAACGCTCTGCGCTGTTGAAAATCCGGGTCTGAAGATGAGATCCATCGCTTCCTCGTCAGTCAGATCATCATCTTCTGAGATTACGCCCTTACGCCGGGCGGTCTCCTTGAGTTTGCCCACATCAATCCCGGCTCCGTCGTCTTCAATTTCAATCTCTACCCTGTCTCCATGCTGGGAAGCCGTGATTTTAACCGTACCCTGTTCCGGCTTGCCCCCGGATGCTCTTACCGCGGGTATCTCGATACCGTGGTCCACGCAATTTCGTATTATGTGCATCAGGGGATCGCTTATCTGTTCGAGTATCCGCTTATCAAGTTCTGTTTCTTCTCCCTCTATGGCCAGTTTTACTTTCTTGGCGCCTGATGCCGAGGCGTCCCTGACTATCCTGGGATACAGTCCCAGGATCGAATCCAGGGGAAGCATACGAACATGAAGCGTGCGGTCCTGGAGTTCATCAAGAGCAAGACGTCGGCTCGCGGTATTTTCCTTCAGATGGGAAGCGGTCGACTCCAGATGATCGGCTACACCCGTCGCCTCATCCAACGCCTGGTTCAGTTTCTCACTGAAAGAGGCCAATTCTTCCGGCCCGGCGCCACTTTTGAGTTGATCCGCCTGCTCCACAAGCGAGCTGAAGATAGAACGCAGCTCTTTGGTTTTAAACTGAATCGTTGATAATTCCTTCACCTGTCCCTCGGTGTCTATCTGGTTTACCAGAATCTCACCCATGAGATTCAGTAACTTGTCAAGACGTTCGATGTTGACCCTTATAGTCGGGTCTGTTTTTTTCTGCGAGAAGGCTGGTTTCTCAGCGGGTACATATATCGGTGGTGTTGCCTTAGAACTTTCGGTAGCGGAAATTTCAGGAATTTGCAGATCACCGGGATCATCCGCAGGAGGGATATTGAGATCACCAGCTGCTTCTGAATTCGACGGAGCATCGGTGGCATGCGTTACTTCACCCGGTGTCGTGTTTGCAGCAACATTCTGAAGCCGTACCAGCAAATCCGAGACATCGGGTTCAGATTTCGATTGTTCGTCCTGTGATGGCAGCAAAACATGTATTCTGTCCAGGCTCTCAAGCATCAGAGACGTGACTTCCTGATTGAGTTCAACCTGTCCGTTCTGAACGGATGCGAGAATATCTTCTGTTTTGTGGGCCAGCTCCTTGATGGCAACCAGCCCCATCATTCCGGCTGAACCCTTGAGAGTATGAGCTTCCCTGAAGAGACTCTTAATCATCTCTTCATTTCCCGGGGCCTCTTCAAGCGCCATGAAACCCTCTGTCAGGTTCTTCAGTCTCTCCTCGGCTTCGGCCCTGAATGTCTGCAAAAACTCTCGATCATTTGCCCAATCGTCCATGACTTCTATTTATCTCCTTTTAAAACATGCGCCGGTTTACTGACCGGCGCATGCAATAGATATGACATTGCTTTTGCCTCTATCACTTTCAAGCAACTAATCCATACAGCTATTTGACCTTGAATTTGGCTATGGCGAAGCGCAACTCAGCCGCCGCGCTATTGAGCTGCTTAGTGGCCGCGGCTGTCTGACCTGCACCGTTTGCCTGTTGCTTGCTTGCCTCGCTAATGCTGGTCATTGCAACGACAACCTGTTCGCTTGCGCTTTTCTGTTGCTGGGTGGCTATGGATATTTCCTTGGCCGCGGTTGTGTTTTCAGCAACAACTTCAAGGATGCTCTCCAGTGATTGACCTGCGTTATTTGCTAATGAAACACCTAGTTCCACTTCCTTGGCGCTTTCCTCGGTGGCCATGATGGTGCTGTTCGTTTCAGCCTGGATCTCGTCGATAAGAGACTTTATCTTGGCAGTGGCTTCAACGCTTTCTTCCGCAAGACGCCTTACCTCGCCTGCCACCACGGCAAAACCACGACCCTGGTCTCCCGCCCTCGCGGCTTCAACCGCCGCATTCAGCGCCAGTAGGTTAGTCTGATCGGCTATATTGTTGATGATCTCCAGAATCGTTCCCACCCTCTGGGATTTTTCCCCCAATGAAAGGGTCTTTTCTGCGACCTTGTTGACTTTCTGATTTATTTTTTCCATACCCTCAAGAGTGGCCGCCACGGCCTCATGGCCCTGTTTTGCATGATTGAATGTCTCATCGGCGACCCTCGAGACCGATTTTGCGGTGTCCGCGATCTGTCGTGCAGTCCCTGCTAGCTCTTCGATGGTTGCCGTGGTCTCGGCTACCGCAGATGACTGTTCTGATGACGCGCTTGCCTGTTGTTCGACGGTCGCGGAAATCTCGGCGGATGCGGAACTCGTCTGTTCACCAGTCTCAATGATCTTTGTGCTCAGGTCACTCAGACTTTGTGTCATTTCGTTGAAGTTTACAGCGAGCACTCCAAGTTCATCGGATGATTTTGCCGGTACACGCTCGG
>JBAZWE010000006.1:0-21813 GCA_041660545.1 Thermoleophilia bacterium
CGGGATGCGTTTACGCCAATCGGGTGATTATAGAACTATGATGCGATCTTTTCCGATAAATCATGCTCGGCCTGGGCCAGAGGCAGCTCAAAGAAGAACCGGCTGCCCTCGCCAACGGTTGATTCTGCCCATATCCTGCCGCCCATCTCCTCGACCAGGCTCTTGCTTACGTACAGTCCGAGGCCGGTTCCCGCTACCCCGCCCCTGGGTTTTGCGGCCCGGTAAAATCTTTCAAACACATGGGGGATATGCTCCGGGCTGATACCGACTCCCTCATCGCTGACGTTGAAACGAATGACCCTATCTGCCTCCTCGACGGATACAATGATCGGCCCCCCATCGGGAGAGTACTTGATGGCATTGACTACCAGATTGAGCAGCACCTGGTGAAGCTTGTCGGGATCTGCCTGCACCTGGCGCATCCCGTCCGGAACATTTATTACGAAATTGTGAATCGATGTCAACTTGGAGACGTTGGTGACGACCTGCTGCACAGCCGGCGCCGCCTCCACCGGTTTCAAGTCCAGACGCAGACTGCCGGCCTCGATGCGGCTGACGCTCAGGACATCCTCGATCAGGCGCGCGAGCCGCTCGCCCTCACGTACGATCTCAAGCAGAAAAGACTCGCGACTGGCGTCCGGGAAGTTAGCGTCCGACCTCAGCAGGGTCTTTGAAAAACCGAGTATGGAAGTAAGCGGCGTTCGCAGCTCGTGTGAGACTGTGGCTACAAAATCGGATTTCATCCGGTCGATCTCCTTATATTCAGAGATGTCACGGAAGACATGGACAATGCCGACCATTTCCCCGGCCTCGCGAATCGGAGCCGCGCTCACGGAAAGCCAGATCTTGTCACCATCCTTGCGGCACGCAAGGACTTCATAACTGACGCTGCTGTCGCCTTCTTCAATGCTGGCCGCGGTGCCGCACATGGATGTGCATTGCCCATCGTCGTCATCGGTCACGCTGGCCGCGGTGAAGCATTCCTTGCCGAGCATCTCCTCCTCATCGAAACCGGTTATGGTCTCCGCAGACTTGTTCCAGAGGACGATCTCGCCGGCATTATCGACTACATAGACGCCGTCGGCGACACTCGCCAGAACCGCGTTCGTCTTCTCCTTCTCACTCAGGACCTCCCGCACCTTCAATGCCAGGCGTTCATTGATTTGACTAAGATCGATATTACTCTGACGCACCTGAGCCACCAGCAGATTGACCAGCCCACCGGCTATCAAAAGAAACAACATGTGGATCAGGCCGCTGGTGACATGGTCGATGTCATACGCGTTGTCGTACAAATAGGGTACCAGGTAGCTGGCGATAGTCATCGACGCAACGGCCGCGAACCCTTTGAAGGTGAAGAAGTAAGCTGCCCAGATAGCAATCAGGAAATATAACTCGCCATAAGAGCTCTCCACGCCGCCGCTGAAATAAATGAGCGTGGCTATGTGGGAACAGGCTAACGCTGACATGATGTAGAACAGGTTGACACTGAACCTGTCCCAGGGAATCAGTATCAGACATATGCTCGACAGGAAGCCTCCGGCCACCAGCAGATAAATAGCCGTGTGGTTTATGTCCTGCTGCGAAGGGAGCAGTGCCCCCACAAACACAACGGCAACGCCGAGCCAGTAGAGCCAGGCTGCAGATTTGGCCATACGCGCCTGCCGCGAGTCATTCTGCCTGATGACAAGACGATCAATGAACACTTCCGGCTCCCATTCAAAAGACCTTTTTAAAATAGGCGATTCGGGGTAATCTATCATTAGATATCCGGATGCCAACTTTGTTTTTCGGCTTTATGGCCGATTAAAGTAAATAAGCCTTAAAGCTACAGTGGTCCCGGTATAAGTTATATCTTCCCCAGAAACAGCATTATCTCACTTACAGGCATTGTTTTTTGTCTGGATAATTCGTAACAAGACGCCCATTCGACCTTTCAGGTCAGGAAAGTGATCATGATTTCAGTAATAAAAGATCGAGTTTCAACCTTCCTCAGTCTTTTCCAGGAGCGGCCTGTCTACACGGTAGCGCTTGCGATGGGCATGTCGGCGCTGCTGGCGGGAATCTCCCTGTATCTTTTTGTTTTTGCCGGCAGGTCGCTGCTCCCCGCCCCCCTGGCCGGGGATGCGCCAGTGACTCCACATACGACATCGGTCCCGGTGCAGATCGTCTCGTTAGGCCAACCGGCAGCCCAGCCCCCGGAAAGCCCGCCGCAGGAGGAGACTGTACCCGAACAGCAGATCGTTACAGGTATTTCAAATGAAACTGATACAGCAGTTGCATCCGCGTCAAGTAATCCGGTCGCCGAAAAGTCAGACGACGGCCATAACGACGCCCATAACGAAGATAATCACGCAGTCGTTTCAAACGTGGAACATCAGTCAGAAAATCATGCCAGGGAAAAAAAGAAGGAAGACTAGCTGTAAGGAATGCAGCGGTTCTTCCCCGACTCCTTGGCCCGGTAGAGCGCCTGGTCTGCTTTCATCATGAGGTCGGTCTGCTCCTCGGAATCTTCGGGATATGAGGCAACACCGATACTGGTTGTCGCCCTCACCTCAGGATAATCAGGCAACCTGATACCCGCGACACCCCGCCTCAGTTTCTCGGCGACTTTAAGCGCGTCCTGCTTTGGTGTCTCGGGAAAGACTACCGAAAACTCCTCCCCTCCATAACGCGTTACCATGTCCGACTGCCGCACATTGGCCGTAAGCACCCTGGCCACCGCCTTGAGCAACTCGTCTCCGGCCTGATGCCCGTAGGTATCATTGACCTTCTTGAAGTCGTCAAGGTCCAGTATTGCCGCCGACAGGTTTCGCCCGTAACGTTGGCTCTTGCTCATCTCCCTGTCAAGTGAGTTACTCAGAAAACGGAAATTATACAGGCCGGTCAATGGATCGGTAATCGCCAGACGCCGCTGCAGTTCCCCGAAATTGACATTTTCTACCGCGCTGGCGGCCTGCATCGCAAGCGAGCTGAGAATCTTCTTGCGGCTGTCTTCCGGAGGATGCTCGAGGTCAAATATCGCCACAAGTGCCCCAAGAGCCTTTCTGTCGTGCATGAGTGGATACGTCACTGCCTCTTTTGAGTCGAAACGGAGTGTTTCACCAGCCGCGACCTTGCCAGACGCCACGTCCCTTGCAAGGCGGCCGGCTTCGTCAGCCGCGCTCTCCCTGAAAAAACCTGACGGAACCGCGGTAGAAATCGCTTTCTGATCGGGCTGGTCGCCGCCAAACAGCTCGACCCAGATGCCGACGGCGCCGGTAGCCAGTCGAGCCGCATCGGCCGTCGTCTTCATCAGGCGCTCCCTGTCTGTAGTCGAGCCTAGTATGTCACCCGCATACGATAACGCCAGCAGCAATTGCGTACGGGATTCTTCCAATTCTGAAATGTTGCTGCGGATACTCGACTGCATAAGGCTGAACGAACTGGCCAGGCTGCCGATCTCATCCCTTGATTTGACCTCGATATCCACGCCCAGGTCACCCTCGATACCGGCGACAGTCGCGTTGGTAAGTTTCCTTAAGGGCTCGGTTATAGTCCTGGCCAGCAACAGCCCGAGAGTCACGGCCAGAAACGCGACACCCAGCATCATCAACAAGCCGGCCTCCAAAGCCTTGGTCGAAGCCGCGCCGACCGTGTCGGACGGAACCCCGGCGACCAGGGTCACGGCGGGATCAGCAATCGATGATGGAACGGGAACAGCTGCGATCATCATGCTCTTCTCGCCAACAATACCTGTGAACATCTCTGCGCCGGTGGTGTCTCCATTTCGCTCCTGGTTGCCGTCCGCGGGCAAACCCCCAAGACTTGCGCCCTCCGGTAGCGAACCGACACTAACCACTCCACCATCCAGTAAGGCCCAGTCGATTTCCTGGGATGAGAAGACGGTATTCAGGGCGTCTGTGTCATACGGTTTCATGGCGGTCATCCGCCACTCTCCCCCGGGACCGGCTAAGCGCACGGAAGCGGCGATCGTTGGGGAATGGTTGTTTGGGGCCAAACCGGACCGCGATATTACGTTGCCCGCGGGATCTCTCAGCACCAGACCCTGCGCGCCTGTCGTGCGCATGACAAACGCCATGGTCTCCTGGCGGCGGGTCTCGTCTCCGACGATCAGAGCGCCGGTCTCGGCTTCCCGCAGCGACCCCTGCAGGCTTGTATCCAATGCATGCGCCTGCTCCGTCACGATAGCCGAGGATGCCGCCAGTCCGCTCTGGATCCTGCCCTGGTAGGTCTCTGTGCCGGAACGTTCCAGAACGATACTGGCGGCCACCGTAACCACAAGCAGTGGCAGAAGCATAGTGCCGGCAAAGAACAGATACAGTTTGGTGTGAAGCTTCATGAAGAAGACGCCTCTCGGGGAAAACAGGTCTCTATGTATAGCGCTTCGGAGCGTCCTGAGGTTACGGTGACCCTTTAAGTCTTATGTCGGCCCGATCTTAGGATACCTCCAACGATCCAGAGGCCGAAAAAGCCCGAAACAAGAAATCCGAACAAAGCAAAGACCGAGATTCCCAATATTCGCGGCCCCCCCTCGGCAAACAGTCCGATAACCGATGAACCCAGTATCAGTGAAGAAAGCACTACCGCAACTACCAGGCGATTTGTCAAAACAGTAAAGCGTTGCATCACGTCTTCCAGGTTACGATGGACGAAGTTGACCTTGACCTCACCGTTTCTGATCAGATCCAGAGTGTCATGAACCTGGAAAGGATAGTCGCGAAAAACGTTGATGTAGCTTTCCGCCTGCCGGCCACCCCTCTCCAGAAGGCTTGCCGGAGAATAACGCTGGCGCAGAAACTCACGTGTATAGGGACGGGCAAACTCAAACACGTTGAATGACGGATATATCTGGGTGCCGATGCCTTCCAGCGTAGCTGCTGACTTTTCGAGCAGGAGAAAGTGGACCGGCAGCTTGATCCTGAGCCGGTAGATGGCGCTGAAGATGTCCCTAAAGACTCCCACCGGATCCAGCTGACCCAGGCTTATTCCATAATATTTCGCAAACATGTCCCGCGCCTCTACGACGAACTCGGCTTCTTTCTCGCGCGGAAACATGACTCCCAGCGCCGACATCCGTTTAGGGATGTTCTCGATGCGCTCGTTCATGACATCCATGAACAGGTTGATAATATTATTGCGATCCGAATCGCTCAAACGGCCGGCTATGCCAAAATCGACCAGTGCGATGGCGCCATCGTCCAACACCAGGATATTTGACGGATGGGGGTCGCCGTGGAAGAACCCGTCGACATAAATCTGCTTCAGCCAGCATTCCGCAATCGTTACAGCCAGTTTTTTCCGGTCTGCCATTTCCATGACCTCGACATCCAGATCGACAAGCTGCTCACCATCGATATACTCGAGGGTAAGCACCCGGTTGGTGCTGTATTGCGAATATACTTTTGGTATCACGACTGAATCATCGTTCATGAAGTTGCGTTCGAAGCGCTCGGCATTCCTGGCCTCCACCCGGTAGTCGAGTTCTTTTCTTATTCCACGCGCAAACTGGTCCACCAGACCCACCGGATCGATCATGATATCCTCACCGCCATGATCCCGAAGCAGCTCGGCCAGCTGGTAAAGAAGGTCGATATCTGACTTTATCTGGGCCTCAGCGTCAGGCCGCTGTACCTTGACGATCACCTTGTCACCATTTGGCAGCACGGCCCTGTGCACCTGGCCGATAGAAGCCGCGGCGATGGGTACGTCGTCAAATTCCAGGAAGAGACGCTCAACGGTCAGGCGCAGTTCGGATTCGATGGTCTCGTAGGCCTTTTCAACCGGGAAGGGACGCACATCATCCTGAAGTTTGCGCAGCTCGATGATGATGTCTTGTGGAACTACGTCGGGGCGCGTACTCATCAGTTGCCCGAACTTTATAAAAGTCGGCCCGAGGTCTTCGAGCATGGAGCGTATGTGTTCGCCGCGCGTTCCCACGCGGCGGGCCGGCCTCGACCTGATACGCGGCAGCATGCCTCGCAGATTATGGCGCTCAAAGAAATAACCGAAACCGTGTTTGACCGCGATTTCGGTGATGTGCCTCATGCGATCTGCATTCCTGACGCTGCTTGCTATTCGCATTGCAATTCCTTTTAAATCCGTTGCCGCGGTATCCGGCTCTTCTCTCCCGGTCTACCGCCTTCTATCCTTTTGACTTCTTTTTGGACTTTTTATTGTTACCGGTTTCTCCGGTATCGTCATCCGGCTCCGGCTCCGAATTGCGTCCCGATTCCAACAGGGAAATTCGGTGTTCGAGCTGAGCCACCTTCAGCTGAAGATCCTCCAACTGCTGCTTTGGCGCCAGCCCGAGGTCCTGTAAATTCTTCTGAAGGGTCTCATCGAACCTGCTCCTTAAGGAGCGCGCTTCACCTTTTGTCTTGTCAATAACCTCATCCACCGCCTGACGTCCCTCATCGCTGGTCATCTGCCCGCGCTTGACGAGTTCGCCGACAACGGACTCCGCGACCTCTTTGGTAATGGCTGCCGCTCCGAGGGTCATAAGAATGCTCTGTTCAAGCAGGTTGCTCACAAGAATCGCCTCCAGTATCCATCCAGGCTCCCGGGAAATACGGGAGCGCAAAGACAATCGGCATTGTGTCTGGAAAAATGAAATGGCCACTGCCGGTAGTGAATGATTTCTACCCCCCTCAAGCGGGTTCTGAAACTTCACACCAAGCGGCCCGGATGCGCGTTAGCGGGCTTTTGCCGCCTTGCTGCCGGCTTTGGGCCGGGGTTTTCCCTTAATGCTGGGGCGGAACTGCTTTTCCCTCTCCTTCCAGAGAGTAAGGATGGGAGCAGCCACGAATATGGAGGAATACGCACCAGAGGTGATTCCCACGATAAGGGCAAAGGCGAAATCTTTCAGTGTTTCGCCACCGAATATGAAAAGGCAGACGACAGGCATCAGGGTAAGGAGCGTGGTGATGATGGACCTTGCCATTACCTCCCAGATCGACTGGTTGACCATTTCCCCGTAAGCGCCGCGTCGCGCCTTGGGGGTGTTCTCACGAATACGGTCGAAAACAATGATCGTGTCATACAGAGAATAACCGAGTATGGTCAGCACGGCGGCGACCGTCGCCGTCGTGACCTCCCGGCCGGTAACCGAATAAACCCCCGCAGTGATCAGGAGGTCGTGCACCAGCGCGGCGAACGTCGCCACGGCAGACTTGAATTCAAAGCGGAACCAGACATAGGCGATTATCAGAATCGATGCGAAGAATACCGCTAAAAACATCGAGTCGCGAACCTGTTTTCCGAAAGTCGGACCCACACTCTTCCAGGATTTCTCCGTAACACCGAAGGAGCTGTCCAGTGCCGAGACGATGGCCGTCTCCTCCTCTAGGGAAATCACCGGCAGGGTTATCTGGTAGCGCTGCCCGCCGATCGTCTGTACCACCGCGTCACTGTAACCCGCATTGCTGATAACATTACGCACGCCATCCACGGTGGTTTCCTGCGAGAAGCTGGTTACCAGGCGGTTACCGCTCTCAAAGTCGATACTCCAGTTGAGCCCGATCCCTTCGCCCCGTACCAGAGGCAGCAAAAGACTGACGAGCCCGATAAGAATGACGACTCCGGAGATGGAAAACCAGAGATACTTCTTGCCCATGAAATCGTAATGCATCACTTTTCCGCTTCCTTCTTCTCGAACTTCATCCCCATGAGCCTGGGGTTGGTAAAAAGTTTCAGGTTTGCCAGCAGGGCCAGCATGGCCCGCGTGGCCAGGATGGCGGTGAACATGCTGATGACAACACCGATCATCAGCGTCAGGGCAAATCCCTTGACTCCCGCAGTAGCCTCTATGAATATGACGGCGGCCATGATCAGTGTTACGGCGTTGGCGTCCAGAATCGTCTTAAAGCCCTTGCTGTAGCCGGAATTTACCGCGGAACGAATAGTCTTGCCCAGCTTGACCTCTTCCTTGATGCGTTCGAAGATCACCACGTTGGCGTCCGCGGCGACGCCGATGGTCAGCATCATGCCGGCGATACCAGGCAACGTCAGGGTCGCCGGATACCACGGGTTTGTCAGCGCCGCGTAAAAAAGCAGTCCGTAGATGATCAGGGCGATATCGGCTACCACACCCAGCAGACGGTAATAAACCAGCATGAAAACCATCACGATGATCAGGCCGACCATGCCGGCCAGAAGGCCCTGCCTTAAAGAATCCTTGCCCAGCGTGGCGCTGATCTCATTCTTGTCGACCGTCTTTAACTCCACCGGCAGGGCTCCCGTCTGTAAAACGAGAACGATGTTCTTCACTTCCTCGATGGGAATGTTGCCGGTGATCTCGGCCTTGTCGCTGCTAATCTTGTCCTTGACCGTCGGAGCGGAGACAACTTCATCATCGAGGACGATAGCCATCTGTTGCACCTGTCCGGTGATCGCTCCGGCGTTGGCCAGGCTTTCGGTCACCTCTGCAAATTTTTTCGAGCCGGCGTCGGTAAAACTCATGTCGACCTTGGAACGTCCCACCTGGTCGGTGCCGATCTGCGCGCCGTCCAGAGCGTCACCGGTCATGAGAGGCTGGCGATCGACTACGACTGGTACGCGAACCGGCTGGTTGTTCTCGTCTCTCATGACATCGCCGGTCTTTTCGTCACGCAGGGTCTGGGTAAGCAGCTGTTTATCCGGCGGAAGCTTGTCGGGTGTAAGTGTGCCGGAGCGAATCTGCGAGGTGAGATTGTTGTCGTACTTCTTGAACTCCAGAAGGGCGGTCTTGCCGATCAGGTTCATTGCCTCGTCGACATTCGTCACGCCCGCGAGCCCTACTGATATCTGGTTGCCGCCCTGGATGCTGATAGACGGCTCGGAAACACCGAGCTTGTCGACGCGGTTACGTACAACCAGCTCAGCCTGGTCCATTTTTTCCTTGGTGACGTCGCCCTGCGCTTCCAGGATGACTTCAAGCCCGCCCTGCAGATCCAGGCCCAGCTTCGTCTTTTCAGCCGGCGGATAGATTATGTATACCGAGATGGCCACGAGGACGAGCATGATGCCCAGGATAAGTAGATTCTTTTGTTTGTCAGACAATTATTTTTCCCGCTTAAATTGCAGAAACAGCCCCGCACGGACTAACGCAGGGCCAAACGAAAGCATAGGCGAAAAGGCCAGAGGAGTCAAAATCAGTCCGCCTTCGCCTCTTCCTCTTCGGTCTCTTCCTCTTCTTCCTCAACCGGCTCTTGTTCGCTGGTCGTTCGCGCGATGGAACTCCGGGAGACCTTTATCTCTGTCTTTTTTGCAATTTCCATCATCACGTAGTCGTCTTTGATCTGGGTCAGGACGCCGAACATGCCGCCGGCCGTCATCACCTCGTCGCCCTTTTTCAGGGATTCAACCAGTTCCTGATGGGCTTTCTTCTGCTTTTGGCCCGGGCGGATGAGAAGAAAATAAAAGATGCCGATGAAAGCGGCTATGTAGATGATCATCGTAGTCGAGCCGCTGCCGAAGAAGCCGCTGGATTCGGTCGGGGCGGGAACCTCCTCATTTCCGCCTGCCTCAACCGCGGCATTTGTAACCTGGGCAACTGTTAACGCGAAATTTAATACTGATGCCAGCAAGTCGTCTCCTTTCCCAGCTTAGTCGTCAAATTGCTTTCGAGTTTCTCATCAATTGCTTCAGCAGCTTGAGGCTACTGACTTTTTGAACTCATCAAAACGGCCGGCGACGATGGCTTCGCGGGCCTGCCGCGTCAAGTCTAGCAGAAAGGAAACGTTGTGTAGAGACAGCAGATGCAGCCCCAGTATCTCTTTCTGCGTAACCAGATGCCGCAAATAGGCGCGGCTGAAGTTCTGGCATGCATAGCAGCCGCAACCGGGTTCGAGTGGCCCCTCCTGGTTGGCGAATGACGCGTTGCGCATGTTGATCCGCCCCCTTGATGTGAAAGCGCCGGCGTTGCGGGCGATCCTTGTAGGCAGGACGCAGTCAAACATGTCTATGCCGGCCGCGATGGCGTCGATGATGCCCGCGGGGTCACCGAGACCCATAAAGTAACGGGGTTTTTCCACGGGCAACAGATCTGCTGTAAAATTCATCGTCTCCAGCATGACGCCCCGCTCCTCACCGACGCTCAGACCGCCGATGGCGTAACCGCCGAACCCCAGCTCCATCGTGCGCATGGCGCTCTCACGCCTGAGGTCATGATCGATGCCGCCCTGGATTATTCCCATCAGCAGCTGGTCGTCGCGGCCGTGGGCCTTCTGACAGCGGGCAGCCCAGCGTACGGTGCGCTCCACTGATTCCTTCATGTAAACGCTGTCAACACCAGACGGTGCGCATTCGTCGAAGCACATGATGATATCAGCACCCAGTTTTTCCTGAATCTCCGTGGCCAGCTCGGGCGTGAATCTGTGCGTCGAGCCGTCGTAGAGCGATTTGAATTTTACGCCGTCCTCTTCGATCTTTGCAGTCCCCCCAAGGCTGAAGACCTGGAAGCCACCGCTGTCGGTGAGTATCGGCCGCTCCCAGGACATGAAACGGTGCAGACCTCCAAGGGCCGCGATCAGCTCGGCGCCGGGCCGGAAATAGAGGTGATAGGCATTGGCGAGGATCATTCCCGCTCCGGTTTCCTTCAGATCGCGCGGTGAAAGCGCCTTGACCGTCGCCTGGGTTCCCACGGGCATAAAACAGGGAGTCTGCACGTCCCCGTGCGGCGTGGTGAGAATCGCGGCGCGGGCGGCGCCGTCTGTTTTCTCGATATCAAAGTTGAATGACACGGGCACTTTGCCTCCTGAAAACCACGGTTGTATTCATGTTCTTAAGCTTCAGATGACTATTTTATCTTACAACGCCTGGAAAACCCGTAGCCCGGAGGAAAATCTTACTCTTCTCGAAGAAATGACGCAGGTCTGTTAGAATCTAACAAGATGTTTCCCACTTTGAGCAAGACAGCTTTAGGGTTGCTCACTTCCCTTATAGTGAGCTTGAGTTTTACGGCGTCAGTCTCAGCCGAGGCTACCGGTCCCCTGGATGACCCTGGTTACAATATGAACGCTGTGCTGGATTCCCCGTCACCTTCCGCGCAGAATACCGTCCCTGTTGCCCTTCCCGACCCATCTTTACGTTCCGTACCCAATCACAAGAAGTTCGCGGTCGTCATAGGAGTTGTTTATGACAGCAACGACTTCGGTTATGTCGGCTTCGCTGACCGGGATGCAGGCTCGGTTTACGACATGCTCACCGGGAAAATGGGCTTTCCCCCCGAAAACGTCATCCTCCTGCAGAATTCGCAGGCGACGCTGGACAATATCTTTAAGTCTCTCGAGTGGCTGACCACCAACCCGCAGATAGACTCCGAATCTGAAGTTGTCTTCTTCTACAGCGGCCACGGTCTGCGCAACGGACCCGGAGCCGGCTTGAACATCCCCGATCTGGCGCCCGGAGCGGCACTGGTACCTTTTGACTATCCCGGGTTCGACTTCAAGCGCGGGCAGGGTCTGATCTGGGACTCACAGCTGGCCGAGTTCCTTTCGCGCATCAGCCCGGCTCGCATGTGGATAAATATCGACAGCTGCAGCGCCGGCGGCTTCAACCGCCCCGGGATTTCCGGACCCAACCGGATTGTCACCATGTCCAGCCAGGTCGACGAGCTCTCGAGCGAGATTTCAGACGCCGGCCGCGGAGTCATGACGCAATATCTGGTGGAAGACGGCATCTTGAAAGGGCTCTCCATCGAGGACGCTTACCTGGCCGCCGTCCCCAGGGCCGCGCTTGGTTATGGTCAAAATCCGCAAATTGCCGATGAATATCCTGGAAACCTGAATCTGTAGAGTTTCCACCGCAGCTAAACCCGCAGGCTGCTTTTGCCGAATGATTGCGAGTGTTCATCATCAAAGCAATGTCCCGACCCCAGGCATTCCGGAACAAAGGCAGGAGAAATGATAGCTGGATCAAAAGTCCATACCGAGGCCATGAAAGTCACGTTAATAACCGAGGATTACGAAATCGAAGGCTTCATGCACGTCAGACCCGGTGGTTATCAGGCTCGCATCAGTGACCTGCTCAATATCAAGGAACTCCACTACGTTCCAATTACTGACGCTACCTACAGGAAGCTCAGTAAACCGGACGCTCCCGTACAGAAAGCACAGACGCTGATTATCCGCCTGGATACGATCAAGATGGTTGTTCCGGAAGATGCTGTAACACCAGCGCCGGCCGATTTTCAGGCCGGTGGTTACACCACCAGCATGGCGTCACCAAAACTGTAGAACCGGTAGCGCTCCCTGACCGCCTCTTTATAGATTCGATGGGTTTCGTCCTTGCCGGTGAAGGCCATCACCAGCGCCAGCAGTGTTGATCTCGGTAGATGAAAGTTGGTAAGCAGCGCATCCACGGCCTTAAAGCTGTGGCCCGGAGTTATAAACAACCGCGTTTCCCCTTGCAGCGGTCCCGGCGGTTGTGCAAAAACCGTCTCAAGAACACGCGCCGCCGTGGTTCCCACAGATATGACCTTGCCCCCCCTCTCTTTTGCCGCAGCGATTTCCATATGGGATTCGCCGGACAGGCGATAGCGTTCATTGTGTATCTGGTGCAGGCTTAAGTCCACTTCACTTACGGGACGAAATGTGTCGAGACCGATATCCAGCGTCAACGGAACAAACTTCGAACCCGCGTCCTCGATTTGTGATAACAGCTGCTGCGTGAAGTGCAGGCCGGCCGTTGGAGCCGCCGCGGAACCGGGCTCGCTGGCATAGACCGTCTGGTAACGCTCGGGCTCGTTCAGGGCTTCTTTTATGTAAGGAGGCAGTGGCATTTTACCGACCCGCTCAAGCAATGTTTCCATTTTCACGCCACTCGTGTTTTTAACCAGCCAGCGTCCCGAGCCAAGGTTTTTTTTAAGCTGGAGGTGATGGCCCGACGCCAGATCTTCCACATCCGTCCCTGCCTGGGGCTTTATTTTAAGCCCGCTGCCCTCCTTAAGCCTCGCGGACGGTTTGACCAGAGCCTCCCAGATTTCGCCGGGATGCGGCTTTAGGAACAGGAGTTCGACATGGCCGCCGGTCGGTTTGATGGCAAAAACCCTGGCCTTGAGCACACGGGAATCGTTGTATACCAGGACATCGCCCGGGTTCAGGTAATGCAGCAGATCGGGGAAATGCCCGTGATGGATCTCTGCCCTGGCGCGATCGAAAACCAGCAGCCGGCTGTGGTCACGCGGATAGATGGGAGTCTGGGCGATGAGGCCTGGCGGAAGATCGTAATCAAGTTCACTGGTAAGCATGGCTGGACTTAAACCTTTCGCGATCGCTGAAGCTTTTGCAGGACCGCCTCCGCTTCACTGTAGATACAACCACAGTATTTCTGCCGGTAGAGACCGGCCGAGCGGGAGACCTTGATGCTCTCCCTGTATAGCGGCCTCAAATCATGATAAGCGAACTCCACTCCGGCGCTCCTCGCGGCCCGGCGTCCCTCTTCGATTATAATCTCGTGTTCCTGCCATGGGCTTACCAGAAGAGAGGTACTGAAGGAATCGAATCCCGCTTCCCCAGCAAGATTCGCGACATGACTCAACCGCTGCGCGATGCAAGGCCGGCATCTTTCACCTTTCTGTTCCCGACCGGAGACCATCCTCAGCCATTCGACGATGTCGTACGCAGGCTCACCCACAAGGGGCAGATCGATCTTGCTGGCATATGCCAGCAGCGTGTCATAACGGAGCTGGTGCTCGCCGAGTGGATGGATGTTGGGATTATAGTAGGTGCCGGTAACGTCGGCTCCCTTCTGCCGCCAGGCCTGGATGGTGACCGTGGAGCAGGGAGCGCAGCAGATATGGAGAAGTAGTTTCATGGATTTTATTATCGGGCACCATTCTTTGACATTCAAATCATATTCCGCTAACCTCGTTAAGTTTGGAATTCCTCTCATTATGATAATATTCAATTCAAGTACCAGTTCCCGGAATAAATGGATCACAATCATCCTGATAGTGCTCTTGCTAGCCTCTGTATCCTTTTTAATCTGGGCAATCTACAATAGTCGCAAGAGTCCGGAACGCTATTCCTCCCTGGCCGGCATAACATCCACCACGTCGATGCCGGGACCTCCCGAATTTTACTGCCCTCTCGACGGCACTCCGTTGCGTGACAGGGCTTCAACCATGCGACGTCCCATCGTCGTGCAGATAGACAACGCCCCGGCCGCCCGTAACCAGTCAGGTTTAAGCCAGGCCGATATCGTCTATGAGGCCATGGCGGAAGGCGAGGTAACGCGTTTCTCGGCGATTTTTGATTGCCGTGACGCGGATGTCGTCGGGCCGGTGCGCAGCGCCAGGCTCATCAACATACAACTCGTGCCTGAATATCAGGCGCTTCTTTCCAACTCCGGCTCCAGTGCCGGCGTCACCGCCGAACTGGAAGGACGCCCGGACATACCGAATATCAACCAT
Source organism: Thermoleophilia bacterium (assembly GCA_041660545.1). GTDB lineage: Bacteria > Actinomycetota > Thermoleophilia > BMS3ABIN01 > BMS3ABIN01 > JBAZWE01. The sequence goes on from JBAZWE010000006.1 coordinate 14,393, forward strand.
AACAGCTACAGCGATGCCTACTGGCGCGCGGCCGACCGCGTCGGGCCACACGATCTGATGACCAGCACCAGCAACCTACGTGCTGCAGCGGTGGGAGCCGGCTTCGCCGACACCTCGGATCTTGTGCCCCTCACTTTCAAGGACGATACACCCGCACCGGCAATCACGACCATTTCCATACCTTACTCGGGCATCGTACAGACGGGCTACACATACGATGCCGGGACAAACAGCTGGCTGCGCTCCATCGGCGGCGAAGCGCACATCGATACGCTGACCGGCAGACAGATAGCAGCCAAGAACGTGATCATCCAGTATGTGTCGATCAACGAGAGCAGTATCGAGGAAGATGTGGGCGGCAACCGCGGCCTGGAGTTCGGACTTACCGGCTCGGGCAAAGCGTTGATCTTCCGCGACGGTCAGGTCATAACTGCAACATGGACGCGAGCTGCCCTGAACCAGATGACTTTATATACGGATGCTGCCGGCCTGCCGGTACCGCTGAACCGCGGCCTGACGTTTATCCAGTTGGTGCAGCCTGATTTCCAGGCCAGTTGGGGCTAGTCTAGAAGAGTTTTTCGCCCGCGGGCGGTGCTTCGGCGCCGATGTGCTCGTAAGCCAGGCGGGTGACCACGCGGCCTCGCGGGGTCCGCTGCAGGAGGCCCTGCTGCAACAGGTAGGGTTCGTAGACATCTTCGAGTGTGTCGCGCTCTTCACCTAAAGCGACGGCCAGCGTTCCCAGGCCGACAGGTCCACCATCAAACTTCTCAATTATCAACCTCAGGATCTCGCGATCCGTTTTATCCAACCCCTGGCTGTCGACTTCAAGCAGACCCAGCGCCTTGCAGGCGACATCCTGGGTGATACAGCCGTCGTGCCTGACCTGGGCGTAATCGCGCACTCGCCTCAGCAGCCGGTTGGCCACGCGCGGCGTGCCACGCGAACGGCGGGCGATCTCCACCAGGCCGTCCTCTTCCACCTCGACATTGAGTATGGAAGCCGAGCGGCGGGCGATCAGCGCCAGCTCCTCCGTAGTGTAGTAATCGAGCCGGTGGGTGACGCCGAAGCGGTCGCGAAGCGGTGTAGTGATGAGCCCGGTTCGAGTCGTTGCGCCAACCATCGTAAAGGGCGGCACATCGAGGCGGATGGTGCGCGCGCTCGGTCCCTGGCCGATGATGATGTCGAGCTGGTAATCCTCCATCGCCGGGTAGAGCACTTCCTCGATCGAACGGCCGAGCCGGTGGATCTCGTCGATGAAGAGGACGTCGCCTTCCTCCAGGTTAGTGAGGATGGCGGCGATGTCGGCCTTGCGCTCGAGCGTGGGACCAGAGGTCGTACGTATCGATACGCCCATCTCGCTGGCGATGATGCCGGCTAGGGTCGTCTTGCCCAGCCCCGGTGGGCCCACCAGCAGCACGTGGTCTAACGCCTCGCCGCGTGTACGGGCCGCCTCGATGAAGATCTGCAGCTGTTCCTTGAGCCCCTCCTGCCCGATGAAATCGCTGAACTGACGGGGGCGGAGGGAAACCTCCAGCTCCTGTTCTTCAGTCTGGACTATCGGGTCGGCGAGGCGGAATTCATCGTCCATTGTCAGGCTTCCTTCTTCGTAGTAAATCCCATGCCTGCTTTTGCGCGGCCAGATTTTGCTCGGAGGTCCTGGATTTATAAGCAACAAAAAGGATCTGTGAGCCTATCAGCGCGCCGATTGAGATAAAAATTATCTGTGTTACCATACTATCCTCCAGCCCCAATCTTCTTCAGTGCCTCGCGCACAAGGTCCTCTACATCGCTGCCCGGGTCAGCGCCTGCCAGCGCGGCCTCGGCTTCGGAAAAATTATATCCCAGGCTGATGAGCGCCTCACGGGCAAGGTAGTAGCCGCCGTTGCCACCCTTCGGTAGCGCGGCGACGGTTTCGATCTCTCCCACCTTGTCCTTGAGCTCGAGCGCCAGCCGCTCCGCGGTCTTCTTGCCGATGCCGGTTATGCTTTGAAATAGGGCGATATCCCGGTTGAGGACAGCGCGCCTGAGGTCGTCGGGACCGTACGCGGAGAGGATGGCGATCGCGACTTTCGGCCCCACTCCCGAAACGCTCTTGAGCAGTTCGAAGAATTTACGCTCTTCGGGCTCCACGAAACCATAAAGGCACATGAGGTCCTCGCGCACGTGGAGCAACGTGTAAACGGATACCTCGCTGGCGCCTTCAAGAGAAGAAAGGCTGCGGGTAGACATGACGACACGGTAACCGACTCCGCCGACGTCAAGGATAATGCCATCAACGTCGCGCGCACGGATCTTGCCTGTCAGGGAGGCGATCATGCCGGGCTTTTCGTGGGCGCGCGCCTTGACCGTGGTTTTGAGGCTCCACTGCCCACAGCCCCGACCGTCTTCATGGTATGAGCGTGACAGATAGCGATGGCCAGCGCGTCAGCGGCGTGGTCGGGTTTTGGGACTTTCGGCAAACCGAGCAGCGCCTTCACCATCTGCTGCACCTGCACCTTGCTGGCCCTGCCGTAGCCGGTCACGGCCTGTTTGATCCTTAAGGGAGTATAATCGGCGGGCTTTAGCCCTCGTTCCGCGCAGGCGAGGATAATAACACCCCGCGCCTGACCCAGAGCCAGGGCCGTCTTGATGTTGACACCGGTAAACAGCTCCTCCACGGCAGCCGACTCCGGGTGAAAATTATCTATGACATCGAGCAGGCCTTCGTGTATCAACGTCAGGCGCTCGTAGTGGGGATCCCTCGCGGCCGTCACTATCGTACCGTGATCGACCAGGCGTGACTTATCGCCGGCGTATTCAATAACGCCCCAGCCGGTGACAGCCATGCCGGGGTCGATACCGAGAATCAGTTGTGGCGCTTTGGGCAATGAACCTTACCTGTCATCCTGTGTTTCTGATTGTCATCCGAGCCAATTCGTCATCATAAACTTCTGTTTGTCATCCTGAACTTCTGTTTGTCATCCTGAACTTCTGTTTGTCATCCTGAACTTCTGTTTGTCATCCTGAGCCGAAGGCGAAGGATCTCGAGATTCTTCGTCGCTTCGCTCCTCAGAATGACAATTTTATACCGGTGCCTTCAGGGCCGCTTCGCTCCTTAAGAATGACAATTTTATACCGGTGCCTTCAGGGCCGTTTCGCTACATAAGAATGACGTTTTTTAAGCCAGCGCTTCCAGGATCTCTTCGCTGATGTCAAAGTTCGCGTGTACTTCCTGGACGTCTTCGCATTCCTCAAGCGCATCGATGAGCCTGAGCATCTTCTTGGCATCGCTCATCTCGAGCTGCACGGTGGTCTTGGGAAGCATGGCAAGCTCGGCGGACGTAAAAGCGATACCCGCATCTTCCAGTGCCCGCCGCACCGCCATGAAATCCGTGGGGTCGGTGACGATCTCATATATGTGCTCATCCTGCGTAACGTCCTCGGCTCCGGCTTCCAACGCAACCGTCATGAGCGTGTCTTCATCCGTGGTCTCGACGTCGACGACCACGGAACCCTTGCGCTCGAATATCCAGGCGACCGTGCCAGTCTCTCCCAGCTTGCCGCTGGTGCGGTTGAAGATATTGCGCACATCGGCCGCTGTGCGGTTGCGATTGTCGGTCATGGCCTCGACGAGAACGGCAACGCCGTTGGGGCCGTAGCCTTCATAGATTACAGTTTCGTATATCTCGCCCTCGCCGCCGCCGACGCCCTTGGCGATGGCCCGTTCGATATTGTCCTTGGGCATGGAATTGTCTTTGGCCTTCTGGATGGCGGTCGTAAGAGTGGCGTTGGCGGACGGATCGCCGCCGCCCTCCTTGGCGGCCACCGTGATGGCGCGCGATAGCTTGGAGAAGAGCTGACCGCGCTTGGCGTCAGCGGCGCCCTTCTTGTGCTTGATGGATGACCATTTGGAATGTCCGGACATACTGATTCCTCCGGGATTGGATTTGCCAGTTTAACCGGCGGCAAGATGAGTCTGCATATCAGCCCCGACTCATCATCAGGCCGGATTATTGCTTAGATAATAATATAACAGGCGGCGAGGCGCTGCATTAAGTTGAGCACCGAAATTTCAGAAAAAGCGTTTTCTCGGACATGCTTCTTTCAATCGCGTGTAATTCATATAGCTGGCGAGTGATATTATTGACTTGATGTTATCTGTCTGCCGCCCGGTCAGGAGAAGGTCTTTTGATGACGGCGAGACAAAAACGGCATTGAACTGAATTTCACCAGATGAGCGAATCGATAAATAAAAAACACCAGGAACCGGATCCGCAGCCAGCCTCGGAAGAAGTCATCTGTGCTCTATGTGGCGCGGACGACAGCAATATCCTCTATCAGGTCCGTGACAAGATGCTCGATCATCCCACCGACGGCTATATGGTAGTGCGCTGCCGTCATTGCGGCCTGGTCTACGTCAATCCGAGGCCGACTCCGGAAGCCAAGGGTTCTTTCTACCAGGGTGGTTATGTTTTTGACAGCGAGAGTTCGTCCATATCGATCGAGCATTATCTGCCGGTCATAGAATACCTCAAGGAAAAGCGTCACCCTGGGAAGATACTGGACATCGGCACGGGCAACAGTATCTTTTTGCCCACCATGAGAGATCTCGGCTGGCAGGTCACAGGAACCGAGGTGGACCCGGACCTGGTTGATTACTTTAAGACCCAATACGGGATTGACCTGTTCTGCGGGCAACTGGAGGATGCCGGGATTCCTGACAAAAGCTGTGACGCGGTGACTGTGTTCGGGGTGCTCGAGCACGTGTCCGATCCCAGGCTGTTTGTCGAAGAGGTCTACCGGATCTTAAAGGATGACGGAATTTTCTGTATCAGTGGTTTTAACAGGAGCGTGGAGGCCCGGGTCCTGGGAAGATACTGGCCGGGCTTTGATCCGCCGCGGCATTTATACAGTTTTTCCACCGAGACCCTGAGCCATCTGCTCCAGAATGCGGGATTTGAGATATCGTCCGTTAAATATCCACGCTTGTGTTATGTCCCATATAGTCTGCTGTGGGGTGTTCAAAGGGCCAGAAACCGCATCACCGGCAGGAAGGAGCCGACACTCGTGCGCAAGTTGCCGAAAGGTTTCAATCTGCTGAACCGGCCTGTTGCCAGACTGCTGGGAGACACCGGCCATTCATCGAATATTTACCTGTTTGCAGTAAAGAAGACGGGATAAATACGCCGGGAAGCGCCGCAGGATCCAATCATCCCGTTTGTCTGGAGATTCCTATCCCTGCAGCTTGAAGACAAACGCCGTATCGCCAGGACCGTAATCCTCTTTATCGACAAGTTTCCATTCCGGATGTTCTTTTTCGTCACGCAACAGGCGACTTAGATCCGGACGCCACTGGTCGATGTCCTGTTTTGTTATGACCAGATAATCGTCGTTCGTGAGCCTGGCATAGGTGGTGGTTCGATTGTAGTCAGCCGAAGGCAGGATCAAGGCGTCGCCACCGGAATAGTAAGCCGCGCTGTACTCGATTTCCATGACTTTCTTTCCCGGTCCACCATCATGTTTAATCCACTCACCCGCCAGCTTGTAACTGCTTTGATATGCATCATTTTTTATGGCTGTATTCACGAATGGCAGTGTCGGGATTATGATCATGACTCCCACGGCCCAGGGGACGAGTTTATTCCACCGGTCACTTTTCTCCGTGCTTAAGATCCTGCTTACGGAATCGAGACCCCACCGTTCCAGCACCTGCCAGCCCTCGGCTGCCAAGATTATTGCGAAAGGCACGAAGGGTACGTAGTAACGGGGCCCCTGTTGCCAAAGTAGCATGACGAGAAGCGCCGGCAGCATCATGGCCAGGAGGTAACCGGCACGGGCGGCGTATCGACGATCCCATGTCCGGCCGAATAACCCCAGGCCCATCAGAGGCAGAAAACCGCCGAAAAACACTTTCTGCAAGTCACTCAGATAGAAGATCTGATAATTACCGATGAACTGGCGCACGGCTTGAACCGGGTGATCGAGCAGGTAGGCAATAACGCTGGAGTGCAGGGCTTCATCATTAAACTGAAGGATCTTCACATTCGTACCGTCGTCGGTAAGCTGCAAGGCGCCATTTATATAGCCCTCGGATGTGTTCCATTGAAGATCGATCGTGCGGAGATTTGAATAGATGTCTTTACCCGTGAATGTCCACTTTCCGAGTTCCTGGTGGAGAAACAGTACATAGGGAATCGCAAACACGCTGAATATGGCAAGCATGATTACCAGGGCTTTTGACGAACTCCGCCACGAGTTGCCTTTATAGGCGCCGACCAGGATTATCGTTGCCAATACAACGAGGTAATAGACTGTGGTTGCGTTGGCAAGGTAAGCGAATCCCAGGGAAATACCGGTGATGGCTGCTGCCGACAATCTGTGTTTTTGTATCATATCCCACCCAAACGACAAGGCAGTCAGCAGGAAAAAACAATAGACAGCCTCACTGTACACGTGGGAGGAAAAGGTGATCAGGAGCGGTGAAATAGCAATAAGGGCCGCCGCCATGAGCCCCGTCCTCTCACTGAACAGCTGCCTCCCAAGCCTGTAGACCGGCAAAACCAGGAGGGTGCCGAATAAGACAACGATGATATGACTCGATTCAACGAAATTCTTGATGACACGAGACAAGCCATCAATAAAGAGGGGCAGAAGCGGAGTAAAGGTGGCGCTTGACATGCCACTGATTTCAACGGGAGCTTTTCCCGCGGCAAGGTTTTCAGCCATGCGCACATAGACTGTTTCGTCATTGGCGATCATGGTGTTGTGAGATGCGGCCACCGCGCGAACCCCCAGCGCCACTACAAAAATCAAAATCAGGAGAAGTACCGGCCGTATTCTTTGTAGATTACTTTTTATCATTACCGCTTTGTAGTTAACCAATAAAGATTGCAAACTTAAGCAATTATATACCATTAGATAACTAATCCTAACTCTTCTCGGATCTGGCGATCACTCCGGGTGCTTTCACCCAGATCAAGCCAGGGCGCAAAACCGGTCGAATGCTGACGCATCTTCAGGCATAAGAAGCTCACGCAATATGGCTTCCTGCTATCGATGGAGACTTTGCGGTCTTTTGGCTGGCCTTTGGGCGCATTCATTAATCAGGTGAAATCGGTTAAACTAAGTCATGGAAACCCGGAGCAAATTAGTCCATTTCTGCTTGCGAAACGGCTTAGAATATCTCCCGGTCCGGTAATGACAATTTTGCAGCGCGAACGTCGATAAGGTACAACGAACCCGTGGCCGCCTGATTCCTAGTGTTCAAATCAGCGACGACGTCGCAAAAATCGGGAAGATTCAGCACAAGACTTAAGGAAACCGCATGGCGATTTTAGGAAGAACAAAGATAGAAGCATTCCCGCTGGGACTGGGTGGTATCCCCCTGATCTACATGACCTGGAAAGAAGCCGAGGAAATCATAGAGACCTGCATCGATCAGG
>JBAZWE010000006.1:21823-52871 GCA_041660545.1 Thermoleophilia bacterium
AGGGGGTCAACTTCGCCGATACGGCTGAGGGATATGGCGATAGCGAAGAGAAACTCAGCATGGCGCTTCGAAGAGACCGTGAGGCATTCTCCATAGCCACCAAATCAACCGAACGTACGGCCAGGGGCATGGCGACGATGATCGACAAAAGCCTTCGTCGTCTCAAGACGGATTACATCGATCTGTATCAGATACATGCCATAGGCTCCTCAAAGGATCTTCATAAGGTCCTAGGTCCGGGGGGAGCCCTGGAGGCCATGAAGGCGGCCCGCGACGCCGGTAAGATTCGGCATATCGGCGTTACCGGTCACCAGCCCTCTGTCTTGATCGAGGCGATCAAGACCGGTGAATTCGATACCGTGATGGCTGCGATAAATGTTGTCGACCGCGAGTCGGAACAGGAGCTGCTGCCTCTTGCCAAGGAGATGAATATCGGCGTCCTTGCCATGAAACCGATCTGCGGAGGTACGCTCGACACCCCGCTGCACGGTATCCGCTATTGTCTCAACTCACCAGCTGACATCGTCCTCTGCGGAATGAAAAACCTCACCGAGGTGGAAGACAACCTCCGGACCGCCCGCGAGTTCAAACCGCTTTCCCAGCAGGAAGAAGATGACCTGCTGGCGGCCGCGAGCCAGATGGGCAACCAGTTCTGCCGTCGCTGCGGTTACTGCCAGCCCTGCCCGGAAGGAATCAATATCCCCAGGATCTTATGGCTGGCCAATGTTCACGGGCGCGCCAGCGGCGGACATGAAATATGGACCGAGGAAGAATACGGCCTGATGCAGGAAACCGCTGATTATTGCGAGGAATGCGGCCAGTGTGAGGACATCTGCCCTTACGAACTGCCTACGAGGGAGATGCTGAAGGCCGCGCATGTCGAACTTGTACCCTCATCCGGGACCCAGGCCAAGAGGACCCTGAGAAAGGCGCTCAACAAGGCAAAGAACATCAGAAAGGAACACCTTAGGCGTCCTGGGAAATAAAGGGAATGATAAATTTCAGGACAGTCCTGCGCAACTCGAGTTATCTGCTTGGCTTTAGACTACTCTCGCGCCTCTTATCCGTTGTTTTTCTGATTTACGCCGCTTCGAAGCTCACCCCTGAATTGTTCGGCACACTCTCGTTCACCCTGGTGACACTGGAGTTGATCAATAGCGTAGGCGATCTTGGCGTCACCAGGTATGGCGCTCGCGAACTGGTACGATTCTGGGATGACCGCGAGAAACTTGCGGGCAAGATCCTGTCGGTACAGGTAGTCACTTCCCTGGTGGTAACCCTGGCCGGCCTGCTGATCGTCATTGCCTTCAATCCGCCGACGGTCAAGATGCAATTACTGATCCTGGCGCTGGCGTCGTTCTTCTTCTACAGCATCATCAACACGACGGAATCGGTATTCATCGCCAGCCAGAAATTCTTTTTCTCAGCCCTGTTTTCTTTCATCGGGCGCTTTTCCTACATGGTTTTTGGCCTCGTTGTTCTGGCGTCAGGAGGATCCATCGTTCTGATCATGTGGGGATTCCTGGGATCCGTCATATTGGAAGCCCTGCTGAGAATAACGATGGTAAGGGCCCGTATTACCAGTTTCTCCGTGCGCTTTCCCACCCACGAGCTTTGGTCCATGTTGCGCCTCTGTTTCCCGTTTGCCGTGGCCAGCGTCGCCAGCGTGGTCACGTTCAGGGGAAACATGTTCGTGCTCGACCTGCTCAAGGGCGATGCCGCGGTCGGTGTTTTCAATGCCGCCTTTTCGATGTTCGCCCCTTTTATTTGGGTAGGAATAATCTTCAGCTCCACCATTTTCCCGGGATTGACAGCCGATTTTACGAATGACCCCGAAGCGGCCCGTACGAGCTGCTGGAAGTGGTACCACCTGATAGCGCTGGTCAGCCTCCCGATCGCCGTGGCCGTAAGCCTGCTTTCCGGGACTCTGACCGGTTTTTTCCCGGCCGGATATGAAGAGATCAAACCGATACTGATCATACTGATATGGTCGGTGCCGATCACGCTGATCATGGATGTGGATTTCAATATCCTGCAGGTAAGCAACCAGGAGTCAGTGGCGGCCAGAAGTGTGGTCATCGGGGCCGTTGCCAGCCCTCTGCTGAGTTTTGCGCTCGTACCATTCATTGGCGCGATCGGCGCCGCGGCGGCCCTGCTGATAGCAACCATCGCCAAGCTGGCTTACTGCCGGTATCAGGTGCGGCAGAGTTTTCTCGACAAGAGTGTCATCGGCCTGTTTGTGCGGCCGGCCATCGCGACGGCGGCCATGGGGGCGGCGGGCGGCATCGCGCTTAAGCTCAATCCATGGTTTGCTGTCTTTCTCAGCCTTGTGGTTTTCGCCATCATGGTGGTAGCCTTGAAAGTGGTAAAACCTTCAGAAATAATATCCCTGTTTTCCAAGCCGGCGGCCACCGGTGGTAATGGGGTTGACGAGAAATACCGAAAGGTCCCCTGATGCGCAGACTTCCAAAAAAATGGGCGAATTACCGGCGCCGCTATCATTGGCTGAGGCTCAAGGAAAAGCTTCCCATGGGCCCGCTATATATAAATGTGGAGGCCACGAACGCCTGTAACCTCAAATGCACCACCTGCAGCCGTGACGGCACCCGCAAGCTGGGCTTCATGGATTTAGATCTTTTCCATAAGATCATCGACCAGGCGGTCGAGTCGGATGTTTATGAGGTATCCCTTTTTCTGGCCGGTGAATCGCTGCTGCACAAGCAGTTGCCTGAGATGGTTGAGTACACGGTCTCCAGAGGCCTTGAGTCGTGGCTGGTCACCAATGGCGTGCTGCTGACAAAAGACAAGTCACAGGCGCTGCTGGACGCGGGCCTCGAAAATATCTGGATCAGTCTCGACGGCGATTGCAAGGAAGATTATGAAGCACTGCGTGTTGGCGCCAATTATGAGGAAGTAGTGCAAAACGTGCTTGACTTGCTTACCCTCAAGAAGCAGCGCGGCACCGACAAGCCCGACGTCCGTATTCACATGATAAAGACACTGGATAACCCCCAGCAGGAAGTAAGGGAAGACTTTGCCGCCATGTTCCGGGATCTGCCACTGAACGGCATCTTCGCCCGCAATCCACATGACTGGCGCGGCGAAAAAGAGGGTATCAACATGACCTCGCGGGGAACTCATTACTATCCATGCAACGCCTTGTGGTCGGCAATGAGCATCGGCTGGGACGGTCAGGTAGTGGGATGCAGCGCCGATCTGAACGCCACCCAGATTTTTGGCGACATAAACCACCAGACGATCATGGAGATCTGGAACTCCGAGGACATGATGCGCCACCGGCGGCTGCTGAAGGAAAAAAGATACAAGGAGCTTCCACTCTGCGCCGATTGCCACGGACTCTGGTATACGGGGAACCCGAAGATACATGTGCTCTCTCTGCTGCCGCCATTCGCGCAGTTAAAACCATTGATCAGACGTGTTTACGACCCGAAAAAAGTCCGCGGCGGCGAAGGTGACGTGTAGAGATGAGGTTCCGTAAATGAACAGGGAGATCGAACCGGAGGCATCAGAGACTCGAGTGAGCCAGGACACTCAAAATCAGGATGACCATATTCGCAGCCGTCCTTTTCCACAATGCCCGGTATGCGGCAGTGATGGTGAGGTCTTCGAGCTGGGCCAGAAAGATGTGTTCTTCCATGCCACCGGCGAATGGGACTCAAAAAAATGTCTCAACCCGGAGTGCCGCACGGTGTGGCTCGACCCCATGCCGCTCGAAGAAGACATATACAAGGCTTACCGCGACTACCTCATATCGCAACAGGTAACAACACACGAGCGCGAACAGCGTACCCCCGGTTACTACCGCGCCATGCAGAAGGGCTACTGGGCCAGGAATTACGGCTACGGCGGCCCGGTGAGCCTGAAGGAGCGCATGGCGGGTCTGGCTGTCCACCTGCATCCGGGCTGGAAAGAAGCCCTTGATATCAACGTTTTTTACCTCAAGAACTTAAACGGTGGCAGGCTTTTGGAAATCGGCTGTGGCGCCGGCCGCCAGCTGGCTTTGATGCGTGATATGGGCTGGCAGGCGGAAGGTGTGGACGCCGACCCGGTTGTCGTTCAGAAGGCGCGCGACAAGGGTCTTAAGGTGTCCGAAGGATATATCTACGACCAGCAATTCCCGGACGCAAGCTTTGACGCCGTCATCATCAACCATGTGATAGAGCACATATTCGAGCTGCACCGGTTCCTCGCGGAAGTCTACCGTGTCCTTAAACCCGGCGGGCATCTGGTGATGGTGACCCCCAACCTCGAAAGCCTGGGCAGCAGGATGTACAAGCACTTCGTCATCTCCATCATGGATACTCCACGGCATCTTTACGTTTTTACCGGCGGCTCGTTGCGCCTGCTTGGTGAGAAGGCAGGCTTCAGTAAAGTCGATGTCTTCTCGACGATCAGGCATGCCGGCATCGTCTACATGTCACACAAGGCGATCGAACATACAGGCAACCTGCAATATGATCTGGTGCCCGGGTGGCCGCGACGGCAGGACCGGCTGGTGGCTCCGGCCGTGACCCTGCTGGAGGCAGTCGTTAAGAAGTTCAGACCATGTGACGGCGAAGAGCTTGTCTTCATCGGACGGAAATGACCATGTGCCCCTTGATAAAAGTGACTGCCGGCACTGTTTTTGCCGGTCCGGAACTATTGATGCTACAATTTCAACAAGAATAGTTGCAGATACCAATCGAAATAATCCCCTTATGAAGATTCTATTTTTAATACAGGATAGACAGGCTCCGCTCGGGCCGATGTATCTCAGCGCCGCCCTGAAAAAGGCCGGCCATCAGACTGATTCCTGCCTGCTGGATTACGAAACGGCCCGCGAAGCCGTCATGTCTTTCAAACCCGATGTCGTCTTACTGAGCCTGCTGGTTGGCCATACCATGGAATATATCGATATCAACCGCAAGCTCAAACGGGAGTTTTCCTTTTATACGATCGCCGGCGGCCCCAACGCCACCTTCGGTCCGGAAATCATCAATGAGGAAGGTATCGACGCACTATGCCGCGGCGAAGGCGAGATCGCGACGGTGGAATTCATCAATACGCTCGCCGAGGGCGGCGATATCACAAAAATCGAGAATTTCTACGTCAAGAAGAATCCTCTGAGGCCGCTGATACAGGATCTCGATATCCTGCCTTTCCCCGACTACGATCTCTCCTTCAGGGTAAATCCTCAGTATCTGAAATCGCGACCCTTCCCGGTGATGGCCAGTAGAGGCTGCCGGTCGGACTGCGCCCACTGTTTTAATCATGCCTTCCGCAAGATATACGGTGACCTGGCCGTCAAGATACGCTGGAGGTCTCCGGAGAATCTTGTGCAACAGCTCGAGGAAGCAAAGCGCAAATATGATATCAAGGGCGTCATAATCCTCGATGACAACATCATCTTCAGCACAAAATGGCTGGAGGAGTTCGCAGAGATATACCCGAAGCGGGTCGGAGTGCCGTTCTGGTGCCTGGTGACCCCGACATTCGCCACGGAAAAAGCAATCGGTTATCTTAAAAAGGCGGGCTGCGTGTCCATCACGATCGGCCTCGAAACCGGTGATGAGACTGTCAGGGAACAGATTCTGCGACGCAAGATGAGTGACAAGTTCCTGATCGAAACCTGCCGCATGATAAAGAGCCACGACATCCGCCTGTTTGCGCATAATATTCTGGGCATACCGGACTCACCGATCGAGAACGACTTCAAGACGCTCGAGTTCAACATCAAGTGCGGGGTCGACTACTCGGACGTGAATGTCTACGCGCCGTTGCCAGAGACCGACCTTGGCGTCTATACGCAGCAGCAGGACATGGTCTGCTATGACATCACGAACATCAACATCTCGCCCTTTAGAAACATCTCCACCACGGCGCCCAGAAAACGGGAAACAGAAAATCTTTGCGACCTTTTCATGTTCTTTGTAAAATTTCCCTTCCTTATGCCACTGATGAGACCGATGATCAAAATGCCATGGCGTATCTACAGAAGGCCCGCCGGCAAATTCAATGAGTTCTGCTTGGGACGCATCAGGCCACAGACATACAGGAAGAATCCGGCGGCGCAGTTTTATTCCTCATCTTACAATGTGTCGAGAGAAACCTATGTAAGCATGCGCAAAAGGGTCAAGGCGCTTAAGAAGCGGCTGTCTGCTGGATAGCGAAACGGTTTCTTCTTCAACCGGTTCCCAAGGTGGTCACAATTTATGGCCACTTCCTACCTGAAGAACTGCAGTATATAGCTCCCTGCCAGGAAGAGGATGATCACTCCGATCATCAGTTTGAGTAGCTTCTGGGGAACGAATTTCTGGAAGCTGGCGCCGACGTACATGCCGATGAAGCCACCCACGCCGAAGAGGATGCCCAGCCGCCAGTCCGGCGCCGAGGTTGCGCCGTTGCTGAGAGGCACCAGGCTGTAGAATGTGACACCCGCGATAGACGTGATGAAGGTTCCCATAAGCGCCGCCCCCGCCACTGTATACACCGGCAGATGGAACACCGCCACGCAGAACGGGGCGATGATGGCGCCGCCGCCGATGCCGTAAGTGCCGCCGATGACGCCGACGACCAGAGCCAGGGCGAACATGCCCGGGGTGCTGAACGAGAACTGCTCGCCCCAGAATTCGTAAGTCACCCGGGAGAAATTGACCGAGACCGTTTTGACAACGGCTTCTTTCGGCAGACCTGAGGCCATCCGGGCGTTCTGCTGCTCCTTGAGGTCCTGTGTCCGCTGCCGGAATTTACGCTCCAGGGCCAGCGAATTGCCTCTTGCCGCGGCCGCCCGCCCGGTCATCTCAAACAGCAGCCGCCCCCCAATGTAAAGCAACACGCAGCCGACGAACAGCTTGAAGGTCTTCGGGTCGGGCAGGAAGTGCACCCGCAGGTAATACCCGATGAAAACGCCCGGGAGAGTACCGACGATAACGACCCAGGTCAGCGGCCAGGCCATGCGCCCGTCCCGGATGTATCGATAGACTCCGCTGGGGATCGCCACGATGTTGAAGACGAAATTGGTGCTGCTGACCGAGGTGGTGGTGTAATTGAGATAGCTCATCTGGAAAGGGAGGATGAGAAAGGCGCCCGATACCCCGCTCATAGACGTGAATGACGAGATAAGAAACGCCACCAGTGGCGGGATGAGAATATTTGTCTCTACGTTGGAGACGGGAAACAGATAGTCCATCCGTCATTTCCTCCAGGTTATCTTTTACCAGCGCTTGTCTGGTTGTGCGGCGTCGACTGCAACACGGTTTGTCCACAAACCCCTGAGTTTTTGCATGGTTAACCTGGCAGTAATATTACATCAGTGCGGGGTGGCAATCATCTGGTTGGGAAAAACGATACTTTCTTTCACTTCGCGGGAGTGCCTTTCCTGGCAGGAGCCTGTTTCTTAACCAGGACTATCTTGCCGGACGTCATAGTTACCTGTCTTGATCTGCGGTCGCAATTTGTGACTTAAAACAGTAGACAGACCAACAACCATCACAATCCTGTGATCACAATTATTGTTCACATGCTGTGGAATTTTCTGATGTAATTTTATCACAGACGTGGGATGGGAGTTGTCAATATTGGCGACAGTGGAAGTGATCGCAAAATGCGACCACGTCTGATTTATCATCTCATGTCAACAGGAATCCGAGGTCTGTCTGGAACCAGTCCTTATTTCCCGGTTATACATTTAAAGAACGGCTTTAGGAGTGCGTCTTTACCATCTCCAGGAAAAGCCGGTGCAGGCGCAGGTCTTCAGTTAGCTCCGGATGAAATGCAGTAACCAGGATGTTGTCCTGCCGCGCGGCGACCGGGTGGCCGTCGTGTTCGGAAAGGACCTCGACACCATTGCCGGCCGACTCGATCCAGGGTGCGCGGATGAAAATTCCCGGAAAGGGCTCGGCGCCTAATACCGGAATGTTCAGCCGCGCCTCGAAGCTTTTGACCTGGCGTCCGAAGGCGTTGCGGTTCACACGTATATCCATGAGGGCGAGCAACGGCTGGTCTCCTTCCACCACCGCGCTGGCCATCATGACCATTCCCGCGCACGTGCCAAACATGGGCATGCCTTGCGCGCCAAGCGCCCTGATCTCGTCAAGCAGGTGGTAGCTGACCATCAGCTTGCCGATGGTGGTGCTTTCTCCGCCCGGGATGACCAGGGCATCGAGACCGTCGAGTTCGCGGCGGCGTCGCACCTTGCGGGGCGTGGCGCCACATTTTTCCAGTGCCACCGCGTGTTCGCGGAAAGCCCCCTGCAGGGCGAGAACGCCTATCGTCAATTCTTTTTTTCCGGAATCACTCATTTCGAAGTTTCATTATCCCATAAAATTTTTGCGGCTTTGGCACTCGTGGATTTATTTCCATATTTGCGGGAACAATTAGAAGAAAGTAAAGCAAACAATGGAGTCCGTCATGAAAACGGCTAGAAATATTCGCAAGACTTTCAGCAGCATGCCGACACTGGAGGGCGCCGGCGTGCACTTAAAACGCGCTTTTGGAAATAATGAAGTTCCGCTCTTCGATCCGTTCCTGATGCTGGATGATTTCCGTTCGGCCAATCCCGAGCATTTTATCAAAGGTTTTCCGTGGCACCCGCACCGTGGCATAGAAACAATCACATACGTGCTCAAAGGCGACATAGAGCATGGCGACAGCATGGATAACCGGGGCATAATTTCTTCGGGAGACGTGCAATGGATGACCGCGGGCAGCGGCATCATCCATCAGGAGATGCCGAAGGGCGATGCCGCCGGTTCGATGCAGGGGTTCCAGCTCTGGGCTAACCTGCCCGCATCAAGCAAGATGATGGACCCGCGCTACCGGGATGTGAAAGCGCTGCAGATACCGACGGTCGAGCTGGATGATGGCGTCGAGGTCAGGGTGATCTGCGGCGTCGCCGGCAATATTCAGGGACCGGTGCGGGATATCGTGACCGACCCCGAATATCTCGATGTCACGGTTCAGCCTCATTCGAAGTTCGAGCACCTGACGAAGCCAGGTCATACGGTGCTCGCATATGTGATCTCGGGCAGCGGCTTTTTTGATACCCGGAGAGATACGACTGTCGGAAATGAAGGCCTGGTGCTGTTCGATGAAGGCGACAAGGTCGTCGTCCGGGCCGGCGAAGAGCCGCTCAGGTTCCTGTTTTTGTCGGGTCAGCCGATTGGCGAACCCGTGGCGTGGTACGGCCCGATCGTCATGAACACCCGGGAAGAACTGCGGATCGCTTTCGAGGAATACGACAAGGGCACTTTTATCAAGCACAGGGCCGCGTAAGTAATCAGCCCTGGCGAATAAAGCATCTGCCGGACAAACCTTTCCCTGTCCACGCATCCGGGTGTTTTAGTAAGGTGTCCCGGATTTCTCCCTGGGTTTAGCGGTGCTGCAGGAGGTCTTCCTCGGGGATCTCTTTTATCTCCATGCCGATCATGGCTTTTTTCAGACCGGAGGATACGCGCGCCAGCACCTCGGGGTCTTTGTAATGCGTGGTCGCTTCGACGATGGCCTTGCCGCGGCCGGCCGGATCCTCGCTCTTGAAGATTCCCGAACCCACGAAGACGCCTTCGGCCCCCAGCTGCATCATCAGGGCGGCGTCAGCCGGAGTAGCCAGCCCGCCCGCCGAGAAGTTGACAACCGGCAGTTTCCCGTTGTCAGCCACCCATTTGACCAGCTCTATCGGCGAGCGCAGCTCCTTGGCGGCCACGAACAGCTCATCCTCGTCCATGCCGGCAAGCTGCCTGATCTCGCCGGTGATGGCACGCATATGCCGAACCGCCTCGACCACGTTGCCGGTACCGGCTTCACCCTTGGTACGGATCATCGCCGCGCCCTCGGAGATGCGCCGAAGCGCCTCGCCCAGGTTGACAGCGCCACAAACGAACGGCACGGTGAACTTCCATTTATTTATGTGGTTGGCCTCGTCGGCGGGGGTCAGCACCTCGGACTCATCAATGTAATCGACTTCGAGGGACTGCAGTATCTGCGCCTCGACAAAATGTCCGATACGGGCTTTGGCCATCACCGGAATAGTCACGGTAGCCTGTATCTCCCTTATCATCTCCGGGTCCGACATGCGGGCGACGCCGCCGTCGGCGCGGATATCGGACGGTACGCGCTCGAGAGCCATGACGGCGCATGCCCCGGCCTCCTCGGCGATTTTGGCCTGCTCGGCATTGGTTACGTCCATGATAACGCCACCCTTGAGCATCTCGGCCAGCCCCGCTTTGACTGTCATTGTGCCTATCTTCATATCGCTCATATTCTCAAAAACCTCCGTAAATTGCGTACAAACATCTTATCCAACTGCCGGGGGGCTTACAAATTCAGGCGCCACCGGGCATGGGGGCGGCCTGCAGCGATGTTACTCAAGACCGCTTTAATGACCGGAGGAAAGATGTGCGTGACGCTCCGCAAGCTCCCCGGCCCAAAGCCGGGTACAATACTCGCCTTTCGGGTTGAAAAGTGCAATTGCAGGGTGTAGCATCCCCCGTAACCTAAAGCTCCGAAATGGGCCGCGGGCGTGGTTTTCCCAGATAAATTTGCTCCCCGGAGGGTTCATGGAAGTCGAAATCGGACGAGGTAAAAAAGGCAGAAGAGCATACGGGCTGGACGACATAGCCATCGTTCCCAGCCGTCGGACCCGTGATGTAGAGGATGTCGATATCACCTGGTCCATTGGCAAACACAAGCTGGAACTCCCCTGTCTGGCCTCGGCCATGGACGGTGTCGTTGATGCGAATTTCGCCGTCGCGATGGGCAGGATCGGCGGTCTGGCCGTACTTAACCTCGAGGGCATCCAGACCCGCTTCGAGAATGCGGACGAGCAACTGGAAAAGATAGCCAAACTTCCCGCCGTCCAGGCGACCTCCGGACTGCAGGAGATATATCAGGAGCCGGTAAAGGAAGAGCTGATCGCGCAGCGGATCAAGGAGATCAAGAGCCAGGGCGTGCTTGCGGCCGCTTCGCTGACGCCCCAGAAAGTCACCCAGTATTACAAGACCGTTATCGATGCCGGCCTCGATGTATTGATTATCCAGGGCACGGTCGTCAGCGCTGAGCACGTGAGTTCCATCGTCGAGCCGCTGAACTTAAAGAAATTTATCGCAGAAGTGCCGATTCCCGTGATCGTCGGCGGCTGCGCCTCCTATACCACCGCTCTTCACCTGATGCGCACCGGCGCCTTCGGTGTGCTCGTCGGAGTCGGACCAGGCGCCGCCTGTACAACCCGCGGCGTGCTCGGCATCGGCGTTCCCCAGGCAACGGCCATTGCCGACGCCGCGGCCGCGCGTATACAACATCTGCTCGATACCGGAGACTACGTCAATGTCATCGCCGACGGCGGTATGCGCACCGGTGGCGATATCTGCAAGGCCATCGCCTGCGGCGCCGACGCCGTGATGATCGGCTCGCCCCTCTCACGGGCCAATGAGGCGCCCGGCCGTGGTTATCACTGGGGCATGGCCACTTTCCATCCACAGCTGCCACGTGGCACCCGCGTAAAAACCAACCAGGTGGCGTCCCTCGAAGAGATCCTCGTCGGTCCCGCCCGCGAGAACGACGGTACGCTCAACCTTTTCGGTGCCCTCAAGACTTCGATGGCGACCTGCGGCTACGAGAATATCCAGGCCTTCCAGAAGGCCGAGGTCATGGTGGCCCCCTCACTGCAGACCGAAGGCAAGAAGCTCCAGAAGGAACAGGATGTGGGGATGGGATAAAACCCGGAAACTCCCGGGCTAAATTGCAACTTTTTTCCCGCTGTTATAACCTTTCTCCACCATGGCGGCGAAGCGTAAAGCAAGGACAGGCAACGGCAGTCTACTGCGTGCCCTTCAGGATGACTTCGAAACTTTCTCCAGGTCAAGAAAGGGTATCGCCCGCTACCTGATCGACCATCTCTCCGAAGCGCCGTTCATGTCCGCACAGGAACTGGCTCTCCGCACGAGCACGACAAGTTCCACCGTCGTCCGCTTCGCTCAATTCCTGGGCTTCTCCGGCTATTCTGAGATGATGAAAACCGCATGGGAGGAGCACCGGCTGCTTTCATCGCCAGCCGAGACCGGCATCGACGGCCAGCTTCACTTCCCCGTCGACGACGATTTTTCAGGAAGGGCGGTCCGCACCGACGTCAACATCCTCGAAGAGACGATGAAACGCAATCGCACGGACGACTTCCTGGGAATAGTCGAACTTATCGAGAACGCCGACGCGATCATCATCGCGGGGATTTCCGAGGCAGCCATTGTTGTCGATTACCTGCGTTATTATCTTACGATCATGGGCTTGCCGGTTATAGTCGTCACCAGCAACTCGGAAGATTCGGTGGCGGCGGTCTCTGACATGGGTGAAAAATCGATACTTGTCGCCGTGGGATTCAAGACCGCCCACCAGTTCCTGCTGAGGCTTATCAAGGCTGCAAGTGAAAGGGGAACCGTGTCGGTTGGAATCAGCGACAATACACTCTCCGAGGTCGCCAAACATTGCGACAGGAATCTTTACTGCTACCTTGATTCGACTTCGTTCGCGCCCTCCCTGGTGGGCGCCTTCAGCATCGCCAACGCCCTGGTGTCCGCTCTCTATGCGCGCAATAAACGCGCATACGATGCTCATATTTCCCGCATTCACAGCCTGCCGCTGAGTTCTGACTGGCTCTAAGACATATCGGGCTGCATTTCACTTGTATACTTGCGGCCCGTTTCGTCGCCCAAAGGATCTTTCCGCGTCAAACAAACTGAGTGATACACCCCCGTTAACGGCAAACCCCGTCACAGAACCTGTGAACGCTGGCTAACTGCCGGCCAACGCCCGCAGATCGGCCATGCGCTCTTCATCGGTGGGGTTGGTGCTTCCGGGAGTCTCCATGATCAGCGGCACCGGGCATAATTTCTCGTGCCGCGCGAAAGCGCGGAGGCCGGCCATCGGGATGAGGCCGCAACCGGGGTGCTCGTGCTTGTCACGTCTTGAGCCCAGTTCCACGGGAGAGTCGTTGAAATGGACCAGCTTCAGCCGTTCTAATCCCACATATCTGTCAAATTCTTCTACTATTATATCAACACGTTTTTTCGATGAGATGTCGTAACCGGCGCCCCACATGTGGGCGGTATCCAGACATATCCCCAGTGGCATCCTCACGCCGTGAACTTCAGCGGCGCCCAGCACCTCGCCCAGCTCTTTAAAGCTCGCGCCGACCATATCTCCAGAGCCGGCGCTGTTTTCCAGGAGCAACATCGGCGGCCCGGGTGGCTCTGTCTCGTCCGGCAGCCTGTCTGGAACCGTCGGATGCAGACGGCCGATGCCTTCCACCAGGGCCTTGAGCGCCTTGTCGGCTGCTCCGCCTCGCCTGCTTCCCATGTGTACGACCACATATTCACAGCCAAGAATCGCAGCCCGGTCGATATTCTCCTGCAACAGCTTGATGGACTTGCCATAAATGGGAGCATTCCTGCCCGTACGGCAGGAGAGGTTGATCAGGTAACCGGCATGGAGGAATACGGGCCCAAGCTTTTTTTCCGCCACCAGCTTGCGGTATTTTTCGACCTGCCCGGAGTCCAGCACACCCGGATTCCACGCAGAGGGATTTCCCGACATGATCTGGTAGGAGGTAGAGCCGATCTCGTCTGCATGGCGGGCTGCGGCCGGCAGACCGCTGCCGGTTCTGATGTGGACTCCCAACTTACGTACACAGGGAGCGTCTTTCGGATTTCTGATCTGGTTCAGTTCCCCAGCAGTTGCATATGATCGGGTGGCCAGTAGATAACATCCGCCCGGCCGATAACGTTGTCGACGGGAGCGTAGCCCCAGATATGGCTGTCCTGGCTCTCGTTGCGATTGTCCCCCAGCACGAACAGCATGCCTTCCGGAACGACCTCGGCCGGCCTTGTGTAAGTAGGTGCGGCGGCCGCGGCCACAACGAATTCCTCCCCGTTGACAAATGTCTTGCCGGCACGGATCTCAACGGTGTCGCCCGGCAAACCCACCACGCGCTTAACATAGGGAGTCTCCGGGTCTACGGCTGTCGGCGGTTTGAAAACGATGACATCACCATGCTGGACGCCGTGGAACCGGTATATCAGTCTGTTGGCCAGAATGCGGTCGAAAACCTGAATCGTGGGGTACATCGATGGAGAAGGTATCTGATACGGCTTTGCCACTGTCGCCTGCACGAACATGGCCAGGGCAAATGCAAAGACCAGCGGGATGACCAGGTCACGTAAAATTCTTCTTGGCGAGTACCAGCTGCTGTTTTTAGCTTTTGTGGAGGATTGTGCCTGATACTCCGGTGGTGTTCCCATCCCCGCGGTGGAATTCGGATAATCCACTCTTGGCGTCGGAGTCCATTGAGTCGGAGGATGTGATACCCAGCCGCCGTCACCGGTATTTCGGTCGTCCCGAGGAATCTGCGAACCTGGATTTCTGTTCCCATCGTTATGGGAATCTTCGAATCGGTTGCCCGAGTTATGTTCTGTCATATTGCTATTCGATTCCAGGTTCCGGGAGCGGCCACCGACCGACCATCGACTTAATACTTCCTAGTCATCTTAGCTGTTTTTCCACCCTGTCGCCAAATGTCCGAAGATGAAAGCTGAGGCAAAACCATGTGAAAAAGAAACGGCCCGCCCGGGCCGTCTGTCAGATTAATTTCGCCCGCCGGTCTAGTACCCAGGCAGGTCGTGCGGATAATAATGGACGCCGTTGCAACCATCCGCTGCGGCGGTGAATATCACTGTCCTGAACATCGATACGCCTTCCGGAACGCTATATTTGAGTATTGCTGGCGCCCAACCGTTGTTGCCGGCCAGGCTTGCAGCCACGGCCATGGGCAGCTCACTCGTTACTGCCACCCCGCTACTGCAAACGCTCGCATCTACCGTCACGTCGTATGCGTGTGCGAGTCCCTGATTGGTGATCGTATATTCGACCGACAGCTCCCTCTGAAGGTAGTCGGTATAAGACGCCCACCAATCACCGTCCACGGATGTGGTCAGCGCGGTCTTGATACAGGGCCAGACTGACCTGTTGACCCTGGGCTGCTGATCCGTTCCTCCGGAAAAGGAATACGGTGCGTCACAGAAACCATCGCCGTTGGCGTCACTGCACCCTTCCGCCGGGCTGTCGTAATCATCCCAGGTGTTACCGCCCTCCGGAGCCTCATGATTGAAGACCCCGCCAGCGCCGCTCATCTGAGCCTGAATTGTGTTTCCTAAAAGATTGTTGTTGATGACGTGATTTGTACCCATGGCATTTATCCGGATCCCGGTCGAATTAGCCGAGATGGTATTGGCGAGGAGATCGTTGTTGAGGTTCAAGTCGTGCAGATAAATGCCGTACAGACCTCCCGTGATTCTGTTTCCAGCCAGACGATTGTTACTATTATTCATCCAGAGAGTCAACCCCCAAAGATTATTGTCAAGAATGTTGCCGGTAATATCATTACCGTTCGAGGCGTCGTGAAGATAGATACCTCTGTCACTATTTGAAACCCGATTGCCGGTAATAAGGTTGTTGCTACTGGCGTATCCGATGCAGATTCCCGTATTCATACTGGGATTTGAGATCGAGTTGTCCTTTATGATGTTATTGCTGGAATAGCTTAAGGAGATACCGGCAAGACCGCTCAAGGATGTCGTGACACCGGAGACTGTGACATTGTTTGAGTGGTTTAAGTGGACCCCATAATCGTGGCGAGTCAGGTTGAGGTTCCTGACCGTGATCCCACTCCTGCCGGTCACGTCGACCGCGAAGCCTCCCCCATCCGGGCCCGGAACAAAATCGGCACGGTTTATGGGCCCGGCGCCGGTCAGAGTATGGCCTGCCCCGTCAAGGGTCACACCGTTGCTTTCGATTATGAACAGATAACCCGAATCCGCTGTGAGCGTGCAGGTCCTGCTGCCGAAGTCCCACGAACCGGCCTGCCTGCAATCTCCTCCGGTCGAGTCATCCCTGATGCGCAGGGTTGTAGCCGCCTCGGCGATATCCTCCGCCGTGAGTGAAAAAAACATGCCCGCAAAGAGGAATACAATGAAATTGCACAGACGCGCGAAATGCCGCCACGAACGTCCCGGTTCAAGTGATGATTCCAAGAAGCCCCCATTTTTGCCGGCAATAAGCCGGTTACGTCACTTCTTATTCATCAATCTGTCCCTGATCGCAATAACTGAAACTTAAAAAGTTTTGACCGGCAGTGAGTAAGCTGTCTCTTCGAAAGATCTCTCCGTACAAGTCACTCCGCCCTGGTCCTCCAGCCGACTCAAACTGCAGACGGCACGGTCGGATAGTTATGTCTGCCGCCATAGCAAATCAGTATGTATATATTCATACAAGTAACCCCTCATGTAAACTGGACGAAATTTATTAAGTAAACTATTTTAGGTATATCTAATATCCACCAAATATCAATAACAGCACCAATGAGTTCTTGAAATGTACTTCGGATGGTTTTATGGATCGGTGGCGATGATATGGGAAAAACAATCATGCATGGTTTGTGATATTGGTGTTTCTGCGAAAAGGAAAAGCCGGCTGCAGCTACGCTAAATAGCCATCTGCCGGACGAACTCGTCCTGGAAACTCTTGTCGAGCGGCAAGGCTACATGCCTTATTCCCGCGCGGATACTCGAAAGTCTTTGGCGATGCTCTTCTCCCAGCATAAGGACGGCGCCCTGGCAGGCGGCGTCGGCCACGACTTCTATCTTCTCATTGGGTAGGTCGGGAAACATCTTCAACAGGCGGGCGTTGTCGAGATCGATATAGCTTCCGAAGGTGCCCGTGATCAGCATCCGCCCGAGGGAATGGCTGCCTATCTTGTTCTGCAGAACGGCGATGGCGGCGTGGACTGAGGCCTTTACCAGCTGAAAAGAGCGGATATCATGCTGGCTGATGGTGATCGGATCTTCACCGCCGGCGATGACAACCGGTCCTTCGCGCAGCAGCCGTCCGCCTTCATCCACCCAGCCGTTTCTTCTCATCCCGGCAATTATATCAATCAGACCCGAACCGCAGATGCCTCTGGGCTCACCATCGCCGACCACCGAATATTCAAAGTCCTCGCCGCTTAACCGTGCCTTGTAAATTGCTCCCTCGGTCGCGGAGAGGCCGAATGACATATGCGTATCTTCATAGGCGGGGCCGGCCGGACTGGATGCGACGAGAATCTTGTCACGGTTGCCCAGGGCCATCTCGCAGTTGGTCCCAACGTCGACTATCAGTTCCAGGTCGTCGCTATCCGCCATCTTGATAAGAAGGATGTCCGCCAGCGCATCGGCGCCGACGAATCCAAAGATCGGGGCCGGAATAAAGAGGTTCGCATCCGGCGGGTTCACGCCCAGATCTCCAGCCGGGCCGTAATAATCCTTTGCCCTTTTGAGATTGAAAGGCGTGCCGCAGAGTGGCGTCGGATCGACGTCCAGGAGGAACGCGTACATGGCCGAGTTGCCCACGGCCGATATCTCGGTAACTTCCTCGCTCGAAACACCGGCATCGGAGCAAAGCCGGTCGATTGATTCATTGAGGGTCACTATGACCTCGGAGTGGAGCAACGCCCTGATGTTCGGATCTTCCGAAGCCAGGCCCAGGCGGCTGGCTATATCGGCGCCGTGCTGCTGCTGGGGATTGGGAACGACGAGGGTATCCAGGACATCGCCAGAGGCAAGGTCCGTAAGCCTGGACCAGATACTCGAGGTGCCGACATCGACGGCGACACCGTAGCCGGAGGTCCTGGCGGCATTGCCGCCCTGATTGTTTTCAGCAGCCATGATCAATCACTCGATGGCATCAGTTTTCTGTCTTGAAGAAGGCGCCGCCTGTATGGAAAATACCGGGCGGCTTACGGGTATCAAAAGCAAATTTAGCGTAGCAGAAAAGCAAAAGGCAGACAAACGGCGCCGGTGAAGAAAACCGGGTTTAAACCCCTTTCATTGCGATAAAGACTGTGGAAATAGCTATATTTCTCTGTTAAACTTTAGTCACGCTTCGGGGTGAGGGGATGTCGGGGATTTTTTTTACCACTGGTCTATTTCCAATGGTTCTTTTTTTGCGCTCTTCTCTCACGTTATAAGACATTACACGGATTGGATCAGCAAGCGCTGATGCTTCCGTATTGAGGAGTCCGCAATTGAAGTCAATGGTCATACTACCGTCGTGGAAGCCTGACGACATCTATCCCTCCAAACTCGCCAAATCGGCGATCAGCTACCAGCATCCGCTTGGGCTCCTCTACATCGCCACGTGCATCCAGGAAGCCGGTCACGAGGTGGAACTTGTAGACGGCGCCTTCTGGACTCACCGCGAAGTCATGGAGAAGGTCAGAGAGTTCAAGCCCGGATTCGTCGGCGTCTCGGCAAATGCCTCCATGTGGACCAAGGCCATTAAAACGGCTGAGGACATCAAGGCGATCGATCCCTCCATACATGTTACGGCCGCGGGCCCATACCCTTCCGCGGTCGAGGAGAAATGCCTTCAGCAATGCGCAGCCCTCGATTCGATAGTCATCGGTGAGGGGGAGAAGACGGTCCCTGAATTGATTGCGAAGCTGGAAAAGGGTGAAGACCTTACGGGCATAGCCGGTGTCGCGTTCCGCGCCGATGATGGCGCCATCATCAAGAACGAGCCGCGGCCACTGATAGAAGACCTCGATTCGATTCCCATTCCACGACGCGAGCTGCTTGGAGATTTTGACAAGTATGAGTCGCCTCCCGGAAGCTACAAGGAAAAACCCATCGCCATCGTCATGACCTCACGCGGCTGCAAGGCCCGTTGTATCTACTGTTTTCAGATGAAGGGGGAACGAAGGATACGCTTCCGTAGTGTCGAGAATGTGGTCAAAGAGATCGAGGAGCTGATCAACCACTACGGTTTTCGCGAGATCCGCTTCCTTGACGAGACCTTTACCGCTGACCGCGCGCGCGCCCTGGAAATCTTCCGGCAGCTGAGGGAGAAACGGCTCAAGTTCAGTTTTTATGTCTCTTCCCGGGTAAACACGGTCGATTACGAGCTGCTCAAAGAGATGAAGAAGGCTGGCTGCTGGGCAATACTCTATGGCGCCGAAAGCGGGGTACAGAAGAACCTCAACACGATGAAGAAGGGCATAAAGCTCGACCAGACCCGCGAGGCGGTAAAAGCCGCCAAAAAAGCGGGACTGAAAGTCTATACGCCGTTCATCATCGGCATCCCGGGCGAGACCTACGAAGAAGCCCTCCAGACGATCGAGTTCGCCATTGAACTCGATCCCCATTATGCCAACTTCCATTCGATGACACCCTTTCCCGGAACCGAACTTTATGAAAATATTGACGAGTACGGCACAATGTCATCCAACACCGATGACTACACATTCGAGGGAGGGGCTTTCGTGCCCTATACCATGACCGGCGAACAGATCGACGAGTTGAGAACGCTGGCGTTCAGGCGCTTCTATTCGCGGCCGAAGTTCATTTTCAGACGGCTGCTGGAAGTGCGCAGCTGGTATGATTTCACAACCGTGCTCAAAGGCGGCACCAGCTTTTTCTGGCTCTGGGTCAAAAGAGATTCGCTGAAGGTAGACCGTCCTGCTGAAACCTCTGGTGCAGCCGGAAAAAAAGACAAGAGCTGATGATGAAACAACAACAACCGATACCAACCGAAGCTGAAGACCTTGCCAGTTCCGTACCCGATAGCGAGACCGCTCCCATGGTCTCGGTCATCATCCCGCTCTATAACGGCGCCGATTGCATCACGCCGGTCCTTAAGGCACTTTATGAATCCACTTTTCGTGATTTTGAAGCCGTCGTGATCAATGACTGCTCGACCGACAACAGCCTCGAAGTGCTCGAAGGCCTTTCGGAGCGCTACCCGTTCCATCTGATCGACTTCGATAAGAACATGGGCGTATCGAAAGCGCGTAACGCCGGGGTCCGCGCGGCGCGCGGTGAGATAATCCTTTTCATAGACGCCGACTGCATCGTCCTGCCCAACACGATCGAGAACAGCATCAACGAACTTCTGCGCGGCGACAGCATCTGCGTGGGTGGCGCCTACACCAGGGAACCCTGGGACAAGGACTTTTTCAGCATTTTCCAGTCGCTCTATATCCACCACGTCGAGACGAAGGTGGAACACCCGGACTACATCGCCACTCATTGCCTGGCGATCCGCAAGAGCACTTTCGAGGAGTTCGGCGGCTTTATCGAAGACTCGTTCATCGGGCATCAGGCGAGCGTCGAAGACGTGGAACTCTGCCACCGGATGCTCAGGGCCGGTCACCAGCTTACAAGGTCGCCCGACATCCAGGTGCAGCACATGTTTCGCTTCAACCTGACCCGCTCTGTAAGGAATGCCATCAAGAAGAGCAAGTACTGGACCATGTACTCGCTCAAAAACCGGGATGTAACCAAAGACTCGGGCGCGGCTTCATACGAGCTGAAAGTCAATGTCGGCACGCAGGTTATCAACCTGGGGCTGCTTGTAGTGCTTGCGGTCACGCGTGTCTGGTGGTTGATCATTCCCGTAGCGATCCTCTACATACTCAACGTCGCTGTCAGCTACAGGCTCCTGAGCCTGATAAAGCGCGAGCGCGGTCTGTGGTTCCTGGCGCGGGCCATGGCCTACTACCAGCTTGTTTATCCATACGCGGTTGCATATGGTTCCGCGATGGGCACGATGAAATATCTCTGGGAAGTCAAACTGATGCGGCGCTATACTTAAAAGACATCAGCCAGAGCGGAAGTGAGCCGACCCGGTGTATTCGTCACTAAAATATATCCCCTCGATCTTTTACAAACGTGAGCCCCTCCAGTTCACCTTCTTTGTGACCGCTCGCTGCAACGCGCGCTGTCCTTTCTGTTTTTACTGGCAGGACAGGCATACGGGACGCGACGAACTTACACTTGATGAGATCGAGAAAGTCTCCAGCTCCATGGGAGACCTGTTGTGGCTGCTGTTTTCCGGCGGTGAGATATATTTGCGCAAGGATCTGCCCGATATCGTCGAATCCTTTTACCGCAATACGCATCCGGTGATCATCACCCTGCCAACGAACGGTATGGCGCCGAACCTGGTGATCCCGGCTACAGAGGAGATCCTCAAACGCTGCCCCCAAAGCGCGGTGGTCTCAAAGGTTTCACTCGACGGCATTGGCGACGACCACGACCGCCTCCGCAACACACCCGGAAACTTTGAAAACGCCATGGAAACTTACGAGGGGCTCAGGCAGTTGGGTGAGCGTTACGACAATCTGCAACTGGGAATAAATACCGTATTTTGCAGGGAAAACCAGGACAAGATGGACGATATCATCGATTTTGTGAACACCCTGCCGGGATGCGAGACTCATACGATTTCCCTGGTGAGGGGGAACCCCGCCGACGACCACTACAAAGACGTCGATCTGGAGAAATACCGTCGCGCTGTTCAAAGGTTGGAAAAAGACTTGAAAGGCAGCAAGCCAAAGATGTACCATTTCACTCTGGCCCGATTAAAATCAGCCCAGGACCTGGTGCAGAGGAACATGATCTATGAAACGGTCAGACAAAGCCGGCGGCAACTTCCCTGCTACGCCGGCAGGATCACCGCGGTAATGAACGAAGTCGGCGAAGTCTTTCCCTGCGAGATCCTTGGCGAGAGCATGGGAAACGTCAGAGATGCGGGCTATGACTTCAAAAAGATCTTTTACTCTGCCAAGGCGGATAGTGTCAGGGCTAAAATCCATAAAACAAAGTGTTACTGTTCACACGAATGCTATTTCGTGACAAACATCCTTTTCAATCCCCTGATGTCCGGGCGGGTCGCCAGACAATTCCTGGAACTGCCCGGCAGAAAGTCTGTTTCGGCGCTATAGATACTCCCCTGACAACAGAAGATGCGGGCCGGCAGGCGCATATATCCACCTGCGCCTCCATGGAGTCAGGCACGCTGGAACCGCCCATGGAATCCGCGGGTCCACTATCCCTTGGCTCACGCGCGGACGTACAGGCAAAGCGTCTTTCGCTGGCGCTGAGCATTTGCGCCATCTTCGCCTTTGTCCTTGCCATAACCATACCTTTTGCAGGTCAGGCACTGCACATCGACGACGCGATCTTCTGGGACTTCGCCCGTACAAACCTCGAGTCGCCCCTGCAACAGCACATGGATGACTACCGCCTCATGGGCGAGCAGATCGGACAGTGGAGAGATACCCATCCGCCGCTCGACCAGATGTATATGTCGCTTGTGATGAGGATCACCGGCAGCGAATCGGAATCGCCGCTGCACCTGTCGTTCATCGTTTTCCCCTTGATAGCCGGGGTTTCCATGTTTTTCCTTTCGAGGAGATTTACCAGGAACGCCATGCTGTCGACGCTGCTGCTTTTGGCTACCCCCGTAGTCATGACCATGTCGCACACGCTGATGGCTGATGTGCCCATGCTGGCTTTCTGGCTGGCCGCCACCAGCGCATATATATACGGCGTGGATAAAAATGATGCCCGTCTGCTGGCTCTGGCCGGTTGTCTCGCGTTTCTGGCGGTTTTTGCGGGCTACCAGGCGTTGGCCCTTATGCCGTTACTGGCGATCTATGCCTGGGTCAACGGCAAACTGAACCTCAGGACGGCATTGCCCCTGGCGCTGCCGCTGGCGGGTTTCCTGCTTTACGCCCTTTACAGTCTCTCGGCCTACGGAGAACTACCCCGGTTCACCCACGCCAGAGGTCTTAACGTCGACAGCGACCACATAAGCAGCCGCATCGAGGGCATGCTCGCGCAGATCGGCGGCGCTTCCGTCTTCCCGCTGTTTCTGGCCGGATTCTTCGCCTTAAGAAGAAAGCGCTACCTGCTGCTGCCACTGGCGGTAGCCGGGTCTGTCGCGCTGGGTGTCTTCCACTACCAAAACGGGTTTCCACTCTCTTCGACCATTCTCTATTCTGTTTTCATGACCGCGGCCGGAATGACTGTGCTTGCGGTCTTCAGTGAGAGTATCGTGCAGGCGCGTAACGCGCTCAAACGTCTGCCGGTTGACACTGATTTCATATTTCTCGCCTTCTGGCTGCTTGCGATGATGATCGCCATCTGTGTCCTGCTCCCCCATGCTCCGGCCAAGTACAGTCTGCCTTTGCTGGCCCCCCTTGTGCTGTTGATGATGCGCGAGGCGGAAGCCGGCATTGCATCCAGGGCATTAACCAGGGCGTTGATAGTCAGCGCCGTAATCATGACCGTACTAGTCGCCAACGCGGTATCGGCGGCGGACTTCCAGATGGCTAAAAGCTATAAGCATTATGCGCTCAACCTCTCGGGAAGTTACGAGACCGACGGCACCGTCTGGTTCGTGGGCGAATGGGGATTCAGGCATTACATGGAATCGCAGGGATACCAGTATCTGACTTCGGCAAACGAGGCGGTTCACGAGGGAGACCTGATAGTGAGGCCCGGGTTCACGGACTGGCCTCTGGCGGACTCCGTCACCAGTCGCATGCAGCCGCTTGAGACAACCAGTTCCAGCTGGGACATGCCGCTCAGGGTGATGAGCTTTGAAGGTAACGCCGGTTTTTACGGCAGTCACTGGGGATTGCTTCCTTACGCGATAACCGATGCGCCGGTGGAGAATTTCACTGTATACCGGGTCGGACCACCGCCTAAAGCACAGCAGTAGACCTCTAGGGCAGCTTTCTGCCTGTCAGCTCCTGAAATGCGTCATATGACGGTTTTGTGGACATGTCCTTGCGGATGAGACCCAGGGAATAGGTCACATCATAGTCATACCACCAGTAAACCCTCTTCACCTGGGGAAACAGTGATGCCTCCTTGTAAGCCATCCTGAGGGCGTCCGCCTGTCCCTGCTCTCCCAGGAAGCCAGAAAGAGGATCCCCGTCGTCGGTGCTTGGGTAGGTTGTTTCCGTAAGCCAGATTTCCTTGTCGGCGTCACCATACCTGGCCATGACCTCGGTGACGTTGCCTAACCTGTCTCGATACCAGAGCGGGTCCGGGTATGCGTAAGGCCGGTAAAGATCGGGATACTTGCCTTCGGCCGAGAACATAAACCATTCGTACGTGTGGATGTTGAGGATATCGAAGTAATTATCCGCGGCGTTGGGATCGCCCGGATGACGCTTTTGTATTGCTTCGTACAGATCTTCGACTCCCTGCCAGAGATACTGGCGCACCCCGGTTGGGTCCCTGCGGCCGCCGTATGCGGGGAGCATGCCGTCGGTGGTGGCGCCGTTGAGCACCAGACAGGAGGGACATGAGCCCTTGAGCGCGTCATGACCCGTCTTGAGCAGATCCACGTATTCGTCAATGTCACCAAGCCAGCCGGTGAAGAACAACGAACCGTCCTGCTTAAGCACGCGGCTAACGTTATGCTCATGGCCTATCTCATAATGGGTCGCGCCGTAGCCGTCACTCCAGCCCTGCTGGCGCGCTAGTTCTCCGCCCGGCATGTAACGGCGTACGGCCGTCTCGACGAAGCGGGCAAAGTCGGCCTGGTTCTCCGGAGGATAGGAGAATACCGCCCTTTCAGGCCGATGCTCCTCTGCCACAGCCCAGGCTGGTGCATATACCAGGCTAGGGACGATGTTTAAGTGCCGTTCGTGAGCGGCGATGAACATGGCGTCCATGTAGTCCCAGTAGAATGAATCAGGCCCCTGGGGCTGGATATCCTTCCAATCCAAAAAGACCCGTAGCGAACCGGCGCCGGTTGCCCCCAGCAGGTCAAGACGGGTGACAAACTTCGGAGAAAACTGAGGACTTATCAGCCTGGCGGCTCCCAGCAAGACGCTGCCACGATAAATGGCATTGCCACCTTCGTCTTCGAGCGACCAGGCTTCGCTGACACCAGGTTCCCAGTCGCCGGCGCCTCCCTGGAAGTCTTCATCGAAAACAACGGCCCCCGTGCGGGAATCCGTCAGCTTGCAGTCATCGAAGAAGGCGGTGCTGTTCCTTATCCTGAGGCTTATGCTTTCGGCGCCAGGACCGGCCGCAACGCCCTCCGGCGGCGTCACTTCCACGCCGTCCACATAAAAGTGCATCGTGCCCGACGCGGCGGAAACTTTCAGCGCATGCCACTGGTTTAACTTGAATGCTTCAGGCTGATAGCGGGTCAGAGTACGGCTCTCACTGCCTGCGATATTTAGTTTAACCCGGCCCTCATTCGGAAAAATGCCGTATTTGTAATGAGTCCGATCATCGTCACCCGAAAAGACGATGCCCGCTGTTGCCGTTAGTGCCGATGTATCGGTGATTTTTACCTTTACCTCCAGGACAAAGTCATCGCTGTAACCCGCTTCTTGCGTCAATTGGGAAACATCCGCCTGCGTGATATCGTCCAGGCTGGCATTTATGCCGTAAAAATCAGCATCGCGATACATCGGCGTGATATCGGAGGTAGTGCCGACCCTCTGTGCCGGATCGCCGCTTGCGCCGTCGCCACCTTCAGCCGTGCCGAAGTGCCAGAGCAGCACTAAAAGCAGGGCACCCAGCAACGCAAACGCTGCCAGATAACGCGGCCGCAACATCAGCTGGCTCTCATTCTCGGGTTTTTTCATCGAATAGTCATTTTTTCAGATTACATTAAATGGTTATTCCAGAGTACAACAGAAGGATGCGGGCAGGGAAGAACCTGTTGGCTAAAAACACGTGTAAAAGATACGGGCGGGCTGATAAAAAGTGGATGCGGGAAGATAATCCGGTATCACGGCTGAGCGTTTGCCTTGCGTGTCAGCTTAACATCATGCGGGCGCTGCGCAGGTAGTTGCGGATCACCCTCGGGGACGTCATCCTTGCGATATGACGTATTATGATCTTCGGACGCAGATAGAATTTGCGGTAAGCGCGGCGGGGCGCGGCGGCGAGCTGCCCGTTGGTAATATGCTTGTGACGATAGACGGGCTTGCCCATGATGTCATAATCGCGCCAGTCTTCTGTAAGCAGTAATCCCTCTTTCCTGTAATTATCGAATTCCTGAGTGCCGGGGAATGGTACCATGACGGCAAATCCGGCCGAATCGAGGTCCAGCTCCATGGCAAAATCAATGGTCTCCTGCATCGTTTCAACGGTCTCCTCGACAAAACCGAACAGGAAGTAGCCGTGGGCGGAGATGCCCGCTTTTCTCGTGTCGCTGACCGCTTTGATAACCTGCGCGCGTGTGATGTTCTTGATGGTCTTGAGCATCTCCTCGTTACCGACTTCGATGCCGTACTGAATAAGCTTGCAGCCTGATTTTTTCATCGCCGCCAGCATCTCGGGATCAACCTCGTTTGCGCGGGCATTGCAGGTCCAGACAATATCCAGCCGCCGTTCTCCGATCAGACGGCAGATCTCCAACAGACGTTTTCGACTGCATATCATCGAAGGATCCCTGAATGAGAATGTTGTGACCTTGAAGGTCCTGTTCAGCCACTCCATCTCGTCGACGACGTTCTCAGCGCTGCGAAGACGGTATCTTTTCCCCTGCTGGGCGGTAACGTCACAAAAGGAACACTGGTAAGGACATCCCCTGCCGCTGATCATGCTGGAAAAAAGCCCGGTTTTTCCCCATGAAGGATAAGGGTTGTAGAAACCCGGTTCGGGAAGGAGGTCGTGTGCCGGGAAAGACAGGCTGTCGAGATCGGTTATTCTCGCGCGGTCGGCGGTTGCCCTGATTTTGCCTTTGTTTCCCAGCACGAGGCCCGCCACGTTTTCGAGATCGCCGCCCGTCGCCACCGTCTCGCAGATATCCCGCATTATTTCCTCTCCCTCACCGACTACGGCGACATCGACTCCGGGATAGGAAGCCACATCATAGGGAAGAGCGGTGGCGTGCGGCCCCCCGACGACGGTAATGATCCCGCTGTCGATGTCCTTTACGAGATCGGAAAGCTTTTCAGTCGAAGGCCATTGTGGCGTAAGAGCAGAGATACCGACAACCTGCGGGCGGAAGGCTATGATGCGCTCGCGGATCTCATCACCGGACAGACCCATGGAATAGGCATCAATGATCTCCACCGGAAAATTTGCGTCCCGGACAGCGGCGGCCACATAAGCCAGGCCGAGCGGTTGCGTGGAAACCCAGGGACGCTTTGTGACTTCTTTAAAAAGGCCGCGAGGAGGAGGGGTCAGTAACATCACCCTGCAGCCGGAATTTTTTTTGTTCATCCTAGCTTACCCCTGTTGGGCCTGCGTTTTACGCACGCTTCTCGCTCATCAGCCGCCTGCATACCGCGAGCGTGCTTTTAACATCCTTGGCAAAACCGTCGACACCGACCTCGCGGGCGAATTCCTCGGAATGGGATGCACCGCCGGATATGACCTTTATCCGGTCGCGCATACCTTCCCTCTCCAGACTTTTTATGATATCGATGAGCGCCGACTTTGTTGAGGTCGTGAATGCCGAGAGCATGAGCATGTCGGCGTTCACTTCCCTGACCTTATTGACAAACTTGTCCGTGGAGATGTTGACGCCAAGATCGTGAACCTCGTATCCGGATGCCCTGAGTGCCGACACAATGATATTCTTCCCGATGTTGTGGATGTCGCCCTTTACGGTCCCCATGACGATTATGCCCGTCTGGTCGTGCCGGCGCTCGAACATATAGGGCTCAAGGATCCCCATCGCTTTTTCCACCGCTTCCGCCGAGCGCAGCATCTCGGGGATGAAATACTCCCCTGTTTCATATCGGCTGCCCACGACTTCCATGGCTTCGGCCAAGAAATCAAAGATCTCATCGGGCGTTGCTTTTCCCTCGGCGATGATGGCTTCGGCCATATCCACGCTCTTGTCGCCGTCGCCCTGGATTATCGCCAGCTGAAACTTCTCGAGAATTTCTGACATCTCTAATACCTTCCGTATTTTCTTCCGAATTCGACCAACGCGGCGACGTTTTCTTCAGGAGCAGACACCGGGATCGAGTCTCCCGTGCTGAGTATGAACCTGCCCCCGGGCCTGGCCGCCGCCATGGCCAACCGCACGGCTTGTTCCACATCGGCAACGCTACCCTTTTCAATTACCGTCACCGCATCGATATTGCCCTTCAACACGACTTTATCGCCGAGCGCATCACGCGCCGCGGCCAGATCGACCGGCGAATCTATTTCCAGAACGTCGGCGCCGGTCTCGGCCATCCGGGTCAGTATCGGCATGCTGTTGCGGCAAACATGCAGCACGACCGGCGCAAGCCCCTTAAATCCGGCAATGGCTTCAGCCTCCGCATGCCACGCGAACTGCTCGTAGTGTTCGGGCGAGATCATGCTGGAAGAGGCAAACGAATCTTTCATCACGATGGCGTCGACTCCGGCCTCCACCAGTGCCTTACCTACAGCATACGTGACGGGAACACAGGCGGCGACAAGATCCTTCACCAGCTCCGGGTCCCTGTAGAAATCCGTCATAAAGTCTATAAGACCACGCACCGTGGCCGCGTATTCGAACGGTGAACGCACGGAGCCGAGGACGAAATGGTCACCGCCCGCAGCCGCTACCAGCTGCTTTACCGGCTCCATCTTGTCGTCCGCCCAGGGATCGGGAACCTGGAGTCTCTCCAGGTCCTCGCGCCCGCCGATGACGGTATCCACAACAAGCGGCACATCGTTTCCTTCAATTTCCACCGGACAGCCCAGCACGTTGGGAGGCGATCCTAAGCCCATCTCCGCCAGAACGCCGTCATAGTCATACTTATTCCGAGCAGCCAGCAGGGCTTGGGCCATACAGGCTCCATCGAGGAAACATTCATCGTTGGCGCGACCGATAACTTTGGGCGCATAGTAGCCGTCCACAACCGGAACGATGGGAACCGTGTCGGGAGTTTCTCCGGCCAGAACGGCAAGCACTCTTTCCCGGGAATTCATTCCGCCTCGACGTCCACCCTCGGCGCCTCTCTCCAGAGATTCTCGAGCCGGTAAAAATCCCGGGCTTCGGGTGTGAAGATATGGACCACGACCTGCATGTAGTCCATCAGTATCCAGTCACCCCTCGGCTCACCCTCGATCCTTAAGACGAGTTCGCCTTCCTTCTTCATCTCGATGCGGATCTCGTCGCCGATGGCCTTTGTCTGCCTCGACGAGCGTCCGCTTGTAATAACGAAATAATCTGTATAGCTGCATACATTCCTCATGTCGAGGATTACCGTATCTTCCGCCTTTTTGCCGGCGGCGAGTTTTGCTATTTCCTGGGCCAGACGGTCGCTGCGCGTGATGATCTCCTTAAGTTCCTTTATCTCTTTTCAAGTTCCGCAAGATTGAGGTCTTTCCCAATGATAACAATGATTTGCCGCTTTTCCAGGTATTCGTCCTTGATCAGCGTTCCTTTTCCCAGTACGTCGCGGACCCGGTTACCCTCATTGACCGCATCAGTGCCCGTGCGTATCTGGGTAAAGTCGTAGTTGACTCCCGAGGGGTCGGTAACCAGGGTCATATTGTATCTTAGCGGGGTCAGACGCGTGCCTGCAGC
The DNA here is from genome assembly GCA_041660545.1 of Thermoleophilia bacterium. Lineage (GTDB taxonomy): Bacteria > Actinomycetota > Thermoleophilia > BMS3ABIN01 > BMS3ABIN01 > JBAZWE01. The sequence continues at coordinate 51,179 of JBAZWE010000006.1, forward strand.
CTCGACGACGCCACCTGCTCCGGTGCCGTTCTGTATCTCCAAGTTAAAGCCTGAGTCGGTCGGTAAACCGGTCATCAGTGTTTCAATCTGGTCGGGGAGCGGTTCAAAATACCAGTCGGCGCCGTTTGCCACAGCTCTAACCGGCAGCGGCCAGACGCCGGTATTTCCGCCTGGCGCAGTCATGGTCACAAAGAGATCGGCAAAATCATCGCCGCTTAAATCCGTCTCCAGACGCCTGGCAAGCTGTGCCGCGAATGTGCGCCGGTCCGCTTCGGACCTGGTCGATAGCGACTCGCGAAGTCCGCGGTAAAACAGCGCCTGCACCTGTGGCCCGGACTGCCCGTCGGTGAGGGATCCCTTAAGATAGGTGAGAGCCAGGCTGGCGCCGGCGTTGTTGTCTCCGGGCGCCAGGTTGACGGGACCGTTTTCCGTTTTTATCGCCATGGGACGATCGGTTTTTATGTTGATGCTGCCTGCCTGCTCGGCTGTAATCTCTACCGCCGCGTTACTGAATGAGATGTGATACTGGATGGGAATCTGTAGCAGGTCGGCAACCGTCTGGTCGAGCAATTCCTGTCCGCCCAGTTCATAGACCCTGGCCATCTTCTGGAAACCTTGACCGGGAGCGTTGGCCAGGGTAAGCGCCGGTATTATATATATGCTTTGGCTCCCCTGTCCTTGAGGGACGATCACCATCAGCTGGCTGAGTTTCCCGGTATCATCCTTGCCCACGGCAATGATATTTCCGGAACCGTTATCGCTCCCATGTTCCGCAATAGCCGGATCATCAGGGTTTCTTGATTTCAGAAAAATAAAAACAACCACAAAGGCTATAGTCGCAAGGATAAGACCGGCGATCATGATAATCCTGAATTTACGTCTCCGGCGCTCATTGCGTATTTCTGCGAGCTTCGAACTCCGGTAACCGGTTTTTTCCGGTCCGTAACTGTATCGTGAGTGATGGCGCTTACGCTTGACGGTAGAGCCTCTCTTTCTCTATGAACGCGAGGACTCCCTCGGGAACGAGATACTTTATCGACATACCCTTTGCGACCCTTTCCCGTATCAGGCTCGAAGATATGCCTATTGAGGGTATCTCCATGATTTTCACACGGTTCTGCTTCAGGAACCCGCCGACCTGGGTGGAGAGCCGCTCGAGCGAATAGCCTGGCCTGGTGGCGGCGATCAACGTGGCCATGCCCAGAAGCTCCTCCGGATCTTTCCATTTGATTATCTCGAGAACGGAATCGGCGCCGGTGATAAAGAACAATTCCGCCTCCGGCATTTCTTCGCGATAGTGGCGGAGTGTTTCAACCGTATACGACGGTTGCAGCCTGTCGAGCTCATAGTGGGAAACAACGAAGCGGGGATTATCGCTCGTGGCGATTTGAGTCATCTTAAAGCGTAGCTCGGCGCCGACCTCAGCCGCGGCGGGCTTGCTCCAGGGGTGCAGGCCCGTCGGCATGAAGACGACCTGCTTCAAGCCGTACTGGTTGAGCGCTTCCTCGGCGCAAACCAGGTGCCCGATATGGATCGGGTTGAAGGTGCCTCCCATGATACCGATTTTCAAGCTGGGCCCTCCTGGCGTGCGTATACCTTCGCTTCGCTTAAGGGTGACAACCCGGCACCTATCCCCGTACCTGCCCGTCTCCGGAAATAATGTACTTCGAAGTCAGCTCGCGCAGGCCCAGCG
>JBAZWE010000007.1:0-45599 GCA_041660545.1 Thermoleophilia bacterium
TGTGCTCTTCCGATCTTTCCGAAGCATCGAGGCCGTTTGATCTGCGTTTCATAGAAGCCATGACTCCACACCATGAAGGGGCCATCACAATGGCCCGGGACGCTAAACTGAATGCTGAACACGACAAGATCAAGAACTTGGCTGACGCCATTATTGCGGCGCAGGAGGCAGAGATAGAGCAAATGAAGAACTGGAAAGAATCCTGGTATAGTAGCTATTAAGCCTCATCAAAAAAACCTATCTGAGCCATTATCAAGGGGCTTAAGATAGTGGAGGCGGAGCAACGGTGCGGACCCGCAAAAAAACAAGCTGTTCATTGCCTACACCAAATCACCCACCCTGGAAAATCATCTCAAAGACTTTCGTCGTGGGTAGTATCTTCATTTATCGACCCAGTCAGTTGTTTGGGATTAATTTTTCCCATGGAATGGTGGCCCTTCAGCAGACGCATGAATAGCCTGAACTCATCGTCCGGAAAGATCCAATAATAGTCCGAAAGTTCGATTCCCGCCGACTGTCAAGTTTTCACGCAACAAAAAATGCCTCTCTCAAGGCATTTCTCAGGGCTGAAATGTTGGTGGAGGCGGTGCAACGCTATTCGAACTCTGAGGTAAATATTTTGAGTCGGCTGGAAAGAGCCGTAAGGGAGTTTTCTGCGGAGCAAGCAACCAATCTATAAATATTTGGTTTTTCTTGACATCGAACAACCAATAAAGTATTTTAGTACATACTTATTGAAAGCATGGGAGCTCAATGAAGGAATCAGCAGAATTATTCAAGATACTGGCCGTTGATAAAAGGATCGAGATCATCGAGCTATTGAAGAAAGAAGCCATGAACGTCAATTCCATGGCCGAGGCACTGGGTATAACCTCGTCGGCAGTTTCGCAGCACTTGCGGGTGCTTAAAAGTGCCGGTCTGGTCAGAGATGAAAGGAAGGGTTATTGGATCTATTATTCGCTGGATCGTGACGCCCTGGAAAAGGCCCGGGAAAGGCTAAACAGAATATGCACCTGTGGCTGCTTGAATGAAAACTCAAGCGGTAGAAAAAAATGTAGGAGCGGCTAGTGGAGCACTATATTTTTTTCTAATCTATTTCAGTTTATTTGCATTAACTTAAAGAATGGAGGTGACAAGATGACCGATATTAAAGAAACCCAAATCCATGAAAAGCCAGAAGAGGAGGAGTCTCGGGATAAAAATGACGCAAACGGCTCCTGCGGTTGTGGCTGCGTGCCCCCAATCGAGACAAAATAGCGGTAGACAAGGTTAAAAAGAGGGTGGATTGAACTCAATCCACCCTCTAATTTTTCCCTGAGGAGGAAAATTGAAAGAGTTATTATTAGTAACCGCAGCCTGGCTTCATCTTATTGCAACAGTAATATGGATCGGTGGAATCGCCTTCATCCTTTTTATTGCCATGCCTTCGGCCAGACAAATTATGGGTACTGACGCCGGTAAACTCATGGGCGATGTCTCAAGGAGATTTACTCCCATGGCAAACTATTCCATCGCCCTTTTGGTGCTTACGGGGGCCATAATAGCAGCGCTAAATAACAGTTTCTCGAATTCCGCGATTCTTGAAAATAACTGGATCATCATTCTGGCCGTGAAGCACATCTTGGTTTTCACGATGATCGTTATCCATTTCTTCAGAGGCCTGATCTTAGCCCCTAAAATTATGAGTATGGAGTCAAGGCCAAGAAAGATGTACTTGCAAAACCTCTCCATCAATTTAGTTAAGGCAAATTTTGGTTTGGGGCTGATGGTGATATTGCTAAGTGCCATAATCAACAGTATGTAGCAGCATGTGACGTAATAAGTTCGATTCCCGCCGGCTGTCAAATTTTTGGGCAAGAAAAAATGCCTTAGGTAAGGCATTTTCAGAGGTGCGAATGATGGTGGAGGCGGCGGGAATCGAACCCGCGTCCGAAGCCATCCAAAAGGGAGTATCTACAAGCTTAGCCCATGCTTTTAGTTCTCACGTCCCGGCTCCGCAAAGGCAGGATCCGGTTCGCCAGCCTCTCTAAGGTTTCCCAACCGCGGCGAGAAGCAACCGCGGCGGTTGAGTCCACTAGCTGACGCCGTTACCCCGCTCGTGGACTTAGCGGGAACGACGAGCCGCAATTAAGCGGCTAACGCGAGATTATCGTCTGCGTTTAGGTTAGTTTTCCGGTAGTTTAACGAGCCCACCGGAAGCTCGGCTTGCTGCTCCCATCCAGATTGACCCCGTCGAAACCAGGTCGCCCCCACGTCTGAGGTGGGTGCCGCGGCGAAAACTCGGGGACACATGCCAGTTTGCAGGTGTTTTTCCCTTTTCCGCGCCGCAGGTCGTGATGGATAGTGCGGTCGTGCTTATCTCGCGTCCACTATTATTATACCCGATTTGAACTACCGAATCTGGAACAAAGACACAACTTCTCCGTGGGGCCGGCACATAAGAACCATCCGGATCGAAACGACCCTACTGCTTCTGCCGCTCCCTGAAACCCCGCTCGATCTCCCTTTTGGATTCCTTGTCAGCCAGTGACCGGCGCTTGTCGTGCAGCTTCTTGCCCTTTGCAAGGCCGAACTGCAGCTTGACGCGGCGGTTGCGAAAATACATCTTGGTGGGAACCAGCGTCAGGCCTTTTTCCTGGGTCTTGCCGATGAGCGAACGGATCTCGCGCTTGTGCAGCAGGAGTTTTCGGGTGCGGTCGGGGTCCACGTTGTGGATGTTGCCCTGCTCGTAGGGGCTGATATGCAGGCCGACGATGAAGGCCTCTTCATCGTTGATCGTGCAATAGCTGTCCTTGAGGTTGACGCGTCCGGCCCGCAGCGACTTTACCTCGGTGCCTTTTAACTCTATGCCCGCCTCAAAGGTCTCCTCGATAAAGTAATCGTGGAATGCCTTGCGGTTGGAAGCGATGGGTTTTGAGCCGTTTATTGACATATACGGTTTATATACAAGAGTCGGCGGGGAATATCCGTGCAAGTACCCGGGAGTTCAGTAAGATGTCCCGGACTATTTGGATTACTTGGCGGGTTCGAGCTCCACTTTCCCACGCTGTTTGTCGATGCGCACAACCCGCACGCTCATGCGGTCTCCCAGCCGGTAGGGCCGGCCGGAGCGGCGTCCCACCAGGGCGCTGCCCTTGTCGCTGAGCAGGTAGTAATCACCCCATAGCCTGCGGGCGGGCACGTAGCCTTCATAGCACTCCTCGAAGCGCACGAACAGACCCGAGGGGATGACGCTGACAACCTCGCCCTCGAATACCTTGTCCCATCCTTCCTGATAGAGCAGCCGGTCAAGCAGGAAGGCCAGCACAATGTCGTCGGCGGTGCGCTCCACCAGCGCGGCGCGTCGCTCGTTGTCCGAGCTTGTCTCGGCAATCTGTGCCAGCTCCAGGCGGCTGCAACTGTAATCTTCCAGGTGCAACTCGCGCAGCAGCGCGCGGTGCACCGCCAGGTCAGGATAGCGGCGTATCGGCGATGTAAAGTGCAGATATGCTTCGGAGGCCAGACCGAAATGGCCGAGGTTGTCTTCCAGGTAGCGCGCCTGCTTGAGCGATCGCAGGACTATTTCGCCGAAGACCGAACGGTTGCGCTGCTGCTCACTCAGCACACGCGGGAGCGACTTTAACATATCGCGGATGGCGCGGCCGGCTTTCTCCGGGGTGCCGTGCGCCAGGGAAAAAGACGGGGTCGGGACGCCCAGGTCTTCCAAAAGGTCAAAGAGCGACTCGACGGCGGCCGCGTCCGGATTTTCGTGCACTCGGTAGATGCAATTACCCTGTCGCTGCTCGAGGAACCGCGCCACCGCCTCGTTGGCGGCGATCATGAACTCCTCGATCAGCGCGTGAGATTCCGACTGCGGCCGTGGTCTCACTCCCACGACACCGCCATCTTCGGCCAGCCGGAACTCTGGCTCGAAAGTCTGTATGTTCAGGGCGCCGCGCCCATGACGCGCCTGGCGCAAGTCGGCGGCAAGATCCCGGCAACGGACGAGCAAACTCTCCAGAGCCTTGGCATCGCTGCCGCTTAAGCCCGGCTCCAGCAGCTCGCCGACCTCACTCAAGCCCGCGGTGTCCTCGAAGTAATCATCGACCTCGTTATAAGTCAGACGCCGGCAACTTTTGATCGTGCTGCGATAAAAACGGACTTTTTCGGGGATGAGCTCCTGCGGTTTTTCATCAGTCTCCGGGGGGTTCGGCTCCCCCTGCGCCTGTCCATGCATCCGGGAGCCCGGTGGGATGTCCCACTTAAAATGCATCTCGACCGTCACACACTTGCGATCCTCACCGGGTCGCAGACTGCAGGCATCGCTCGAGAGCACCGGCGGCAGCATCGGCTCTACGGCTACCGGCATATAAACGCTACAGGCCTTCTTGCCCGCCTCACGATCGACTGCCGAGCCGGCCGGCACGAAATAACTCACGTCGGCGATGTGCACATAAAGGGTGACCTCGCCCTCCCCGGGCCCGTCGACCAGGGAGATCGCGTCGTCAAAGTCTTTGGCCTCGTCGGGATCGATGGTGAAGGAGACCAGACCGGTCAGGTCGCGCCGGTCGCTATCCGATTCCAAAGCCAGCGTTGCCTGCGCTTCCGCTTCTTCGAGAGCAGCGGGCGAAAACCCGCGCGGTACCTGGTAATAGGTAAGGATGCCTTCCATGAGTGCCTTGAGCGAGCCTGCCTTGCCCAGCCGCCTGATCACCTCACCGCGCCCGCGGCCGTCCGGCCTTAAGACCGCCAGCTCACCCGGGCGGGCTCCATGCAATGCCTTGTGGCCGACGAATATTTCTTTCTGGTCGCCGAACAGAGGGTCGGCGCGATAAATCTTGCCGCTCTTGGTGATGACGGCGACCATCGGCGTGGCCGGTCCAAATTCACTGTTTCTGGTTTTGGATGAACGCGCCATCGGTCAGACAGTAATTGCCTGGAAGGAGATCGCAGGTATTATGGTGTCCCCGAGCTTAACGTCAGGACGCCAGTTCGAAGAGTGCACGCTCGATGACCTCATCCGCGGGAGTCGCGGGATCATCCACGGCCGGGATGTCGGGCTCGATGCCTATCTTGTTGATATCGATTCCCCTGGGAGTGTAATAGCTGCCCGAGGTGTACTTGATGGCGCCGCCGTTGCTGAGCGGGTTGATGTTCTGGACGACACCTTTGCCGAATGTCTTCTCACCGATGAGTTTTCCGCGGGCGTCATCCTTGATGGCGCCCGCCACGATCTCGGAAGCGCTGGCCGTATATCCATTCACGAGCACCGCCATGGGAATCGTCTCGTTAGCGTCGCCGCGCGCGTCGTAGACCTCGCTTTTTCCATCGCGGCTCACTACCGAGACGATGGTTCCATCCTCGATAAACACGCTGCCGACGTTGACAGCCTCGTCCAGCAAGCCGCCACCGTTGTTCCTCAGATCGAGGATGATCGCCTCAGCGCCTTCCTTCGTCAGCTTCTCGACAGCACCCTGGACCTTGGGCCCGGCATCCAGGGAAAACTGGTCAAGCCGCACGTAACCGATCTTTTTACCGCCGCGGTCCAGCATCTTTTCGCTGATTATGGGAATCTCGATAGCCTTGCGCGTCAAATCGAAGTCGATATCCTCATCACCGCGTTTTATATGCAACACCACCTTTGTCTCCGCTTTGCCCCGCATGAAGGCGACGGCTTCCTCCTCGGTCCTGCCTTCAATGGTCTGATCGTCGACGCCGGTGATGATATCGCCCGGTTTTATGCTGGCGCTCTGGGCAGGCGAGCCTTCGATGATATCCACGATCGTCAGCTTGCCGTCCTTGGTCTCCAGCAGCACGCCCACGCCCACGAATGAACCGTTGGTGTGATCCTGGAAATAGCGGAAGTCATCGGGAGAGAAGTAGGCGGTATACGGGTCATCAAGGCTTTTTATCATGCCCTCCATGGCGCTGTTCTCCAGGCTGGAGGAGTCCACCGGCTTATAGAAACCATCCTCAAGGATGCCCTCGACCTCCCTCTGAAGCTGGAGGATATTGTCGCCGGGAAAGAAGACATTGCGGACGCTATCGGGAAGCGCGTAGAAAACAAGTGACAGCCGGTAATAATGGCCGCCAAAGTACAGCCCGAGCAGAAAGGCGACTGATACTGTGAGAGTGATGAAGAATATTTTAAAGACGCGTGGCATCTGGCTTGCTCGTCAGGCCTTGATACTTCTTGACAGCCCCGGTTTTTCATGTATTTAATTATTCGTTACCGTCTGAAAGTATAGCAATTTTGGAGGAGGTGGGGGCGCTTTCCAGACGGTTTCGCGGGGAGGACGGCCGTACAGTCGATGTGGAAACCGCATGGTTTTCCACAGTCCCACCTTAAACCAACGAGCGATAATTTGCTGTTATAATGCTCGGGTTAATTCTGGCGACCTGCCGGTAAACTTGGAAATGGACATGGCTTTTAAGGTCGTGTCCTGAAGCTATACGAAGGTCTGAACTATTCATGAAGCCTGGAGGAGGAACTATGGCAGAAGCCACAAGCAGTTCGAGAAACAAGATTTATGCTTTGGGGGTAGTGGGTTTCCTGGCAATTCTTTCAATTCTGTATTACCTGGCAGCACCGGTTTACCTTTACATCGTAGTATATATGTGGTTCGGTTTCCTTTACGGTGTGCTGCAGCAGTACGGACGTTTTTGTTTTGCATCAGCATGGCGTGACCTGATCATGGTGAAAGTGCCGCGTATGTTCGTCGGCATCATGATCGGACTTATGACCTTGAGCATCATCTCCGCCTGGCTGTTCGTCCAGTATCCCGCTTTTTACCATCCCTCACCGATTGGACCGCATGAATTGGTCGGCGGCCTCCTCTTCGGACTGGGTATGGTCTTCGCCGGTGGTTGCGCGACCGGCTCGCTGTACAAGACCGGTGAAGGAAACATGATCTCCCTCACCGTGCTGCTTTCCCTCTCGTTCGCCCAGGCGATATTCGTGGCGCTGCCATTCTTTGATACGTGGATGTCAAAGCTGTCCGTTACCGGTCCCAATTCCATAACCGATACGACCGACCCTAACTACATAGCCAACGTATTCCACTGGCCGAAATGGACACTGGTCGAAAAGATCTTCCCCCTGACGGAGGACCAGGTAAACCAGGGCGTCCATCATAGTTTCTGGCAGAACTTCGTCGCCAATTCGCTGCTCAACACGATCGTCATAGCGGCAATACTCATGATCGGCGTGTACATAATCGTGGTCCGCAAGAACTTCCTCAAGCGCCGCAAGGCAGCCATGACCCAGTCCGCTGACGGCGGCGAGGTCAAGATGGGCTTCGGCGACGAGGTCGCCGGCTTCTGGTCGATGATCAGCTCATCCAAGCGCACCACCATTGCCGCCGTGCTTCTCGGCATCATCGCCGCCATCCAGGTGTTTACCATGAGCTGGATGAGGGACAATTACGACTTCGGCCACCCGCCATACGCACAGGGTGACCCGGTGGAGATTCTCAACCAGACAGGTAACTTCGGCCAGGTCTTTGCGCTGACGAACCCGAATGACCCTAACTCACGCCCCACGGCCAACAAGGATGCCGCACCAACTTCATGGCCCGCGGCTGATCCCGGCGATGTGACCAAGGGCGGCAGGATGTTCGATCCGGGCTACTGGTACATCACCACCCAGGAAGCCATGTTCGCCGGTTGGATCATGAATGGAGTTCTCCCGCAAAGCATCACTGGCGACCTGAAAGCACCACATGTCAATGAAAAAGTCGATCCCACGACTCACGAGGTTGTGGCACCGGAACCAGAACAAAACGGTAACAGGTACTTTGGTAATGACAATGGTTTGCCAAAACCCTGGAACAGTCCGGCGCTGCTGCTTTCGTTCGGCCTGATACTGGGCGCTTCCTTCCTGGCTCTCTGGAACAAGGAGTTCAAATGGAAGTTCCCCACCAGGGAGCTGTTCTTCTATGCCGTGCTCGGAGGTACAATTATGGGCATCGGCTCCCGTATCGCCCTCGGCTGTAACATCGGCGCTTTTTACACTCGCGCCGCCTTCGGCAGCCCCGGCGGCTGGCTCTTCTTCATCGGTATGGGCGCCGGTGCGTATATCTCGGCCAAGGCCGTCAATTACTTAGCCAACAAGAAGATGGCAAAGCAGATGGAAGACATGGACTTCGATATAGAGCTCTAACAGGGCTATACTTAAGCTGCATAAAAAGCAGTACGCAAGACAGGAGGTGATTAGTACATGAAATTCAATAAAAAGGATGACGGTAGTTACGAGCTGGACGTAACCGGTTATGTGTGCCCACACCCGCAGCTTTATACCTTGAAGTGCATGGATAAGCTGAACGAAGGAATGGTAATGGAGGTCCTGGTCGATAATCCATCTTCGGTGGAGTCGATCACACAGGCATGCAGTGGCAAGGGCTATACGATTCTGGATACGAATCATCCCAAGGCTGGAGTTACCGCCATGAAGATCCAGAAGTAGCGATCTTTTTAAGGAAGCCAGAAAAGCACGGAAATGGACAATGTCCATTTCCGTGCTTTTTATTTTCATCGACCTCTTGCCCTTCAGACTGGCCGGGAGTGGACGCGCGATCGCATCTTTTTTCAAATGCTTCTTGAGTTACACCCATGGCAATAATATAATCACGGCCCAGACTCCCCAAAGATAAAGGGTGGGCTTTTTTATCACCAATCAACGGAGGTGCGTAAACATGGAGGTTGGATCATGAGCAAGCTAGGCATTCTTCTCAACTCTGACAAGTACCGCGACGACGTCGTCGGCGTTATCAAGGCGGCGAAGGCGGCCGGACATGACGTGACCGTCTTCATGATGGACGACGGCACTCTGCTGGCGTCCGACTTAAGCGCGGAGTGCAGCGGCGACGCAACGCTCGCCTACTGCGATCACAGCGCCGAGCCCCGGGGCGTCAAGGACGTCGAGGGCGCCACTGCCGGCAGCCAGTATCAGAACGCTGTAATGGTGCACGAATCAGACAAGGTGGTGGTCTTTTAATGAGCGACTCCAAGAAAATAGCTGTGATCGTAAGCGACCGCCAGGACGAAGGGCTGCGCATGGCCCTCGGCCTCACCCTCGAAGGCGACGAGATCTCCGTTTTCAATCTGGGCTCTCCGATCGAAATGAACGACGGCAACGAAATGAATGTTGAGGCCCTGGGCGAGTTCGACTGCCTGCTTTATTCCGTGAACGAGAAAGACGCGGCCTTCACCCAGATCAACATGCAGGACATGCCGGCCAAACTGCTTGAATTCAACGACGTTCTCTCTTACTAGGATCCGGAGGAGCTTATGAAGGTATTACACATCATCAAGGAGCGCACACCAGCGGGCTTCGTGGACACCATCGTCAAGGGTCAGTCCGACGACAGCGGAAACGATGTCACGGTTGTGAACCTCTATGAGGACAAGGACTACGCCAAGGTCGTCGACCTCATCTTCTCCAGCGACAGGGTATTCACCTGGTAGAAGCGGCGCGACTTTCGGAAAATGCGAAATGAGCAATAAAAAAGGCCCTCCGCAAGGAGGGCCTTGTCTTTGCCTTGTTCAAGGCTCTATTCGATAGGCCGCACGTTCGTGGCCTGCGGACCTTTCGGTCCTTCAGCAGGCTCAAAAGACACCTTCTGACCTTCAGCGAGGGTTTTGAAACCATCGGACTGAATCTCAGAAAAGTGCACGAACAGATCGCTGCCGTTCTCCTGCTCAATAAAGCCGAAGCCCTTTTGATCGGAGAACCATTTGACTGTTCCTTCTGGCAAGTTCTTTCCTCCTCTCACCATTCCCGTGGCAAAAGTACTCGAACATTGCCAAAGCAAACCGCCAAGCACTTCAAACCAGATTACCGCCTCACCGTAAGGTGAGCTATATAACTATACTATTAGCCGCCTTATGTTGGCAATCCTTTGGGTCAGCGACTTTGTGAGGTTCTTTTTGTGGTCAGCAATCTCATACTGACGATGTCGCAGTCCCGGCCCGTTTTTTTATTATCACAACAAGCGCGATACCGATAAGGATTCCGGCCAGATCGAATAACACATCTCTCACACTTGCCGTCCTTCCTGGGACAAAGCTCTGGTGATATTCATCGGATACCGCGTACATAAGAGCGATAGCCACACCCGACACCATGGATATCCGGCCAGCTGCGCCGTGCATCCTTACCACATGCCGGACCAGCATGAAGAGAACCGCGAACTCGCCCATGTGCGCCATTTTGCGCAGGACAAAATCCCAGATGCCCCAACCGGTTCCAAGGCTGGGCTGGGCGGAGAAGAGGAAAATAAGTATCGCCCAGGCGACGAGCGCCGTCCAGGAAAACAGGATGCGCAGCCGCCGCGATGATTTCAGATTTTCACCGGATTGATTCAAGTACCCTGTAGCGCCCCTGGGCGCCCTAGATCTTGAGGAATCTTCGCAGCGCCAGACCACTGCCGCCTGAACCCAGCAGGGTCCCGCCCATAATCACGATGAGGACGATCCAGAACAGAGGCACGGTCCCAGTCTTAAAGAAGAAGGGCATCTTGCTGACAACGCTCTCGATGAGGAAGTTGTTGGCCAGCAGGATCAGCGCAACCGCGGCGGCTGCGCCGGCCATGCCGGTCATGACTCCCTCCATGATGAACGGCCAGCGGATGAACCAGTTGGTCGCTCCCACGAGTCTCATTATCTCCACCTCTCGCCTGCGGGCAAAGATAGACAGCCTGATGGTGTTTGATATAAGCAGGATCGACGCCAGTATGAGCAGCACTACGAATCCGGTGCCGCCGATGAAGAAGTAGGTCGTAACGCTTAAGACCTTTTCCGAAGTCTCCTTGGCGTATTTGACGCCGTCATGTGTACCCGGCGTATTATCTACCAGCGGATTGTCAAAGAAACGGCTGGCCACTACGTCGATGGAATCGGGATCCCTGAGCGTGATCACATATGATGGCGGCAGCGGGTTCCCTGAAATAGCCTCCAGCAGATCTTCATGGCCCTCCAGGCTTTCCCTGAGCTTGGAGAGAGCGTCTTCCTTGCTGACGAACTCGACATCCCTGACCTCGGGCATCGCTTCTATCTCCTGGCCCAGCTCCTGGATCTTTTCCGGCGATGCCGTGTTCTTCATAAAGACCTCGACCCGGAGACTGTTGCGCAGGTCGCTGAACGCATTCTGGAAATTAAAGAAGAGTATGGTACCCAGGCCCAGGATGAACATGGAAACTAGAACCGTCACTATGGCGGCTACGCTCATGACCCAGTTTTTTACCAGGGAATTTAATGCCTCACTGAAGAAGAATCTTGCTTGCATGATTATCTGTACAACCCCTTGTCTTCGTCTCTGATTACCTTGCCGTTTTCCAGCGCGATAACTCTTTTTCTCATCTTGTCCACCATCTCGCGATCATGGGTCGCCATGACCACGGTTGTTCCCGTACGGTTGATGCGGTATAGAAGCTGCATGATTCCTACCGATGTGTCGGGGTCGAGGTTACCGGTGGGCTCATCGGCCACCAGCAGTGACGGGTGGTTCACGAATGCCCGCGCCACACTCACACGCTGCTGCTCGCCCGCTGAAAGCTCGTCCGGGATGTTGTACATCTTCTCGCCGAGCCCCACCAGTTGCAGTATCTCCGGCACTTTACGCCTGATGGCGCGTTCCGGTTGACCAGTTACCCTCAGAGCGTAGGCTACATTGTCGGCCACAGTCTTGTTGGGTAGCAGCTTGAAGTCCTGGAATACGCAGCCGATATTGCGCCGGTGGTAGGGAACGGTGCCACGCCGCATACGCTGCAGGTTGCGGCCCGCAACCGTTATCGTGCCCTCAGTAGGCTCAAACTCCTTTAAAAGCAGGCGGATGAACGTGGATTTACCCGAACCACTATGGCCGACGAGAAAGGCGAACTCACCTCTCTCGATGTGGACGTTGACGTCCTCTAGCCCCATGATGTTCGGGTCATACATCTTGCTTACATGGTCGAAAATGATCATCTATCGCACCTCTTCATTGCCTGCCGCCTATGCAGCCGCACATTATCATCTTTGTCTTGGTATGGAGAAATCGGAAGGTCCTTCTGAATGAAATTTTCGCGCGGACTTCTTAGGCCGCGACCGTTGTCTTGTTACTTGCTGCTTGCCAGAACCTGCTCCGCGAGCCCGGTCAAGTGCCCTGAAGTCAGTTGAAACTCCTCTAAAAGCTGGTTCGGAGATCCGGATTTTCCAAACACATCCTTGATTCCAAGGCGGCCTATCCTTACAGGATGGAACTCCGCGGAAACTTCCATAACCGCATCTCCCAGACCGCCGATTATACTGTGCTCTTCAGCGGTAACCGCACACCCTGTCTTGCTGATGCTGGCCGCCACCGTGTCCACATCGATAGGCTTGATGATGCTTATGTTTACGACCTCGGCGCTGATATCCCTTTTAGCCAGCTCCTCGGCCGCCTCCAAAGCTTTCTTTACCATTATGCCACAAGCGAAGATGGAAATATCAGAGCCCGCTCTCAACACATCCGCGCCCGCGCCCAGACCGGCGGGTGGTTTCTCGTAAAGAAACGGGATAAGAGGCCTGCCCGTGCGGATATACATGGGCCCGGGAGTATCGTAACTCTCCATCACCGCCGCGTAGGTCTGGTTATAATCGGCCGGGACGACTACTTTCATGTTGGGCAGCATGCGCATGAGCCCGATGTCCTCGACCGACTGGTGTGAACATCCGTCTTCGCCGACCGTCAGCCCGCCATGGCTGGCGCAGATTCTTACCGGGAGCTTCGGCTGGGCGATGCCCTGGCGTACCTGGTCAAAAGCCCTGCCGGTGGCAAAAACCGCAAAGGTGGATGCATAGGGAATCTTGCCAGAAATAGCCAGCCCGGCGGCGATGCTCATCATGTTGGCCTCAGCAACGCCCACATTAAAGAAGCGCTCGGGCACTTGTGCTGCAAACAGCTTGCTCATCGTGGAGCCGGAAAGATCGGCGTCCAGCGCCACCACATCGTCATGGAGCTTGCCCAGCTCCAGAAGGGCTGCGCCGTATGCCTCCCGGGTGGCTCTTGGCTTGAGTTCTTCGCTCACCGTTATGCTCCCTGCGCTTCGCTGGCCAATGTCTTTTCCTGCTCCTTGAGCTCGACCATCGCCTGCGCTTCCTGTTCGTCAGTGGGGGCCTTGCCATGCCATCCCGCCTGGTTCTCCATGAAAGATACGCCCTTGCCCTTGACGGTTCTGGCTACGATCGCCACCGGCCCCTCTACCGTCCGGCTCCATTCAAGAGCCTCGATGATCTCTTTAAAGTCATGGCCGTCGATGGATCGGGCCGTCCAACCGAATGCCTCGTACTTGTCCGTCAACGGCTCCACGTTCATTATGTCTTTTGTGAAACCATCGATCTGCAGGCCGTTGCAGTCTACGATAACCGTGAGGTGGTCAAGCTTGTAGTGCGCCGCCGCCATTGCCGCTTCCCATATTTCGCCCTCCTGTGATTCCCCGTCGCCGGTAAGCGTAAAAACATGGCCCGGCTGTTTGTCGAGACGCATGGCAAGGGCTATGCCGATGGAGATCGAGAGTCCCTGTCCGAGCGAACCCGAGGAAATCTCAACACCGGTCGTTTTATTCATATCCGGATGTCCCTGGAGGCTGCAATCGATCTTGCGCAGGCCTTCGAGCTCTTCCACCGGGAAGTAACCACTTCGCGCCAGGGCCGCATAGAGAATTGGAGCGCAATGCCCCTTACTGAGGATGAAACGATCCCGCTCGGGCCACTTGGGCTCCTGGGGACGGTGATTGAGTACATGAAAGTAAAGCGCTGTGACGATGTCCGCCGATGAAAGCGAGCCGCCGGGATGTCCGGAACCAGCCTCGGAAACCATGCGCACGACGTCCTGCCGCAGCAGATTAGCGGTTTTCTTGAGACTTAGGATATCCAGCGAAATGATGCCTCCGGACGGTTACGATGGGCCCCTCTACACGGGAAACAGCTGCGTGGGCAACCAACCTTACAATAGAGATTATCTAATTAAATGAGGCCGGGTGCAAGAAAACAGACGTTTTTTACTAAAACCGCCCCGCCTCATCCGGATACAACTCCGTCACCAGGGCTGATTGCCAGTACTCCTTGTTCTCGACATTCATGATGGTCAGCCTGCCGTACCAGCCGGCGCCTGTATCAAGACGCCAGATATTATCTTCTTTCCCAAGCTGTAGTGGCCTGTCGGTGTTCTCTTTCAGGGTTACTGTATGCCCGATGAATATCTCCCTGTAATCCGGCACTCCGCCGGTCTGGTCAAATAGCTTCCGGTCCCAGATGAGATCTGACTCGTCCTGCCCGGCCAGCGGCAACCTGGGATCGATGCCACCGTGGACAAACAAACGGTTCTCCTTATCCAGGTATTTGAGCCGGGCTTTCTGAATAAATTTAACGTGATCGGCCTTCCTCGCATTCCACTGCGGCTGATTGTAGGCATCGATCGTCGCCTGCCCTCCCTGCTCCAGCCACTCCCGTGGGATGTCGCCGTAAACTAACCAGTCAAGCGCCCAGGCGTCGTGATTGCCGAGCAGGTAGACGAGTTTTTTTACCCGCATCAGTTCCTCGACGCACTCGGGTGATTGCGACCAGCCATCGACCACGTCGCCCAGGAATATGAGCGCGTCCTTTTCGGCGTCGAAGCCGCTACGCTCGAACACCTGAGTGAGCGCCCGCCAGGCGCCATGGATGTCACCGAGAACGAATGTTTTCATTGGAATTGCACTGCCGGATATTTTAACTCATCGGGCGGACTGAAAAAGCCGGGCCTTACAGACTGCCTGCCACCGGATTCTTCCTGCCCGGTCATTTGCGAGCCGGACCCGTTCCGCCACGCGAAGACTGTACGGGCCCATGTTTAGGTATGTAAAGGGGTAGCATTGGTGATGATTGACCACTTGATAATCCACCCTGCTTTTGTGGTTGCTAATCCCCATGCCTTATTTCCCTATTATGTCAACATAACTGCATGTAATCCCTTTGGTAGAGCGAAATCCATGAAAAACTAATTACTTCTCATAGATTCAATCTACACCACAATTTTTTACTTATATGGGGCATTGCACGGGTTAAAAAAAGAGGTAATTGTGTAAACTTTCACATATATTGTAAATAGTTTCACAAATATAATTTTTCAATGAAAAGGAGGGTGAGCATGGAGAGGAATAAGAGCCGTCAGAACCAGTGTAACAATGCAGCAGGAAGTAAAAAAGCACGTGTGGTTTCTAAAGGGCTCATTATGAGAAAGCAGGTGGCTCCATGTCACACTCAAATCAAAATACGTGCGGTGATTGTCATTTTATAGCCCTGAAAAGACACTTGTCCAAGTGTAAAAAGCCATGCACCATATGTGACCTGTTCGACAGAGAGCAATATGTATGCAAGAACCACGTAAGGGATTATTGCAGCAATGAGAACGTCGTCGGGAAAATAGACAGGACATACCCTGCCTGTACGGAGGAGTTCCTGTTGAGAGGCTCTAATGAGCCGAGCATCCAGGACCAGCCGCAGATAGAAATCAGTGATGTTCCCCGCCACGTTTTTTCATGGGAAATCGGTGCTCGCAAGTGGGCGGATACCGCGGGTAGGCCACGAAAGACACGTTCCTGACAGGCCAGGCTGTTCGTTGGCTCCCTGTGTCAAGGGGCGCGCCTGCGGCGCGCCCCTTTTCCTGCCATATTCTTCTTATTGCTTCAAGTCCCGCCGGGACTCGTCGGCTACCTGTCAGCAACCGGGTTCGCCTTCATGCCCGCAACAGCCCTGACGATACCGCAGCTTGATCCACTGGTTGCGAAATGTTAGGCGGAGTTTCCTGGTGAGCGGAAGATCCGACTCGTTCCAGTTTGTGAAAAACGCCCGGGCGCTCGGGTGCTTATGGGAATGGTCTTCGCTCATCTGGATGATTTCTTCACAGGCACTGGTATCTCCCGTCGCATAAAAGGTTAATCTTAACCCTGTTACCGGATACCCCGTTCACTGACAGCTGAAACGGAAAGAATCATCCAGCTGCAATGGTAAGATCAGAGTGCTGAAGTGTTGATCGAGTGAAGCATCACAAAGTGATTTTCTTTTTGCAGCGTTCTGAACCAGCGCTTCCTCATACTCCGCGTTCAGCACCGGCTTTCCCGCACGGACAAAGGGTGTAAGCAGGTCGCATTCGTCGAACTCATGACACTGCTCGTTGACGCTGAAATCGAAATATTCCACCAGCTGGGCGACCTGGTCGAGATCGTTCTTCAAGCCCACGGATAATCCCCTGCCATGAGCCTCGCTGGCGATGAAGCGGTTAAATTCGAGTTGATCGGATGCGCTTAAATCAAATCCTGAGTCATTGGCATAACCGTCCACATTGTCGGGCTCGACAGCGTCGCAACCTTTTTGTTTTGCCATATCAAGACGCTTTTGCATTATTTTTTTGACATTCATCGAGCGTATATCCAGCCACTTTTCGTCCTCCCATCCCTCCAGGGTGTTACCGAGATCACCCGGCGTGAATCCGGAGGCATCGGGACGCCATTTCTCATATGACCCAGCCGAGAAATAACAGGTCACTTTCCCCCCGGACGATTGAATCGAGTCGATCAGGGACTCCGATGAATCAAACAGGTCGATGTCGTAAATCTCTGCCGGGTAGCCGGTGTTGACCTTCCCTTTCAGTTGCCACTGCCAGCTGACATTCAGCGGTGGATGGTACCAGCCGCCATTTGTAACGGATGGCGTGTCGGGGCCGGCAACGGGACTCAAGGCCGCTGACGTGCCGTTACTGCCGCCTCCACAACCAGCCATCAGGAAAAAGACGATGGGGAGTAGCAGCAGCTTCTTACTCATGACTTACTCCTACCGAATAAATATTATTTATCGCCATGTAAATATGCCTGCCTCTCGACCTCGGGAAATTTCTCTATGGCGTAGCGCAACATGGTCCTCGGCATTTGCCCGTAGTTCTTAGCCAGGAACGCCTCTTCGACACTCATGTTTCTGTTGCCTACTTCACGAAGCATCCATCCGGCGGCCTTGTGGATCAGATCCTCGTTGTCGTCGAGCAGCAGCTGGGCGAGCGCCAGGGTATCGGCAAATTCACCCTGCTTTATGAACCGGAATGTTGACATGATGCTGATTCTTCGTTCCCAGAGGCTTTTTGAGCGCACGAGCCGGTAAAGGGGCTTTCTGTCCCTGCCCGACAAGTAGGCGCCGACGATATGCTCCGCCGAGCTGTCGACCAGGTCCCAGTTATTGATATATTTCGTGTGGCCAAGGTAGACGCGGTAGATGGTCTGCTTTTCGTTGCCGTCACTTTTTGAGAATCTGGCGGTCATCATGAACAGGGCGAGCAGCCGGGCTTCGTGTAGTGGGGATCTCAGCAGCTTAAGCACATCCTCCAGGCCTGTTTCCTTATACTCGCGGGCGCATTTTCTGAGCACGGGAACCCGGATGCCGAGGAACTGGTCCCCCTCGCCATATTCTCCCTTGCCGGTTTTGAAGAATCGCTGTGAATTGACAGCTCTATCGCGGTCGCCGAGCTCCCGCAGCCTGCTGATTATCAGTTCAGATGTATTTATTCTGATCGATTCCTTAAATCGTGGCTTAAGTTGCCTGAACTTTTTTTCTATAACGGTGATGTTATCCACAGACCCGCAAATGTTTAGATCAACTGTCGCGAAGTCTGCCTTGCTGTGCATCAGTGTTAATTATCTGTTCCGGTATGCGTCTTGCCTGCCTGACGGCTATCGAGCTAACACCATTTACACAGAGCGCAGCCAGCAGGAATGGCGTCGCGGCGATGCCGGAGCCCGGGGAAAGCATCCATGCCAGGATGTAAATCGCCAGGAGCACGACCAGTACTAACTCGTGAATGATCCAGGCTGACAGGAGAACCACGCGGTTTCGAGCCAGCAGGGCGATTGAGCCAAAAATGCCCGGTACGCCAAGTAGGGTCAGATAAATGAGAACCGGTATGACATCGCCTATTTCGTTCGCCGGGATGAATACCAACGCGCCGATGACGGCCGCCACAGCGGCTGCCATATTAAGTGCTAGAGCCACTAGTCTCAGTTTCCCTGACAACAATCTTCCCGACGTCACGGTGTAGCGACGGGCCGGCCGGAGGAAACGCCATCAGCGGAAATCATTTTTTTTCTTTTTTTGCTTTCTTGTCGCGCCTTTTTTCTTTCAGGGATTTTTCAGATTTCTTTTTTACGTCTTTCTTTGCATTTTGACTTTTAGCCATGGTTTTCTCCTTTGTTGCCTGGGAATGATTTGGCGCTTTGTCTCTGGACTCCTTTTCCGCCCCTTCCGCCAAGTCTGACGTTTTTGGCGCGCTTTGTCATTTAATACCCGTCACGAAAAAACTTCATGCACGTGCGAGCACCGGCGGCTTTACTCTTTCCAGCTGATGATATCATCGCAAACGTAGCACTTCCCGCTATGAACCGAGATCAGGCCCTGGCATCGGGAGCAGGTGAACCTTGCCTTCTGTTCCCTGAGAAAGGCCTTCACGCCACGATCCCTTATGGTCTCAAGATTCTCTATCATGCTCATCCCGAAGTTACGGCGGTAGCGGGCGTCGATGTGCTGAAGATGTCCGCATGGAAAATCGGGGCACTCGAAGCAGTATCGGACTTTGCCTTTTGCCAGAAGCTCGCAGTCGCCCTTCAGCCAGGCGCATTTCTTGTCTCGGGCGCGGCAGCCCTTACAATGCGATATCTTTCCCCGCTTGCGCGGGATCTGATTCAGGTACGCAAGATATCCGCTGCATATCGCACAGTACATGCCGCATGGAGCTATCAGGTCTTCTTCCATTTATCCTTCCGGCGTCTTGCTTTAAAGATCGTCTGGTGAAAACGCATTATCAGCACTGCCGGATTCAAAGTTTTTCGGGTCGCTGAACGCTGCATGAAACCTGACCTTGCCGGTAGCGTCTCTTAAAAAACCTGGCTCAAGCTCCAGAACCATGAAAGCTTCCTCCGGGACTTCGTATTCGCAGCTTATTCCAAAATTCACGGACGGCGAAAATCCGAAGCGCGGATAAAAACCCGGATGCCCCAGGACAACGACAGCGCCGAAACCGAGCTGCGCACACCTTTCAAGACCTGCTCGTACAAGTGCGGAGCCGATGCCTTTGCGCTGATGCTCCGGGGCTACGGCCACAGGCGCGAGACCCATGACC
The DNA here is from genome assembly GCA_041660545.1 of Thermoleophilia bacterium. Lineage (GTDB taxonomy): Bacteria > Actinomycetota > Thermoleophilia > BMS3ABIN01 > BMS3ABIN01 > JBAZWE01. The sequence goes on from JBAZWE010000007.1 coordinate 19,136, forward strand.
TTCAACTCCGGCATGCCGGAAAGCATGACCGGGGTAAACATGATGTGACCCACGATCACACCCTTGTCCTGGGCGACAAGCGAAATAAACGGCTTCGCCTGATCACGGAGGGCGTTTACAAGCTCAGCCTCGGAGCGCGTTTCAAAGGAGGCCGCATTTACCGCGTAAACGGCAGGCCGGTCTCTTGGTTCTTCATCTCTTATCTGCATATGGCCCTTAATAAGGATTACGGTTTGCGCTTTTTAGGGTTGTGGATGAAACACCTTATAAGTCGCCGCAAGCGGTATTGCGAACAGAACCACGAGAACCGAGTTGAGTACGGCGTTCTGCCAGAAACCGGAATACAACGAGAAGGCGGTATCCGGTATGAACCACACCAGCATCGACACCGCGACCATGCGCCAGCCTTCGGGTAAGCCCCGACGAAACGGGCCGAAGAGCGCATATAACAGGGTCACAGCCCAGCCGCACATGACAGCGCCCAGGACAGCGCAGATGAAAGTGATGTAGTCGACCGCGGCTTCACCGAACGCTGTGTTGCCTTGAGTCGAGGAGAAATAGAGCAGGTTGAACGCCTTCTGGGTCGGCCCCGGCAGAACTACCAGACTGAGGCCGAACAGAAAAACAATGCAGGTAGCGGCGACAAGCCAGCGCCACCATAACAGAAAACTCCGGTTCATCCAGACCTCCTATCGCAACTGACAAACAAGCCATACGGCTGTCTTAAACGACGGTGATGAAGGAATGTAATTGATGCGTTCATCAGGCTTTTATAGCCGCTTCCGCCCGCCGCTTGATCAACTTCAGCCATTCCCTGCGGATCAGACCACTGAACAGCGAGATCATCGTCCAGTAGATGCGGAAACGCCGACGGCTGGAAAAAGAACGGCGGATCACTTTTTTGGAGATGTTGACTCAGCCAGGATGCTGTATGTCTTAATGCCGCCGTGGCCGGCCGCTTCCTAGATCCGCTTGGCCATAAAGATATCCGGCAACCATAAGGGGGACATGTGCTTGAAAACGTCGAATATCAGCGCCGCCGTCTGCCGGACCGCCGCTTCGTCGTTTCGGTCGAGATCGATTATCCGCACATTGCTCATTGCATCAGCTTTCCGACGACCCCCGGTTCACACCCGCATATATCGCTTGTCTGTTCAGCGGTGACGCTTGTTAAACGGCCGCCCGGAAATGGCGTTGAGCACCAGGATCAGGAGCACAGCGCCAACGGTGGCGGTTGCCACCCGGCCGATGAAGCCTGCCGGGGTTACGTCGATAAGCGAGAAGAGGTAGCCACCGATGACGGCGCCGATCACACCGACGATGATGTCCATCAGACAACCGCGTCCGCCGGCCCTGGTAATCATACCGGCCAGCCATCCGGCAATCAGGCCTGTGATTATAAAAGTGAGCCAGTCCATGTGGGTCTAGATTCCATGGCGCCACCCTTACGTCCTGCATATCAGCGAAGTGGCAAATCAGTCCGCCTGATGATTCCGTATGCGAGTCGGTGACCACATCACCTTCGTGGCCAGCCGGGACCGGGTCTCCTTCACTACGGCGGGCCTACCGTACGATCTTGGAAATCCCCTGCTCCAGGATATCCTCAGCGCCCATCTCCTTGAGCTGCGGGATGATGACGTTGACGGTGTCCTTGTCCACGACCGTTGTGATCTCGAAGTATTCGCTGTTGTAAAGCGGGGCGACGGTGGGGCGCTTCATCGCCGGCAGCACGCCCACGACATCGTCAAGCTTGTCCTTGGCGACGTTCATCGAGAGCAATACCCGCCCTCGGGCGTCGAGGACACCCAGCAACAGCGTCCGGATCTCGTCTATCGCCTTGTGCTTGGCCGGGTCTTCCCATGATGCCTTGTTGGCGATGAGCCGGGTCGTCGATTCCATGATGACGTCGACTATCTTTAAGTGATTTCGCCTCAACGTGGAACCGGTTTCCGTCAGGTCTACCACCACGTCCATGATCTCCGGGACCTTGGCCTCGGTGGCTCCAAAAGAATAGAAGACGTCAACCGGTATGCCGAGATCCTCGAAATATTTTTTTGTGATGTTGGGGAATTCGGTCGTCACACGACTGCCGGGTTTGATGTCGGCCGCGGCCTGAACGCTGGAATCCTCGGGAACGGCGATGACCATCTTCATGAAACCGGTGCCGGTCTTGGCGTAGGGCATGTCGGCCACTTCGACTACTTCGGCGCCCGCCTCGGTTATGCAGTCCAAGCCGGATATGCCCAGGTCGAAATAGCCGTCCTCGACGTATTTTGGTATCTCCTGCGGCCGCAGGATCTTGACGGCGCTGATGCGCTCGTCGGCGATGGTGACCGTGTACTCGCGGGAACTGCGCTTGACCGGCAGGTCGGCCTCTGTGAAAAGAAGGAGCGTCTGCTCCTGCAGGCTCCCCTTGGGTAACGCGATGCTTAACACTTTTGGCTCCTTGTCAGTTTATGGCGACGATGTGATTTCCTTTGCAGAATTCTATCGGAAACGATACCTGAGGATAACCCCCGGCGTTAAACCGGAGCCCGTGTCAGCCTTCGAGCACGACCACGGAGGCAGATCCCTGCACGGGATGAGTCTCTTGGGTTACTTACGCCTTCCCCGCCCTTTTCACCAGGAACTCGTGGATAAACCCGTCGAGGTCCCCGTCCAGCACACCCTGGGCATTGCCGACCTCAAAATCCGTGCGGTGGTCCTTGACCATCTGGTAGGGCGCCAGCACGTATGAGCGGATCTGGCTGCCCCAGGCGATCTCCATGATATCGCCGCGCTCCTTCTCCATCTCGTCCAGCAAAGCCCCCTATAGACTTTAAGTTCGCTTTTTCTGCTACTAATACTAATAAACGAGATTACAATAAAAGCGTTGCTCGCAGTACTCTTTGATAGGACATTGACTACATTTCGGTCTATTTGCAGTGCATATCTTCCGACCCAGAGACACCATATTTACATGCAGTGAGAACCGTAACTTCGGAGGGATTATCGTCTGCAATTGATCCATTTCTTTTTCCGTTGGCATATCTTTACTACGAGCAAACTCCTTAGTCCATCCCAACCTGTAACAGATACGCCAACAGTGTGTATCCACAGGAAACGTTTCTCTTTTTAGGGAATATAGCATTACGCATCGTGCAACTTTTTTACCAACCCCGGGGAGCCCTGTCAGAAATACTTCGCAATTCTCATCAGACCAATTTTTTAGAGGAGATAGGGTGGGTTTTCCAAACTCCTCGCTCAGAATATTAAATATCCTATTTATTGCTTTAGCTTTTTGGTTTGAAAGCCCTCCATTTTTTATGGATTTGGCAATCGCGTGAACTGGCGCATCGGCAAGCATTTGGAAACGTGGAAAATCGTTTCTGACGGCCGCGTAAACATTTCTATAGCTCTTCTCCGTTGTCATTACGCTCAATAAGATAAATACTAGTTCCTCTAGTGGATTCTTACGATTGTAGTGCCCAAAATCTTTATAAACATCACGGAGAGCACTTGATACAAGTGCCATCTCCTTATTACGTAGATCATTTCTCATTTGTTGACCTTTTACAGGCATTTCATATACCAATAAATAATTTTTGACTTCTGACCACCACCAGAATGCCCGAAATATGGAACGACGGCTTAATCGATTTTTACCATGATTCTCGTCCGCAGTATAGCCTAATTATAGCGGCTTCGAAGTTCTTGCATAGATTCCTTTGTGAATATAGAATGGTACTCTCTGTAGGTTTCGCAAAGGAAACTATCAATGGGTACCGAAATAACGACTAAAGAGGCTGTTTCAATCCTTGGTGTTAGTGAACAGCGAATAAGAACTCTTTGCAGAGAAGGCCTTTTATTATCTCGTAAAGTCGGATCAAGCTGGGTTATCGAACAAAAAAGCTTGGCTCGCTATGCCTTAGTGACAGCGCACCAAGTAGCTGAGGATCACCCAACTTATACGGCTTGCAAAGATAGTAGGCCCATCGCACTTAGTTTTTTTTCTGGAGCCATGGGTCTTGACCAGGGCATAGAGCGGGCCGGATTTGATATTAGACTTGCGTGCGAATTTGACAAGTTTTGCCGTCAAACAATCACTCTAAACAAACCTGACATTGCATTAATTGGTGACATTACTCAATATTCGCCCGACGAAATTTTAAATTATTCGGGCTTATCGAGGTCAGACGATGTGGATCTAATATTTGGCGGCCCCCCCTGCCAAGCTTTTAGTACTGCAGGAAAAAGAAGTGGTTTTAATGACCTCCGAGGAAACGTTTTTCTTACCTATCTCGATATCGCATTAAACATACATCCAAGGTTTATTGTCATTGAGAATGTTCGAGGCCTTTTATCCTGCCCTATGAAGCATCGGCCACATGGTATGAGGGGCTCCGAATATCCTGATTTGACCCTTGATGAGCTTTCAGGCGGTGCTTTGAATTTCATTCTAAGCATCATCGAGATGGCTGGATATTCCTATTCATTTAATCTGTATAACGCCGCTAATTTTGGTACTCCCCAAAATAGAGAACGTATCGTGATTATCTGCAGCAGAAATGGGGAAAAGCCTCCCTTTTTGCGCCCAACTCATTCGGAAAATGGTGAGTATGGATTAAAGCGATGGAAAACTTTTCGTCAGGCAACCAAGGGATTAATAAACCATCATCATATTAACTTTCCTGAGAAACGCCTTGCCTATTACCGAATCCTCAAAGAGGGCCAGAATTGGCGCTCCCTTCCTGAGGAGCTGCAAAAATTAGCATTGGTAAAATCGTATTATGCAGGTGGAGGAAAGACGGGATTTTTAAGGCGACTTTCTTGGGATAAGCCATCACCCACACTTGTAACACATCCTGCGATGCCTGCCACAGATTTAGCACACCCTGAAGAAAATCGACCACTTTCTATCGAGGAATATAAACGTATACAAGAGTTCCCAGATTATTGGCAACTTGCAGGTTCTCTAACAGAGCAATATAAGCAAGTTGGTAATGCCGTACCTTTGAATCTTGGATATGCAATCGGTTCATTGGTGATTAGTCTTTTGAAAGACAAACCCATAGACATACCGGATGGATTCAAATATTCAAGGTACAAAAATACTTGCGACGTTGAATGGAAAGCAAATTTCTCCAGACGTTCTAAGACAAAATATCCGGTGCAGCCGGTTCTATTTTAGATAAAGATGTTGGCTGTTCTAGCTGAATCGATAATTACCTTGGTTGTAGCCAAGGGCTTTCCTGCTCCACTGCCAAACACGATGGATTTTCCCTCATACAATTGATTGCAAAGTCAACAAAATCATCTTCTGATAGATTTTGGATATTGCAAATTAGATTCAGTCTACTCCACATATATTCCACGCGATTAGCCTTTATTCGATACCACTTTTTTATTTCTGTCCCAGCACGGATTGCGCTGCTCGAACTATTTTCTGAGTTGCTACGGTTTTTAACCTGTAAGAGCCCTCCATTTTCATGGACAAAATCAACTGACTTTACAGTTTCACCCCAAGCACAATGCCATCTGTGATCACTCAACCTAACCGCAAGGTATTCCTCGAGCAGGAGCCCTAGGATGTTTTCCGCGGACATGCTTAGGCGATGAGCATAAGAAATTTGATTTACATCAGTAGCATCTAGGTGTTCGAGTCTTGACCTAATTAACGCATCAATAATTGGGTCTGCAACGGTTCCGGGAGGATTTGAAGCTCGTTCTGATGCTCGGTTATTGTAACCTGCACTAAATTTTGCTACCCATTTCTTAATTGCCAGAGATTCCGTTGATCCACTGATGTTCCCAGGTATGCGCTCTTGGTCATTAACGAGCACATTGAATACATGGCGAACATTTCCGATCCAGTCAAGCTTGAATTCAGCACAGTATTGTTCTGCCAGCTCAAGTGCTCGCCGCGATCCCAGTGTAGAAATGGCTTGTGGTAATTTCATTTTATATTGCTTCTTTCATATTATGTAAAAGCTAGCTCTCCATGTTGCATTGCCAGCAATGAATCCTTTTCCAAAAAACGTGCAGTTGCATTTAGATTTTTAAAATTGCAATTTATTGGGTTGCGAGGGAGAGGACTCGAACCCCTCTTGCGTCCCTCTTGACCAGATAAATATTTCTATAACTGTTAATCCCCCATCTGGATTGGACGTGTCCCACCATGGCCTCGCAGAAAAGGCACCCCGCACCATACGCTTGATTTAACGAATGGGTTGTTCAATAGAACCTCCTTAGCAAAATTCAGTACTACGAAGACCCATACTTCCAACCCAAACAAGATACTCACAGTTACATCGATATCTACCTTTACTGCCAAGCTTATATTTTTTACTGTCTCCGATGATCTCAAGAATAGCACTTATAGCTCGTTCTCTATATTTTTCCTCTCGTGACGGCAAGTGTCAATTATAACCACCTTACCTTTTACGCCTTCCCCGCCCTTTTCACCAGGAACTCGTGGATAAACCCGTCGAGGTCCCCGTCCAGCACACCCTGGGCGTTGCCGACCTCAAAATCCGTGCGGTGGTCCTTGACCATCTGGTAAGGCGCCAGCACGTATGAGCGGATCTGGCTGCCCCAGGCGATCTCCATGATATCGCCGCGCTCCTTCTCCATCTCGTCCAGCCGTTTGCGCTCCTCCAGCTCGAGCAGTTTACCTTTCAGCAGTTTCATGGCGGTATTCTTGTTCGACAGCTGCGAGCGTTCGTTCTGGCATTGGGCCACGAGCCCGGTGGGGACGTGCGTGATGCGCACGGCCGAGTCGGTCTTGTTGACGTGCTGGCCGCCGGCGCCGCTGGCACGGTATGTGTCTATCTTTAAATCCTTCTCGTCGATCTCGACATCGACGTCCTCCTCCACCATGGGGCTCACCTCGACCGAGGCGAAGCTGGTATGACGGCGCTTGGCGGCATCGTAGGGTGAAATGCGAACCAGGCGATGCACGCCGCGCTCAGCCGTGAGCAGGCCGTAGGCGTTCTCGCCCGAGATCGTCACCGTGACGCTTTTGAGGCCCGCCTCATCGCCTGCGGTCGCCTCATTGATCTCAGCCTTGAAGCCGCGCTGGTTGGCCCAGCGCAGGTACATGCGCAGCAGCATCTCGACCCAGTCCTGCGATTCGGTGCCGCCGGCGCCCGGGTGCAGGGTCAGCACGGCTTCGCCGTCGTCATATTCGCCGCTGAAGAGGCGCTCCTCCTCCAGCTGTTCTAAGTGTTTAAGGGTCTGCTGGAGGGAACTCCAGGATTCTTCCATGAATTCGGCTTCGGCTCCCGCGCCACCCTCGCTGACCGCCTCGCGGGTCATCTCAACCATGGCTTCGGCGTCGCCGACCTCGGCTTCTGTCGTGCGGTAGCGCTCCAGCCGCCGCTTGGCGCGGCGGTACTCGGAACTTACCCTGGCAGCAGCGTGCTTGTCGGACCAGAAGTCCGGCTGCTGCATGCGCCCTTCGAGTTCGCCGATCTGTTTTTCGAGTGAAGCGGGGTCAAAGGTAATCACCGAGCCAGCGGAACTTCTCACCGATGCGGGAGAAAAGCTCTTCGAGTTCGTCTATTGTATGTTCGGTTGCGTTCTTTTTCACCATTGTCCCAACTTGTATTATAAGCTCCAGCCTTAGTCAACCTTTTGCCTGTTTGAACATCTTCTCAAAAATAGCGCTCTGGTACAGAACCCGGTGGTTCTTCTCGCTCGCCGTCATCGCGGGCTGGCTGTGCTTTGTGCTCATCTCCCAGGAGCTTTCAAGCTTCGGCAGCGGGGGAATAAATTTTTTCGACTTCCAGGTTTATTACCACGCGGGCGCCCGCCTGCTGGATGGGGAGAACCTCTACCGCGCGGCCGAGGACGGCCATTTTGTCTTCAAATATTCGCCCACGGCGGCGATTCTCTTTGTTCCCTTCTCGGTGCTGCCGCTATGGCTCGCCAAGATCTTCTACTGGCTTTTCATCTCCTTCGGAATCGTCGCCGGCTTTTATTTCGCGATGGGAATAGTCGCGCCCGGCTTTGAGCGAAATCCCGCGAAGGCCAACGGGGTCCTCCTGATCGCCGCGCTCCTCATGTGGCCTCACCTCTGGACGGAATTCGCCTTCGGTCAGATAAATTATCTTCTGATGGTCGCGTACGTCTGTGTCGCATTCCTGTTCATCAGGAAAAAACCCATCTGGTCGAGCGCGCTGCTTGCCTTCACTATCTTCATCAAACCATACGGGCTAGCTTTTCTGCCTTATTTTATTATCAAAAAGAGATACCGGGACGCCGGCTGGTTCCTGTTTTTCACCGGTTTCTTTTTCCTGCTACCCGCCGTTTTTTTCCGGAGCGGTGAATTTCTCGCCCATCAGCGACAATGGATCGGCACTGTCTGCGACGAACTGGGTGTAAAGCAGGACCTCCTGCAGGCCGGAAATCACACTATCTATTCGATGCTGGCTCGATACTCGCCGCTGGCCGTGCTTCCCTCCGACTCGCCGTTTTTCAAGGTTTTTCCGTTCGTGGTGGTTCTGGCGATCGGATGCGCCGTCCTGTGGCTGTTTATCAAAGAGCGGGGTGTGCAAAATCCGGAGGCGCTTGAATTCGCGTTGATGCTCGCCCTGATGCCGCTGATCACATATACGACCGACAACGCCTTCTGCTTCACGGCCCTTGCCGTAGTCCTGCTCCTTTATCATTTCAACATTCTGGGGCCTGTGGAAAAAAGCGTTCTTATACCGGGATTGCTGCTGGTGAGCTTCGACCTTTTCTTCCTGAACCGGTACGCCATCGGTCGCAGCGCCGAGCTCTTCGACCTGGGAAACACCTATTCCCTGCTGGGGATCGGGACGGTCGTCCTGGTGATAATAATGGCCAGGTGCCGCCTGCAGGCCAGGTTGTAGAGAGGCCAACAAAAAACCCCTCGACCGAGGGGCAGGAAAAAGCTCCATGTCAATCAGCAGGCGCTACTCGGCTCCGCAACATTTCTTGTATTTCTTACCGCTGCCGCATGGACACGGGTCGTTGCGGCCGACCTTGTCGGCTACCCGCGTTACAACCGCGGCCGGCGCCTTGCCCGGCGCTCCCGCCTGACCGGACTGGGCTGATGCCTTAGCTTCTTCGGCCGCTTCCGGCAGACGCGAAGTGGTGCCGTCATCGTAACTGTAATTTAAGTCGCGTTCGCGGCGCTCCTGCATCTCATCCTGCGGTACACGACTCATGTGGAAGATGGTGCGCACGAAATCTTCCTTGATAGAACCCATCAACTCCTGGAACATGGTAAAACCTTCGGACTTGTACTCAACCAGCGGGTCTTTCTGTGAGAGGCCGCGCCAGTGGATACCCTCCCTGAGATAGTCCATGTCATAAAGATGCTCGCGCCAGCGATTGTCGATCACGCCCAGCATCACCAGGCGCTCGAGTTCACGCATGTGCTCGGAGGTGAATTCTTCCTCCTTGCGCGCGTAGACGGCCTTAGCATCTTCGAGAACACGCTCCAACAGATCCTCCTGGGTTATGTCTTCGATGTCTATGTCTTCCTTGCTGAAAGTCATGTCGTGATACGACTTGAGCGAGGTCATGAGCTTGTCCCAGTCCCAGTCTTCCGGGTACTCGCCGGCGTCGGCGTACAGCATAACCTGTGTGCTCAGCACGTCATCGATGATCTCCTGCGCGTCTTCGCTTATGTCGCCACCCTCGAGTATCTTGTTGCGTTGTTCGTAAACGACCTGGCGCTGCTTGTTCATGACATCGTCATACTCGAGTACGCGCTTCCTGATCTGGAAGTTCTGCTGCTCCACCTTGCGCTGGGCGTTCTCCACGGTCTTGCTGAGCATCTTGTGCTCGATGGGCATGTCCTCTTCCGGTGAGAGCTTGTCAAGGATATTGAAGATGCGATCGCCGGCGAACAGGCGGATGACGTCGTCCTCGGCGGATAGATAAAAGCGTGAAGCGCCGGCGTCGCCCTGCCTGCCGCTGCGGCCGCGCAGTTGGTTATCGATGCGGCGGCTCTCGTGCCGTTCCGTGCCCAGCACATAGAGGCCGCCCAGCTCGCGAACGCCATCACCCAGCTTTATGTCGACACCGCGGCCGGCCATGTTTGTGGCAATCGTCACCATGCCGGCCTCACCGGCGTTCTTGATGATCTCGGCTTCCTTCTCGTGATGCTTGGCGTTCAGCACCTGGTGATTGATGCCGCGCCGTTTGAGCATGTCGCTCAAGTATTCACTGGTCTCGATGGAGACCGTGCCGACCAGTACCGGCTGGCCCTTTTTATGGCATTCGGCTATATCCTCGGCGGCCTTCCTGAACTTGGCCTTCTTGGTCTTGTAGATAAAATCGTTGCGGTCATCGCGGATCATGGGCATGTTGGAGGGAACGGAGACGACCTCGAGCTTGTAGATGTGCATGAACTCGTCGGCCTCTGTGGCCGCTGTGCCGGTCATGCCGGCCAGCCTGTCATACATGCGAAAATAATTTTGCAGCGTGATGGTGGCAAGGGTCTGGTTCTCTTCGCGGATGCGCACCTTCTCCTTGGCTTCGATAGCCTGGTGCAGTCCTTCCGAATAACGCCTGCCGTCCATGATGCGGCCGGTGAACTCGTCGACGATGAGCACCTCGCCGTCCTTGACGACATACTCGACGTCTTTCTTGAAGAGTGCGTGGGCCTTGAGGGCCTGCATCAGGTGGTTGACCAGCTGGCCGTGTTTTGATTCATAAAGGTTCTCGACGCCGATGGCTTTTTCAACTTTGGCCACACCGGCTTCGGTGATCGATACCGTGCGGTGCTTCTCATCGACTTCGTAGTCCTGCTCCGCCCTAAGCAGCGGCACGATAGCCGCGAACTTGTAGTAGGTGGAAGCCGCCTCCTCGGGGGCGCCGGAGATGATGAGCGGTGTCCGCGCCTCGTCGATGAGGATGCTGTCTACTTCATCGACGATGGCGAAGCTGTGTCCACGCTGGACTTTTTCATCAAAGCTATGCGCCATGTTGTCGCGCAGATAATCGAAGCCGAATTCGGAGTTGGTGCCATAGGTGCAGTCCGCGATATAGGCGTCGATGCGCTCCTGTTTGCTCATGTTGTCCTGAAGGATACCGACCTTCAGCCCCAGGAAGTTGTAGACCGGCGTCATCCACTCGGCGTCGCGCTTGGCCAGGTAATCGTTGACCGTGACCACGTGAACGCTGTTGCCGGAAATCGCGTTCAGATAAACGGGCAGCGTTGCCACAAGGGTTTTTCCTTCACCGGTTTTCATCTCGGCGATCTTTCCCTGGTGAAGGACGATGCCGCCCATTATCTGGACATCGAAGTGACGCATGCCCAGTTTGCGCCGTGAAGCCTCGCGCGCCACGGCATAGGCCTCGGGTAAAAGGTCGTCGAGGGTCTCGCCGTCTTCAAAACGCTGCCGGAACTCAGGTGTCTTCGCCGCAAGCTCATCGTCGTTCAGGGACTTCATCTCGTCCTCGAAGGCGTTTACCCCCAAGACCTGCTCCTGCAGCTTCTTGAATTTTTTTCCCTCGCCCATGTGAAGGGCTTTATGTAAGAATTTAGCCATGGTATCCAGGATATTTTAGCAGACGAACAGAGGGGACGCGGCTTATGTTGCTCGACCTAAGCTGCATCCCCTCTCGTTTTCAAAATCGGTTGAGAGCTATTTGGGCTCAATCAGGCCAAAGTTACCGTCGCGGCGGCGATATATGACGCTCGTCTCGTTGGAATCCGAATTCCGGAAAACAAAAAAGTCGTGACCTATCATCTCCATCTGCAGGGCGGCCTCCTCGGCCGACATCGGTTTGATGAAGAAGGACTTCGTCTTTACGATCTGCGGCCCGTCCAGCTCGTCTTCCTCTTCCTCTGGCAGCGCTTCGACTATCTCGGGCTGCAGACTGCCACGCACGTGCGCGTTATGGCTCACCAGTTTGCTGCGGTACTTTTTAACCTGGCGGCCGAGTTTGTCAGCCACGAGATCGATGGAGGCGTACATGTCCGTCGAGGCGCCCTTGGCACGCAGAACAGGCCCCTTTGTGAAAATGGTCGCTTCCGCAACCTGGTTATCCGCGATGCTCGGATTTTTCTCGACGAACAGCTCCACTTCCAGCTGGGTCGCGCTGTTTAGGTTCTTCCCCAGTTTTAACAGCTTGTCCTCAGTGTGGGTGCGGAGAGCTTCCGTGACTGCGATATTTCTTCCCTTAACCTGTAGATTCATTTTGATCCTTCCACCCAGATTAGTGTGAACTATAAATACCCTTCGGACCGCCTCGGCTAAACTCCAGTTTTTACTGCCCTGGCGAATGTCCAAATCTGGACATCGACACCAAGCTCGCTTTTCAGTACCCCGGCGCACTCCGAGACCGTCGAGCCCGTAGTATAAACGTCATCGATGAGCAAGACCCGCCGGCTACCGCACCTGGCGCCCTTCCTGATGGTGATACTACCAGCAAGATTCACCTTTCGTGCATCCAGATTCAGCCGGTTTTGAGGAGAAGTGGGATATTGCTTGCGAAGGAGGTCCTCGACTGGCAGTTCAAGGCGTCTGGCGAGAGCCCTGGCATACATGCCTGCCTGATTATATCCGCGGCTCAACAATTTATATCTGTGCAGGGGCACATAAGTTAGCGTAACCTCTTTGCCAATTTCAGTCAAATCATCCCGATTGCAGGACAGATCGGCCATAAGCCCGGCCAGCCGCCGGTGCCCGGAGTACTTGAGCCTGTGTACGAGACTACGGACGGGACCATCGAAAACGAATGCCGCGCGGGCGCTCTCAAACTGCAGCCGCCGGCCCCTGCATTCGCGGCATTCCGCTACATTTCGCGGACCAGGCTTGCCGCACCGACCGCACTTGCACGGGCCGATGGGCTTCATCTGCCGGGCACAGGTTGCGCAAAGCCAGGAACCCGGCCGGCCACAATGCACACAGCGTATGGGCAAGAAAACCGAGAGGAAACTGGAGAATATGTCCGCCGTCAGGGAATTGTATTTTGGTTGGCCATCGTCCACGGCTCCCGCTTCCACCTGAGATTGATCTGTCTTGTTGTCTTTTGTCCCGCCCGGCGGGTATTACGTTTGCCCGCGAAAACCCGCTATCTCAAAATGCGAATCAAAAGCGGGGATATTCCCATGCATATTACAAAAGTGAATGTGGTGTTTCAAATGTGATCGGATGCCGAGAAAGGATGCCTTCGGGGCCGGGGTTACAGGTGGATTCTTCGGCTGCGCCTCAGAATGACAAATCACTGCCAAAGGATAGCCGCTTGATGGGATTGGGCCTGGCTGGATTCTTCGGCAAGCTCCGGAGCGACAAATCCGCCATCCGCTTATCTGACGTGGGTATCGGCCTCGATCACCGTGAAGGGCTCCAGCTTGACCTCCGCGTCGACGACAGAGCCCGCGCCGATGACACAGCGGTCGCCAACCACGACGCGGTCACCTATATGCACATCATCGCGGATATAGGCGCCCTGGCCGATTATGCCGCCCATAACCTTGGCGCCAGCGCCGGTCTGGGCTGCGCGCCATTTGATAACGCCTTCCAGAGAAGCGCCCTTCTCGATGACGCTATGGTCTCCTATCACCAGCGGTCCGGTAAGGTTCACATCCTCTCCCACCTGACAAAAATCGCCGAGCAGGATAGGTGCTTTGAGCGTCGCCGATTTCGGTATCCTGGTTCCCTTTCCCACAAAAATGCCAGGTGCGCGTTCCTTGCCTGGGATCTCGACATTTACCTTGCCGGTCAGGGCATCGAAGTTGCCGATCCGATACTGCTTTAAGCTGCCTACGTCGTTCCAGTAACCATCGATCTCGAATCCGTAAAACGGGATGTTCCTGGTAACGAACTCGGGAAAGAGCTGCTTGCCGAAATCGTAAAAAGCTTCCCTCGGGATGTAATCGAAGATAGCGGACTCGAAGATATAGATGCCGCAGTTACAGAGATTGCTGAGTTCCTCGCCGCGGGCGGGCTTCTCCTGGAAGCCGAGTATGCGTCCCGTCTTGTCGCTGATAACAACACCGTAGCGACTGGGGTCTTTTACCTGCTTCAGGGCCAGGGTGGCGATACCACCGGACTCCTTGTGCTGCTTTAAAAGTTTTGTCAGGTCGAGGTCGGTAAGCGCGTCGCCGCTGATCACCAGGAAAGTGCCGTCGGAAAGAAACTTCTGCATCTGCTTGACGCCACCAGCGGTGCCCATCAGTTCCGGCTCCAGCGAATATCTAAGCTCGATCCCTACCCGCTGTCCGCGCCCGAAATAATTGGTGATCGCGTGGGGATGATAATGAAGGTTGGCTACGGCCTCGTCGAAGCCGTGCTTTTTGATAAGACGCAGGATGTGGTGCATAACCGGCCGGTTGACTATGGGCGCCATCGGTTTGGAGATAGAACCGGTGAGCGGCCTCAAACGCGTGCCCAGGCCGGCTGCCAGTACCATGGCTTTCAATTATTTACCCTTCTTCGCTTCAGCCAGGCTCTCGGTATAAGGATCGCGGTGGACTCCCGCCTCGGTTATGATCGCGGCCACGTTGGCATGTGGAGTGACGTCAAAAGCCGGGTTACGCACGCCGATGCCATCGGGCGCGATCTGGCGGTTTCCGCAGTGGGTGACCTCAGCAGGGTCGCGCTCCTCGATGGGTATCTGCGAACCATCCGAAAGACTTAAGTCGACAGTCGAGGTAGGCGCCGCCACGTAAAAGGGGACACCGTGCTCCTTGGCCAGGACCGACACCATGTAGGTTCCGATCTTGTTGGCAACATCGCCGTTTCCTGCTATACGATCGGAGCCGACGACAACCGCGTCGATCTCACCCTTCTTGAAGAAGTAACCGGACATGTTGTCGGTAATCAGCGTACAGGGGATGCCCTCCTGCTGAAGCTCCCACGCGGTCAGCCTGGCTCCCTGTAAAAAAGGCCGGGTCTCGTCGGCGAACACATGGATCGTCGGGTCGCGTTTGAAAACCGAGCGGATAACCCCGAGCGCCGTGCCGTAGCCTGCCGTCGCCAGCGCTCCGGCGTTACAGTGCGTAAGAATGCGTGCTCCTTTTGGGAATAGCGGCGCCGCGTGCTCTCCCATGGCCACGCACATGGCTACGTCTTCGTCGAGAATCTCCTGCGAGCGGACTTTGAGCCGGGAGCGGATCTCGTCCACATCGCCGGGTCCGTTATAGACCTTCGCCTGCTGTTCCAGCGCCCAGCCCAAGTTGTAAGCGGTCGGACGGGTGGCGAAGAGTCCTTTTGCGGCTTCGTCGAGATCCTTTTTAAGATCTTTAAGGGTTGTCGCCCCGGACTGCATGGCGGCCAGCGCCATACCCATTGCCGTTGCCACACCGATGGCCGGCGCTCCGCGGATGACCATCGTCCTGATGGAGTCACCCACTTCCTGCCAGGTGGTGTGGTGGATGTATTCCTCGTTGAGCGGCAACACCCTCTGGTCGATCATCACGACCTCGTCGCCCTGCCACTCTATGGTGTTGACTGAATAGCCGCTCGCGTTCATTTGCCTACCTCAAATCAATTATGACCGGTTTTGTAAATCAGGTTTCCCCCTGTTTTCCAAGATGAGGCCGGCTATTTAAGTTCCTTCGTTCCAGGAGGCCAGGTACGCTACTTGTTCCGGGGTGAGCTCGTCGATCTTCATACCCATCGTCTCCAGTTTGAGAGCGGCGATATGCTCGTCGATGTCCACCGGCACCGGATAGACCTTGTTCTCCAGCGAATCATGGTTCTGGACGATGAACTCGGCGGCAAGCGCCTGATTGGCGAAGCTCATGTCCATTACCTGCGCCGGGTGCCCTTCGGCGGCCGACGGGTTTACCAGCCGGCCTTCGGCCAGCAGGAAGAGGACGCGGCCATCCGGCAGCGTGTATTCCTCCATGAAATCGCGCACGGTGCGGTTCGAAGTAGACATCGTCTCCAGAGCCGGGATGTCGATCTCGACGTTGAAGTGTCCGGTGTTGCAGATGATGGCGCCGTTCTTCATGACTTCCATGTGCTCGCCACGAATGACGTGTTTGTCGCCGGTGGCGGTCACAAACAGATCGCCGTATTTGGCGGCGTCGGCTATAGGGGCTACGCGGTAGCCATCCATCACTGCCTCAAGCGCCCTCAGCGGATTGACTTCGATAACGGTGACCCGTGCGCCCATACCGGATGCGCGCATGGCGACGCCTCTGCCGCACCAGCCATAGCCGGCGACGACTACGTCAAGACCTGCCAGCAGCATGTTGGTGGCGCGGATGATACCGTCGATGGTGGACTGTCCGGTACCATAACGGTTGTCGAACATATGCTTGGTGTTGGCCTCATTGACGGCAACCACGGGGAACTTGAGAACGCCATCGGCCTCCATGCTCTGCAGGCGGATAACGCCGGTTGTAGTCTCTTCGGTGCCGCCCAGGATATCGCCGATCTGGTTCTCGTACTCGGCGTGTACCACGCCGATGACGTCCGCGCCATCGTCCATGGTCACCTGCGGACGATGGGCGACCGCGGCGGTGATGTGCTTGTAATAGGTGTCGTTGTCCTCACCCTTGATGGCATACGTGCTGATGCCATAATGCTTGACGAGGGCAGCCGCCACGTCGTCCTGTGTGCTTAATGGATTGGAGGCGCAAAGCACCACGTCGGCGCCGCCGGCCTTGAGCGTGCGGGCGAGGTTGGCTGTCTCCGTGGTCACATGCAGGCAGGCCGAAATGCGTATACCCGCCAGAGGCTGTTCCTTCTCGAACCGCTCGCGGATCGATGCCAGAACGTTCATCCTTTTTTCAATCAGATCAATCTTGAGCTTGCCTTTGTCGGCAAGTCCAAGGTCTTTGACGTCATGAGCTACTACATCAGGCACTGGTCTCTCCTTGTTAGATTTCCATTTCTTCCCTCGGGACAGAAAAAACAGGGCTGTAGGCAAATCCTTACAGCCCGGAATGTTTTTTGTTTCCGCCCTGGGGTAAAGCGAAGCTTTTTCGCCGCCTGATCAGGCAGAAGCGGCAACGATTAGTTTAACAAATGCAGGCGATATAGTGTAGATGGTCATCGGCGCACCGGGTTCCATTCAATCACCTTGTAGCCGTCCCGCTCAGGCCAGCTGCCTCTTGAGGCTCTCTATCCGCACCACCGGTGAAGGATCGATGCCGTATAGAACGGCAAGATAAAGCGAAAGGTAATCCCCGAGGTTGATGCTGGAAAGCAGCCTTGCCAGCCGGCACTCCCCGGAACTGGTAAAACGCATGATCTCACCGACATAGCTCTCCAGCAGTTCAGCAGTGACGTCCATGCGCTTCCTGTTCTGTGGATGCAGCTTGCCGTCGTTCAGATAGATTACCCGGAACTTCTCCATGTCTGCGGACGGATGCTCCCAACCGACGATCTCATTGTGGTTGAGCTCGGGGAACTGATGGGCAAAGGCAAGCGCCTTGGCGTTCTCGTTGATCTGACACTTCCAGCGATTCGCTACGACGGCGGTTATCTCGGCGCCATATATGACCGGAATGCGTTTAAAGAGTTCGGTTGCGAGCTGCTTGGCGGGGTTTGATGCCGCCGGACTTTCCAGTCCGTAAGAATCGACAAGGCTCGACAGCACCGCGGCGGCCTCACGTACGTCTTCCTCGACAGCCTCGATCAAACTGAGGCTTTCAAGGCATGCGGCGATGGGAACGGAAAGCCAGCCCATGGCTGCGCGTGGCTGCAGACTGCTGGGAACCTCAATAAAAGGAAGGTCCCTGGCGGCGGCGATCTCTCCGACCTTGCCACCCGTGCTGGCGCAGATAATGCGGCAACCACGCTCGAGCGCCTCGTTGAGGCAGGAGATGGTTTCCTCGGTATTTCCTGAATAGCTGATGATAAAAACGAGGCTGCGGCTACTGATCCAGTGGGGGAGGTTATAGCCCCGGACAGTCACCATGGGACTTGGCAGCTCGGAGTCGTAGACTGAGGCGATGACGTCGCCGCCGATTGCAGAACCACCCATGCCGGCGACCGCTATGCCGCCTACCTCGCCGCCAGCCTCGAGGGCTACGCGGCGCCCCGCCTCATAAGCTTCGAGCAACTGGCCCGGCAGTCCGCCTACCATGCCGAACTGGTTCTGGGTGTCGAGGCCACGGATGGCCGCGACATCGTCGAGCTTAACTAGCAATGATTCTTTATCCGTTTTCGACAAGTCCTGCTCACCTACTCCAAGTTCGCGGCCACTGATGGAAAGCGGCTCAGTTTCGAAAGTATCAACTGCTGTATCTCGTCACGGCGCTCGGGAGTCTTGGCCTCACAGCGCACGACCACCACGGGTGATGTATTCGATGCACGCACAAGACCCCAGCCGTCGGGAAAAACGACCCTCACTCCGTCGATATCGATAACCTCGTTGTCCCGGGAGAATTCTTCCTTGACCGCCTCGACGATTGCGAACTTCTCGTCATCGGTGGACTCGATGCGCATCTCGGGCGTCGCATAATAAGTTGGAACATCGGAAAGCAGCTCGGAAAGCTTAGCCCCTTTTCGCGCTACGAACTCCGCAAGGCGGCATGCGGAATAAATCGCGTCGTCGTAACCGAAGTAGCGGTCCGCGAAATAAATGTGCCCGCTCATCTCGCCCGCAAGCAGGGCCTTTTCCTCGCGGATCTTGGCTTCGATGAGCGAGTGTCCGGTTTTCCACATGAGCGGTTTGCCGCCGTGGGCTTCAATGTCTTCTATGAGCGCCTGCGAGCATTTGACCTCGAAGATAATGGTGCCGCCAGGATTGAATTCGAGGATATCGCGGGCGAATAGGATCATCAGCTGATCGCCCCAGATTATCTCGCCGCT
This sequence comes from Thermoleophilia bacterium, assembly GCA_041660545.1. GTDB lineage: Bacteria > Actinomycetota > Thermoleophilia > BMS3ABIN01 > BMS3ABIN01 > JBAZWE01. The sequence goes on from JBAZWE010000007.1 coordinate 37,870, forward strand.
GTCGGTCACGGCGCCGATCCGGTCGGCGTCACCGTCGAACGAAACACCCATGTCCGCACCCTCGCGAGCGACCGTTGCGATCAGGTCCTCGAGGTTGGCCGGTACGGTCGGGTCGGGGAAATGGTTAGGAAAATTTCCGTCAAGTTCACAATAAAGCTCGACCACATCGCAGCCCAGCTGCCTTAAAAGACCCGGGGCCACCTTGCCACCAACGCCGTTGCCCGCGTCAACAACGATCTTCAATGGATGCTCGACCTTGATGTTGGCGGCTATATACTCAATATAGGCGGGGATTGGATCGGCGGTTGTCACCTTGCCTTCGCCTTCGGGAAAAACACCTGCTTCAATGATGCCGCGCAGCTTCTGGATTTCCTCGCCATATATAGTGCCGTGGCCGCGGCAGAGCTTGAAGCCGTTGTACTGCGGCGGGTTGTGACTGCCTGTGATCATCACCCCGGCCTTCTTGCCGTATTCCTGCAGTGAAAAATAAAATGCGGGTGTCGGCAGCTCGCCCACATCGATGACATCACACCCCGTGGATGTGATACCGCTGATGAGCGCGTCCCGGAAAGGTGCTGAGCTTGGCCGGTTGTCTCGGCCGACGATGGCCTCGTTATAACCGAAGGATTTCATATAAACGCCGTAGCCCCTGCCCAGCAGCTCGACGGTTGCGATATCCAGATCCTTGCCAACCAGCCCCCTTACGTCGTACTCGCGAAAGATGTGGGGGTTGATGCTTTCGGTCACGCTATCCTCCTGTATAGATTGAAGATTAATCCTTATTTTACCGGAAACGTACTATAACTGACGGGGGCGATGCAGACAATCGGGTGTCTGGGGCCGGGTTATTGTTCGATTTTCCAGATGCCGTCTTCCAATACCATTGAGAAGGTGCGCAAGGTCGGCTCATCATCGCGTCCCGGCACGACCGCCGTGGCCGTCCAGAGAACCGTGGCCTTGTCGTTGTCGATCTTCTCTTCGGTTACCTTGAAATCATCAAGTCTGAAACCTGCCGGATAGATGCTTTCGTACTGCGACACGAAATCATCACGTGTTATTTCCTTGCGGATGGGCGATTGCGATGACAACTGGTCATAGATTTCACCAAACTGACGGTCGTTCATCCGGCGGGCAAAATCCTCGGCGACGTTTGAAGGGCCCGGGCCGCCGCAACCTCCCGCAAAAAGTGCCAGGAATGCGGTCACCACGGTCAGCGCCACAAGAGTTGTCGTTTTGAGAATCATGTTTTTTCTCATTCTGTCCCCTTTCACATTTGCCGCTTATTGCCTGGCGGCGCAATTACTCAGATTTTTCTTTGCCGCCACTTTTCCTCTTTATTAATGATCCGGCCCGGGATGTCGCACCGCGCACGCCTCCGGTACGAAGATGATAGCGCAAACGTCCAAGATAATAACGCAGACCCTTGCCGGGCGTCGCTGACGGTGACCTCCAGATGAACATGTCCGGTTCATCCGGCCCCGCACCCATGTTGCTTCCATTCGCCCTGCCTGCCAGGACAGAATCAATATCGCCGCTCGCAAGATTCTTCAAACTTGCTGCCATGGGCCTCGATGTTTCGGTCAAATACGGATTGCGATCGAGCACTGGCCTGTCACAGATTACCACTTCGGACGCGCCGGCCAGCAGACCGAGGTTGCGGCGCGTGTAATATACGACTGCGAAATCCGGGTGTGAGAAGCCGGTTCTTTCCGGGATGGCAAGAATGACGTCACAGGCGCGGGAGAGCTCTTCGGCCAGCGTCCAGACACGGTGATACGGCCCGGCGCGATCCGGCCCGGATGCCTGCGCCGCGTCTGGCGCCGCAGGTTCGCACCTTGCGTCTTCTGCAACCCCGTCCCGCTCATGAGCGGATTCTCCTGTTATGATAAGAACCCTGGTTTTGACATTGCTGTTCATACCTTGTTCATTTCCATGTTCATGCTCTTTAGTTTACGCTGGAGCGTTGACCATTTGTAGCCGCCCGGAGAAAGTCGGTTTTTTCTGATTCACTCCCTTGATGCCCGGAGTCTACAATATTTGACAGCCGCCTTGTTTTGCTCTAGTATCCATCGTTGCGCCCAATTAGGATGCCTATGAAGACTTATGTCGCAAAACCTTCAACCATCGAGCGAAACTGGCTCGTCGTCGACGCCAAGGACCAACGCCTTGGCCGGCTGGCTACGCGCATCGCTGATTCACTCAGGGGCAAGACCAAGCCTGAATATACTCCCAACATCGACACGGGAGATTTCGTGGTCGTGGTCAACGCGTCACGCATCGCCGTTACCGGACGAAAGATGGAGAACAAGATTTATTACCGGCATACCGGCTATCCAGGCGGACTGAAGCAGAGAACCCTCGCTGAAATGATGACAAAAAGACCGGAACAGGTTATCCGTCTCGCGGTCAAGGGTATGCTGCCAAAGAACCGGCTCGGCCGGGCACAGCTGAAGAAACTCAAGATTTATGCGGGCCCCGAGCATCCCCATGAGGCCCAGAAACCTAAGGAGATGCAGCTTGGTTAGATATACCGCAACCGGCAAGCGCAAGACCTCTATCGCTCGTGTTATTCTCACTCCCGGCGACGGCAAGATGACGGTGAACAACAGGCCGGTAGATGAATATTTCGGACGTCCCAGGCTGCGCACAGAAGTACGGATGCCGCTTGCGACAACCGGCACTGAGGGCCGCTTTGATGTTTCCGCCAATATCACCGGCGGTGGCGTTGGCGGGCAGGCGGGTGCACTCAAGCACGGTATCGCCAAGGCGCTGCTCCAGGCGGATGATTCTTTAAGGAAAGAACTTCGCGTCGGCGGCTTCCTCACCAGGGATTCACGCAAGGTAGAACGCAAGAAGGCCGGCCTGAAGGGCGCACGCAAGCGTCCGCAGTTCTCGAAGCGCTAAAGGCCCGGTCACAATGGCTGGATTTTCAGGATGGCGGAGTTTCCGCCATCCTCTTTTTTTCTCCAGGCACGAGTGCTATCTTCTTTCTTCATACCGTTATTTTGACGACTGAATCCTTCCCATGTCGAAACTGACAATCGATCTAACTAAAATCCAGGCAAATGCCAGCCTGGTCGCCGGGCTGATCAAACCGCACGGCCTTAGACTCGTGGGCGTCACCAAAGGCTGTCTTGGCAATGAGCTGGTCGCGGAGGCCATGCTGGCAGGCGGAGCCACCGCGCTCGCCGATTCGCGCGTCGAAAACATCGCCAACCTGCGGAACCACTTCCCCGGTGTTGAACTGGAGCTGCTGCGCTCGCCGGTCACGGGAAGACAATTAAATGCGTCCTCAGACATCTATTTCGTGTCCTCACTCAAGCAGGCGATGGCCCTTATCGGTTTGAGCACAACCCGGCCGGTGCGACTCTGCCTCTTGGTGGAAACGGGCGATTGCCGCGAAGGCGTGCCCGCACAGCTGGCGGTCGAAGAGGCTGCCCTGCTGACCGGGCTGGCTGATTGCGAGCTGGTCGGTATTGCCACCAGCGCCGCCTGCGCCCGGGAATCGGCGCCACTCACAGAAGCTCTGGCTACCTTCACTCATATAGCACAGCAACTGCACTGGCGGCTCAGGATGAAGGATGGGCAAGCGCTGCCGGTCGTCTCGGCGGGAGGCTCGGGCCTGCTCAAGTTGATGATCGGCGTTAGCGGCGAAGCGGGGGAATTGGAAGCGCTTTTCGGCCCGCTGACCGAGCTTCGCTGCGGCGAGGCCATACTGCTGGGAAGAATCCCATCCGGAGAAGCCGGCGACCTTTTCATGCCGAAAGCTCATCGAGACGCTTTTTTACTCGAAGGCGTCGTGCTGGAGGTTTATGAAAAAGCGGGCAGGACACAGGCCCTGGTTGATTTTGGCTGTCAGGATACGGGCGCCGCGGCACTTATTCCTTATCAAGAAGGCATCACGCCCGTTGAAGCCAGTAGCGATTATCAGACGGTCTCCTGCAACCCGCCGGAAAGCCCGAAGCCCGGTGTCGGTGTCGGTGACAGCATTTCCTTCATACCCTCCTATTACGCCCTGCTGGCGGCGATGACCTCGCCATTCGTGGAGAAAAAATTCCTGGGTGATTAACCCTCCCGCAGACCGCGCTCCCATTCATGGCGTATGGTTACCGCCTGAGCCCACCAGGGACTGATTTCGTAACACTTTCCCAAAAGGGTCCTGTTTCAATCTGACAATGGCTATCCATCAAAAAAGACACGACACCAGTCCGTAAAAACTGCGATAATATTTATTGATGGAAGACAAGCTAAGAAAATGGCTGCAAGAGCGCGTGACAACACCACGTTTCCTGCATAGCATAAGCGTGCTTGAAACGGTTACGGAGCTTGCCGGCCAGCACGATGTTGATCCGTCGCCGCTGAGAAAGGCGGCCCTGTTGCATGACTGTGCCCGCGAGCTATCCAACGAGGAACTGGTTGCCAGCGCTGAAGGACTGGAGCTTAAGGTGCGGGAAGTCGACCGTATGAGCCCGGTTCTGCTGCACGGGAAAGTCGCCGCGGAAATAGCATCGCGTGAACTGGGCGTCACCGATGCCGCGGTCATCAGCGCCGTGCTCTGGCACACCGCCGGCCATCCGGATATGAGCCTCTCTGACAAGGTTTTTTATCTTTCTGATGTCATGGAGCCGACCCGGCCGCATGAGTGGGTTCAACAGCTTAAGGTGCTCGCCGTAAAAAACGTCGACCGCGCCGTGCTCATGGCAATCGACATCAATATCACTCACCTGGATAATACCGGCAGGACCGTGGATCCGGACACGTACGCGCTGAGGGACCTTCTGCTGCAAGACCTGCATACTTAAAGATACAGTCCCTGTCATCTCGTCATCCTCTGTTACAGGCATGCTCCGCCGCGAGCGGCGGAATCGGTTATAATCTTTGTCCATCTTCTGGTAGATCTGATGAGAGAGGTACTTTTTGTCTCGTAAATTTTTTGGTACTGATGGCATAAGGGGAGCCGCGAACCAGGTGCTTACCGCAGACCTGGCACTGGCCGCCGGGAGAGCAGCCGTGGCAGTCCTTCCCGCTGCCAGGCCACGCATTCTGATCGGACGTGACACCCGCATCTCGGGCCCGATGCTTGAGGCAGCCCTCATCGCCGGCATCAGCTCGGCGGGCGGTGAGCCGATCCGGGCGGGCGTGATCCCAACCCCCGCAGTCGCCAGTCTTGTGATCGACCAGAACGCGGATGCCGGCGCGGTGATATCCGCCTCCCATAACCCTTACCAGGACAACGGCATCAAGTTTTTCGGCGCTTCGGGTTTCAAGCTGACCGACGAACAGGAAGTCGAGATGGAGCGGTACTTGACCGGCGAAGAACGTCCGCCCGTACCCGACGATCCCAGCGCGGTCGCTTATCTCAAGAACGCATACGAGGAATATGTGGATCACCTGCTCGCCAGATACAATCTCGATATTTCCGGGCTGCGTATTTTGGTCGACTGCGCCAATGGCGCCACGTACGAAAGTGCGCCCCTGGCCTTCAAAAGGCTGAACGCCCGCGCCACGGTAATCGCCGACAGGCCGGATGGTTTCAACATCAATGACGGCTGCGGCTCAACCCACGTTCACGGGTTGCGGGACGAAGTGCTGGCCGGCGGTTTCGATGTCGGCCTCGCTTTCGACGGCGATGGTGACCGTGTTATCGCGATCGACGCCAGCGGCAACGTGGTCGACGGCGATTTCATCATGGCGATCTGCGGCAACTTCCTCAAAAAAAGTGGAAAGCTGCCAAAAAACACGATAGTCACCACGGTCATGACCAACCTCGGTTTCCATATGGCCATGAAGGAGCTGGGTATCGAGGTCAGGACCACGGCTGTGGGCGACCGCTATGTTCTTGAGGACATGCTTGCAGGCGGCTACGGTTTCGGCGGCGAGCAGTCGGGGCATCTGATCAACCTCGAGACCGGCACGACAGGTGACGGTCTGGCTACGGCTCTGCTGTTGCTGCAGGCCATGACGGAAACCGGCTCCTCATTAAAAGAACTGGCGAAAGTCATGGTGCGCATGCCCCAGAAACTTGTGAACGTAAGGGTCGTGGATATGGCCGGGTTGGCGAAAGCTGCCGGGATATGGGAAAAGGTCGAGGCAGAGACCATCCGCCTGGGAGACGAGGGCAGGGTGCTGGTACGCCCGTCGGGAACCGAGCCTGTCGTCAGGGTCATGGTTGAGGCCACGACGCTGGAACTTTGCGATGATATCTGCGCGGGAATCGTATCCGTGGTCGAAAACAGCCTCGGCCTGGCCGGCCCATAATTACCTTTCCCCCCTGGGTATGGCTTATCATATGCTTGAACAAGAAACCTTGAATCAGGAGCTTCTTTCTTAAAATGTGCGGAATAATAGCTTACGTGGGGCCGAGACCCTGTACTGATATCCTTTACCAGGGCTTGAGGAAACTCGAATACCGGGGTTATGACTCTGCCGGCGTCTCCGTTATGAACGACGGCCGGATAGAAGTCATCAGGGCGGTCGGAAACCTCGACAGCCTGGAGAAGGAGCTGGCCGGGAACGGTAAATCCGCGGCTCGGCTCGGGCTGGGACATACCCGCTGGGCAACGCACGGACGTCCTTCCACCGCCAACGCCCATCCCCATAGCGATTGCACCGGAAAGATCTCGATCGTCCTGAACGGCATCATCGAAAATTACAAGAGGCTGCGCGAAGAACTCATCGGCCAGGGACACGAGTTCACATCGGAGACCGACGCTGAGGTCATATCGCATCTCATCGAAAAGTACTATGAAGGCGATCTGCTGGAGGCTGTCCGTCTGACGGTAGGAGAGATCCATGGCCATTACGCCTTCTGTGCCATTCACTCAGACCACCCGGACCTCATCGCCGGCGCCCGCAAGGAATGCCCGCTTCTGATCGGCATCGGCAAGGGAGTGAACTTCATCGCCTCGGCCAATCCCGCTTTTCTGGCAGAGACGCGCGACGTGATGATCATCAACGACGACGAACTTTTTGTTGCGACTCCCGAAAGGGTACAAGTCATGGATCTTGAGAAAAATCCGCTCGATCGGGAGGTCACGCGGGTGGATCTGGACACAGAGGCGGCTGAGAAGGGCGGCTATGAGACCTTCATGCTCAAGGAGATTTACGAACAGCCGGACTCACTGGCCGATACGCTGGCCGGACGCCTTACTGATGAAGGCAGTGTCTTGCTCGAAGAGCTTGACATACCCGACGAGGAACTGGCCGGCATCGACAAGATCTATATCGTCGCCTGCGGCACTTCATACCACGCGGGCATGGTGGGCCGTTACGTTCTGGAGAACTGGGCGCGGGTGGCCGTCGAACTCGATGTCGCCTCCGAGTTCCGTTACCGCGAGCCCGTCCTCTCCCCATCGACCCTGGTAGTCGGCATCTCGCAGTCGGGGGAGACCGCCGACACTCTGGTGGCCATGCGCCAGGCCCGCAAACTTGGAGCCAAGGTGCTCGCCATCACCAACATCATGGGCAGCCAGGCCACCCGGGACGCGGACGGTGTCCTGTATACACGGGCGGGCCTCGAGATCGGTGTGGCGGCCACCAAGACGCATGTCGCCCAGATCGCCGCCATCCATCTGCTGGCCCTCTATCTGGCACAGGTGAAGAAGACCCTCCCGACTGAAAAGATCGCGGCTATTGCAGCCGAGCTCGATTCCGTCCCTGATCTGATGAGGGAATATTTGAAGACCGAATCCAGCGCCCACGAGATCGCCGGGCGTTATTATCAGCAACCA
>JBAZWE010000008.1:0-43784 GCA_041660545.1 Thermoleophilia bacterium
TTTCCAATCTCTCATCGACGGCTAAGATTATCGTTTCGGTAATCTTGCTCGTATTAATTTTTGCCGGCAGCCTGGGAAGCTACCGGATGTATAACTACACGCAGAACGATCCGGAGTTCTGCCGCTTATGTCACACTATGGAGACGGCATGGACCCGATGGGAGAACAGCGAGCACAGCAAGGTAGGGTGTCACAGCTGTCACACGGTAAGCCCGGTCGGGGGCATGCAGCTGGTTGTCAACTACCTGATGGAAAAGCCGGACCGGAACACGAACCACGCTTCGATTCCGGACAAGGCGTGTGAGAAGTGTCATTACAGTGGCGATCCGCAGTGGGTTCAGGTAGCGGACACTGCCGGGCACAAGGCTCATGCCGAGGGTCAGAACCTGGCCTGTCAGACCTGCCACGGTATGCGTCTGCACAGTTTCCGGCCATCAACGGAGATTTGTGTTGCCTGCCACGCCGATCATGTCGAAGGGCAGGAAAAGGCGATCAAGGTTCCGCAGATGCGTGATCTGCACTGCGTGGAATGTCATCCGTTCCTGCGGGATGAGAGCCCGCTGAGGCCCACCAGGGAAACCTGTCTGAGCTGTCATCAGAAGCTAAAGAACGATGTGACTTTCCCGGACAACGCACCGATGAAGTGGGACTGCCGGGAATGTCACAAACCGCATAACGCGGAGAAGCCGGTAGTAGATTGCACATCCTGTCACGCAGGAGTACTGCAGCAGGGTCTGCACAAGGCAACGACTCATTCGCAGACGGCCTGCAAGGTTTGTCACAAGCCGCACGAATGGAAAGTGACGACGCGCGAAACCTGTACCGGCTGTCATCAGGACAAGGCCGCCCATAATGCGGACAAGGTATGCGTCGAATGTCACGACTTCAAGACGTCGCCACCGACGGCATATATAGAGCCACCGGAAGATGAGCAGGCTCCGGCGGCATAGTTTCAAACAGAAGCTATATACATGGAATAGTTCTTAGTGTATTATGTGGCCTGGATTTCAGGTCCAGGCCACATATTTGCGCCTCATTAGAGGCGCCGGGAAGAAAGGTAAGAGGGTAAATTCATGTGGTATATCATGGAAGTTCCACAATTTTTTCTTACTAATCTGATTGCAACCACGTTGATTCTGGTGATACTGGCTTTTGGCATCCCACCGACAATCAACTGGCTGATGAAAAGGATGCACCAGGAGCAATAGTCTGGTGCGGCTCGTGAACGACGCTGCAAAAGACCGCTTTTTTTAAGCAGAGAGAACTAGATAGCGAGGGCTATGTAGCTGTCCTTCCTCTCAAAATGCCGTGTTTTCCATGTATATGAAATGCCGGCGCGAGAGTTGTCAGTAAATAAAAGGATAGCAATTACGTTTGAAAAGATTTCAGTGCGCCGGGATCAGGGCGTCCTGACTGATAAGGAGGAAGCCAAGTGGCGAAAAAACGTTATGCGATGGTGATTGACATACGCCGGTGTATAGGCTGCCATGCCTGCACCGTCGCCTGTAAGGCCGAGATGGCTGTGCCTTTGGAGGTCAATGCCACCTGGCTGAAGATTGTTGAGAAAGGCAGATTTCCGGACGCGCGCAGGTTTGTTCTTCCACGCCTGTGCAACAACTGCGACGACGCGATCTGCGCTCGCAACTGTCCCACCCAGGCTACCTACAAACGCGAAGACGGCATCGTCATGGTCGACCAGCATCGCTGCATCGGCTGCAAGTATTGTATAGCGTCATGTCCTTACGACGTGCGTTATATCAACCCGCTGAAGAACATCGTTCAGAAATGTTACTTCTGCTCGCATCGCGTGGACGCCGGCCTGGAACCGGCCTGCGTGGAGACCTGCCCGACACGGGCGATGGTCTTCGGTGACATGAACGATACCAAGAGCGAGGTTGCCCAGATAATGGCTTCAAACGCCACAGTAGTACTCAAGAAGGAAATGCAGACCAACCCACAGGTCCACTACATCGCACCGGATGAGACAGCGATGAGTAACGTAGAGAAGGAAATCAACTACTACACTGAAGGCACGATAATCAAGCTCAAGATCTGATCGGGCTTAACGACTAGACGGAGGGACTGCCAGCATGGAACACGGAGACGTAAATGTAATCTATTCGGTGGAGCATCAGCTGCCGTTGATTATGTACATCGGCCAGTACTTCTTCTTCACTGGATTGAGTGCCGGCTCTTTCGTTATATCGGTTATCGCCACCCTGCTGGGACGCAAAGAGTTCAAGCCGATCGGAAAGATAACCGCGCTTCTGGCGCCGGCGCTGCTTATCATCGCGCCGCTTAACCTGATTCTCGACCTCGAACAGCCGTTGCGTTTCTGGCACCTGTTTGTCTACTACAACTGGACCTCGCCCATCACTTACGGTTCTTTCCTTTTGACCGCCTATCCGATCATGGGTATCATTTATGCGGTCATGGTCTATACCGACAGGCAGAAACTTGCCAAGATCTTTGGTATCCTCGGAATCCCGCTGGCCATCTCCGTTCACGGATATACCGGCTTCATCCTGGCGCTGGCAAAGGCCAGATCACTCTGGAACACGGCCGCCATGCCTACCATTTTCCTGGTGTCGGCCATGGTATCCGGTATCGGGCTTGTGGTCATTATCGCCGCCGTGCGCTACAAGTGGTTCGATAAGGCCGCGACGCCTGAAACAAGGGAAACGGACAAGAAGCTGATTTTGCAGCTGGCCCAGTTCATGGCATACGTGATCATGCTGGACCTGTTCCTCATCCTGTCCGATATCCTCGTCCTGCTGACCGCGCACTCAGATGCCTACGAGGCGGGCATGTTGATCCTGACTGGCAACTTCGCTCTCCTGTTCGTGGGAGTAGAGATAATCCTGGGCTCGTTTTTGCCCATTTTCCTGATACTGGGGCCGAAGATGCGAAATTCGCTGACCGCGGTTGTGGTGGCCTCGATCCTGGTTAATATCGGGGTTTACGCTATGCGTTTTGTCATGGTAATCGGTGGTCAGACAGTACCTCTCAGTTAGGCAAGGAGCAAACGAATGCGAATGATAAACCGTAGAGACTTTCTTAAATTAGGCGCCGCCAGTGCCGCGGTGCTGGCGATCGAAAGCCAGTTTCACCCCTTCGCCTATGCTGCTGAGCGGCTTGCGGAAGGCGGACGTTCCGTCAACCGCACCTCCGGTCTTCCGAGATCGTTCCTGCCCAGCACTTGCACACAGTGTCCCGCGGGATGCGGCACCATCGGCTATATTGAAGAGAGCCGGCTGGTAAAAATCGGAGGGAACACCAAACATTTAAGCAACGAGAGCGCCCTGTGCGCACGTGGCCAGGCGGGCATCAACGCCCTGTATGACCCGGACCGTTTATTGAAGCCCATCAAGCGCGTGGGTCAGCGCGGAAGAAACTCCTGGCAGGAGATTTCCTGGGAACAGGCTTATAAGGAAGTCGCCGAAAACATGAACGCTATCAAGGCAAGCCAGGCCCAGAACCTTATCTTCCTGACCGATGACATCGATCGGGATGCCCTGGGACGGCGTTTCACGAACGCTTTCGGTTCCGCCAACGCTTTCGGCGCCTCCGGTGTATATGACGCCAACAAACGAGCCGGCACCAGCCTGACGTGGGGCAAGGAAGGCGACATGCCCGACGTTGCTCACAGCAAGTACATCCTGGTTTTCGGCGCCAACCCCTATGAGAGCGGTTCGCAGTTTGTCGGTTTTGCGCGGCGTATGGTCGACGGTGTCCTAAACAACCAGGCTAAACTCGTCGTCTTCGACGTGAGGCTGACCAACACGTCGGCCAAGGCCAACGAAGTTTTTTATGTCAAGCCCGGCACATACGCGCTCGTGGCTCTGGCGATGGCGAACGTCATCATGCAGGAAGGTCTCTACGACGGGGCTTTCATAGAGAGATGGACCAATGTCTCCCCGGCCCAGCTGGCTCAGCACCTGGCGGAATACACGCCCGAGCGGGCCGAAGCGGAAACCGGGGTGAGCGCCACGGTTATTCGTCGCGTCGCCGCTGAATTTGCCAGCACCAAGCCGGCCACCACGGTTACCGACAGCATGCTTTCGGCTCACAAGAACGGCGTGCAGAACGAACGGGCTGTCATGCTGCTCAATATCATCACGGGTAACATAGACAGTCGCGGCGGACTCTGTCTGCCCAGGCAGTATGACCTCACCAATCCGGATCCGGTTGTACCGACACCGGCTCCAACAGCGGCGACCGGACAGTCGATCGTCGCCGCGATGACAATGATCAAGGAACGCAGGCAGCAGGTCGGGGTATTGATGACGCACGGATTCAATCCCGTGTACGCCAATCCCGACGGTGCATCCGTGGAAGAAACCCTCAAGGATGAGACACTTATCAAGTACCACGTGGCAATAACCCCGTTTATAAACGAAACGGCCGCCATGGCGGATATCATCCTGCCGGAGACGACATACCTGGAGGACTGGGATATCGAGGTCAGGCCTTCGCTTGAACTTGTACCCTTTGTCGCCCTGCGTCAGGCCGTTGTGCCGCCGCTGGATTCGGCAAAGCCCTTCTTTGACATCGTGACCGAACTGTCAGCTGCCATCGGCGGCGGCATGCAGCAGTACTTCCCATGGAAATCAGTGGATGGCTGGCTCAAGGCGCGCATCGGCGGCATCAGTGGTCTGATGAATGCCGGCGGGCTTGACTATCTCAAGCAGCATGGCGTGTGGTATGACCCCAAATCCAAGCCGAACTACGCGTCATATCAGGCGGGCGGTTTTCCGACTCCCTCAGGCCGCATCGAGGTCTTCTCGAAGTACCTGGCGTCGAATAATTTCGCGCCGATGCCGACCTACGAGCCTATAGCGGCTTTCCGCACACTGTCAGAGGAAAAGAATGAAATGATTCTGACCATATATGACACGGCAATACAGACCGATTACAAAACGGGTAACTGCATGTGGGTCGACGAAATACTTCACAATAACCCCGCCTGGATAAATCCGGAAACCGCGGCCAGGCTTGGCATAATAGACGGCGATCCTGTCAAGGTCACGCGCTCATCGAGGTCTGGTGAGGCCAAACAGCGGTCGGTCGAGACCACGGCATTCCTGAGCGAGGGTATTCACCCGCAGGTGGTCGCCATGGCCAACGGCGTAGGTCACACTGATTTCGGACATGTCGCCGAGGGTGAGAAGTTCGAGAAGAACGGCAAAACAGTAACCGGCTCGGAGATCCCCAAATTTCTGCAGGACCCCAACAGCAAGCTCGTCTGGTGGGGAGAAAAGGGCGGCATCGGTGTCAACGCCAAGGAAATCGTCCCCGCCGACTTGGATCCCATCGGTGGCGGAGAAGCCTGGGGCGACGTGGTTGTTACTCTGGCCAAGGGCTAAAAAGAGAGGATGTCTTCGGCCTCTACAGGGGCTGGCGGGCAGGAGGAAGAACTCGCCAGGGCCCGGGCAAGTATGTTTGGACTTGTCGCTCGCGTATTCAGCGGCCGGCCAACGGAAGGGATGCTCGACGGCATCAGGGATCCGCAGATGCTGGAGTCGCTTTCCGCGTTCGGTGTAGTTTTTGAGGGAGATTTCCTCGAAACGGAAATCGACCGGCTTGCCGGTGACCTGGCAGAGGAATTTGTAAGGCTGTTTATCGGGCCGGGGCCTCATATAGCGGCTTATGAGTCGGTATATATACAGGCACCGGACGAGGATTTACCCAGATTATGGGGAAAGGCGACGGTTGAGGTAGCGAACTTCTACCTGGAAGCCGGCCTGGATCTTCCCACGGGTCAGACACCCGACCATCTGGGACTGGAACTGGAAGCGATGGCGGTGCTGGCTGAGGCCGAAGCGGAGAGCTGGGAGAACGGCGACCCGGACGGCGCAGAAGAGATTTTTGATATGCAGCTTGATTTTTGCAGGCAGCACCTGCGGCTTTGGGTGCCAAAGATTTGTAGTGATATTGAGAACGAGACGGTGAGCAGTTTTTATCGCAACATGGCTTTATTGACTGCCAGCCTGGTTGAGATGCAATGTGGAGCGGAGCCGATTTTTTAAAGGAAAGGCATGGGTATGGTGCCAGAACATAGAGGGAGGACAAGACTTTAATGAAACTAAGGATTCCAAAGTTATCAAAGCCGGCCTGGGTGCTTGTGGGACTGGTCCTTCTGGTGTTTGCGATGTTACCCATGGTGGGGCTTGCTCATTACACCACCACCAACCCGAGGTACTGTCTGACCTGTCATGGCACCGGCGAGACCGCGGATGTCGGTCAGCCATCGTCCATCCACCCGGATTACAGTGAAGTAGGCTGTATAAACTGTCATGCAGCGGACGGCGGTCATTACGTCACCGACGGTTACAAGACCGGCTTCATGGCCGAACCAGGACGCGTTACCGAAAACTGCACCCGTTGCCACGAGACCATGAAAACGAAAAAAGATACAGAAGGTTTCAAATACAACGTCAGCAAGATCGCATTTCCGCATGACAAGCATATAAGCTTCGGCGCGCAGTGCGCCGACTGTCATCGCAACATAGCGCACGACTTAAACATAAAGCCGACCAACCGTCCGCGTATGGCATACTGTTTCCAGTGTCACCCCAGCACCGACAGTTGTGCCAAGTGCCATCCGGATGGGCCACCGGCCGAAAAGACCACGATTCCGCCGCCAGCACGTCTGCTTCAGACACCGTCCGCCGATGCGGCCCAGGCGACATTCGAGGTCAAATGCTCTAAATGTCACGCGATCTATCCGGTCAATCTGTACACGAAGGCCGAGTGGACCCCGGTTGTGGATCGCATGGTGAGCTATACCGGATCTGACATATCTCCGGACGATAAGGCGCTCATCCTCACATACCTGGGTACTGCCGGCAGATAGACCAGGGAAACAGGAAATCAGTTACGCGAAGGCGCCCTGCGGGCGCCTTCGCTGTCTTGGCACCGCGGGCAATAATTGCACTCACCGGCTCATCCTTCTAAGATGAAACATGTGGCGGTGTAGGCAGGACACCATCTTTTACGAAATATCCGCGTAAAAATCTTCCCTTACCGACATCAAATAAAAGCATTGCAATAAAGACTATGACGACTGCTTCCATACAAAAACGAAACGTTTATGTGATCGGGCATGCGACTCCGGATACGGACTCGGTCTGCTCCGCGATCGGTTACGCGCTGTTTAAAAACCTGACTGACAAGCGTTTTGTCTTTACACCCGCACGGGCCGGCGGCATCAACGAGGAAACCAAATTCGTGCTGGAGCGCTTCGGCGTCCCGGTCCCGATCGAGGTGGAGAGCCTGACTCCGACGGTAAGCGACCTGGAGCTGCACAAGCCCATCGCGATATATGAACGCGATTCGGTGCACGCGCTAGCACAGCTTGTCCGCGAGGAGGGCGTCAGGACAGTGCCGGTCGTGGACGATACCGGCAGGGTGCTCGGTATCCTGGGTCTCAGGGATATTGCCCAGTTCCACATGGCGAGCGCCGGCCTGATGGACCTGACCCATGTACCCATCAACCTCGATATCTTCATCAAGACCCTGGACGGCCGGATGATCACCAACGCCGGCAAGGCCGACACCCTCAGGGGCAGGATCATCATCGCCTCCATGCAGCGGGGAACCCTTTTAAACACCATGCACGAGGGCGATATCATCGTCCTGGGAGACCAGCAGGATCTGCAGCTCGATTGCCTGCACGCGGGCTGCTCTGCGCTTATCATCACCGACGGAATCAGCGTCGCCGCCGAAGTCATCCGCAAAGCGGAGGAGCTGGAGGTGCTGATTGTCTCATCACCGTATCCGGCATTCGCCTCGGTACAGCTGCTGCTGATGTCCGAGCCTGTATCTTCGATCATGGACATAAAGCCGGCGACGGTCGGCCTGTTCACACCGATCTCCGATCTGCGCAAGGCTGTGCTCGAGTCAGACTATCGCTCGGCGGTGGTAGCCGACAGCGACGATCGCCTGATCGGCTTCGTCACCCGTACCGACCTTTTGAATCCTGTCAGAAAGCGGGCGATACTGGTTGACCATAACGAGATATCGCACGCGGTCGACGGCGTCGAGGAGGCCGAGATACTGGAGATCATCGATCACCATCGGGTGGGCGATGTTTCCACCGCAGCTCCCATCTACGTCTATAACGACCCGTTGGGCAGCACCTGCACCATCGTGGCCGACATGCTGTTTCTGCACCAGGTGCATGTGCCGGCGGAGATCGCCGGTATCCTGCTCTCGGGCATCCTTTCAGACACACTGATGCTGACCCTCTCCACGACAACCGAACGCGATCAGGAGATAGCGGAGCGCCTGGCAAAGCTGGCCGGCATCTCCATTGACGAGTACGGCCGGGAGCTGATGCACGCCAGCATCAACATCGGGGATAAAACATCAGCCGAACTGATAGCGGCCGATTTTCGCAAGGTGGATATCGGCGGCAAGAAACTGGGAATAGGCCAGATGATGGTCCTCGATTGCGCGGAGATTGACGTAAGGGAGAAAGAGCTGCTGGCGGAGCTGGACCGTTTGCTCGAGGAAGACGGCTACGACCTGACCGTCATGCTGGTGACAAACCCGCTGAACGCGGAGTTCGAACGGGTACTGGCGTCCGGGGAAACCTGGATAATCGAAAAAGCCTTCCCCCCCTGTGAGATCAAGAACGGCACCTGCCGCATCCCGGGAGTACTGTCGCGCAAGAAAGACTTCATTCCGGCGGTGGGCCGGGTGTTGTTCACGGCGTGAGGCCGGGTGTCGGTTTATATTCCTCGGCGTATATTATTTTATCCGCGTATTGTCTCTTGATCTCATCGAACCAGGCTTCAAAGTGTTGTCCACTATCCATGAGCCCCTGCTTCAGCTGATCCTTTACTTCTTCGAAGGGTTGCATGCCAGGCGGGGTGATACTGTCGACCCGGATTATATGGTAGCCGTAAGATGACTTCACAGGCTCGGAAGTCTGTCCGGCGCCAAGTGTTTTGGCCGCGTTTTCAAACTCAGGCACCATACCGCTGTTTTCGGTCGGGAAATCGCCGAGGTCGCCACCCTTGTCTTTGCTACCGGGATCCGTGGAAACCTGCTTCGCCAGAGCGGAAAAATCTGCGCCGGCATTTAGTCTGGCTTTAACCGTTTTGGCGGTTGCTTCGTCGGCAACCATGATGTGGCGCACCCTTCTGGTCTCAGGCTGATTGAACACTTCCGGGTTATCGTTGTAGTAATTGAGTACCTGCTCATCGGTGACGGACGCTGCATCTTTTGTAACCTCGGCGTACGTCTTCTGGAACAACAGGTCCTTGCGAATCTGGACTTTTGATGGGGATACTGACGAAGTATTCTTTTGAAGCTGACTATTAATTTCTTCATCAGTTACCGTAATGTTCATTTTTTCAGCTGCGAATGAGATAAGTTCTTCCTCAACCAACGTCTGAGCCGTCTGCTTCTTCAGGTCGACATACTCCCGAGAACCGTTTGCGGGCATGTTTCCTTCAAGCCGAGTCTTTAGTTCTTCCATTGCCCTGTTTAAGTCTTCGCGTGATATAACCTTGCCATCCACAATCGCCACCGCCCCGGCTGGCAGGGTCTGTGAGGCTTGATTTGAGGCATTCGTCTGTTCCGAGGAAGGCTGGTCCTGGGAAGGGGGCCCGAATAAAAAATAAGATGCAGACGAGGCAATAGCAACAACCAGCAAGACCGGCGCAACTGCAAACCAGACAGGAAACTGTTTTCGCTTATTCCCAACCAGAGGAGTGGCTGTTTGAGGTGATTTATGGACGGGAGGCGGGGCGGCGGTATCAGCTGATGTGGTTACAGGCTGTGCGGATGAATCCGGGGATTTACCCAGAGCGGCCCCGCACCCCTGGCAGAACTTTGCTTCTGTATCATTGGCCTCACCACAGGCTGAGCAAAAAAAGCGGTTCATCTATATTGGGTCCCTTTATCAGAAATTATAAAAAAGGATTGACGGTAATAAAATAAAAAGAATGACGTTTTGAAGCATACTTTAAAAATTGTTTTGATACCATACCTGATTCTGTGTCTATCATCAGGCGCAGATATCGGCGTCAGGGCTGCTTGAGCAGACTTTCCATTTTCAGTTTAAGCTGCTCCCTCTCAATCAAAGTATCCGTTACTTCTACTTCTTTTCCGCTGGCGCTGAAAAATAGCATCAATGGTATATGAGTTGCGCCGCTTCTCTGAAATTCACAATTGCCGTCTGCTGTCGATATGTCAATTTTTATGACATCTATCCTGCCGTTGTACTCCTGCTCGAGCTCATTCACGATGGGCTTTTGTTTCTGGCAGGCAGGTCATGTATCGCGATAGAATTCGACCAGCATCGGCTTGCCACTGACCGGCGGTATGATGCTGGGAGCGCTTGCATCGCAAGCGGTACTGTTGCCTGTGCTGGTACCGGTTTTGGCAGTACTGAGCGAAGCCGGAAAAGGACTCAAGGGTTCCTGCCCATTCCTGGTCAGGATAAAAAACATACCCCCCGTAACTACAGCAACCAAAAGCACAATAGGAGCAATCGCAACCCATGCGGGAAACTGCTTCTGCTTTAGATCTATGCCTGGAAGGGTTGGCGTAACTGGCGCATGGGGAGATTTCCGGATGGGCGGCCGGGAGGAGGTATCAGCAGGCGCGTCCGGGGATTTATCCAGAAGGGCTCCGCACTTTTGGCAGAATCGCTTTTCCGGCGGGTTAGCCCTGCCACATTTCATGCAGTAAACCTTGTTCAAGTGCTTCAGGTCCTTTTTTAAGAAATTTTAAAAATATCAGGCCTGTGGTCACCAGCTTAAGAAAATCGATGTTTTGAATCATACTCTATTGCAGGCAGAACGACTATATGCAACAGAATCCGCGTTTAGCACGGCTTTTGGGCCCTTCGCACTTCGGCTACCAACCACCCTTCTTTTCTACTAAGATACTAGTGACCGTGCTAGGCGGGGAGCCAGCGGTGCCCTGTATCCGCAATCCGCTATAGCGGGGCTGAATCCCCACCTTCGGGGCCGATCCTCGGGGCCAGTGGCCTTGCCGGCGGTGTTGAAAGCCAGGTCCTGCGCAATGGAACGTCGTGAACCCCGTCAGGTCCGGAAGGAAGCAGCGGTAAGCGATCTCTTTCATGTGCCGCGGGGCTGCCTGGCTGGAGCCGTCTGTCTGGTACACGCCCGGAGTTCTGTTTCAACGGTGGGTGCACGGTCATTTTTTTCCTGTGAAAAGGGTTATGTCGTCCTGAGGAGATTATTCGTCGCGATGCTTCTCGGAATGAGGGTGCATTTGTCACCCAAAGCGTAAAGTCATGTCATCCTGAGCGTATAGTAATGTCATCCTGAGCGAAGCGAAGGATCCCGGTTTATGCCACACGTCTCACTTTACAGAAAATACCGCCCCGCTACCTTCGACGAGGTGATGGGGCAGGAGCATGTCACGCGCACGCTCGTCAACGCCATCGAGTCGGGCAGGATCAGCCACGCCTATCTGTTCGCCGGTTCACGTGGTACGGGCAAGACGTCAACCGCCAAGCTGCTGGCCAAGGCGCTCAACTGTGTCGAAGGTCCCACGGCCAACCCTTGCGGCAAGTGCGACAGCTGCGTTTCCATCGGTGCGGGCAGCTCGCTGGACGTCATCGAGATGGACGCCGCCAGCAACCGCGGCATCGACGACATCCGCGACATCCGCGACAAGGTGGCCTTCGCCACGGTCGAGGGCAAGTACAAGGTCTACATCCTCGACGAAGCCCACATGCTCACCAAGGAAGCGTCCAACGCTTTTCTGAAGGTTCTGGAGGAGCCGCCGGCGCATGTCATCTTCGTGCTCTGCACGACCGAGGCGCACAAGGTGCTTCCCACGATTCAGTCTCGATGTCAAAGATTCGAGTTTCGCAGGCCCGACGCGTCCATGGTGCTGGAGGTGCTTACACGCATCGTCGCCGCCGAGGAGATCGATATCGATGACGAAGGCCTCGCGGTCATCGCCCGCAGCTCGGCGGGCGCATTCCGGGACGCCATCAGCACGCTCGACCAGCTGGCAACCTATTGCGAAAAAAAGATCTTACTGGCCGACGTGCTCTCGATGCTGGGCACGGTCGAATCGGAACTGCTCTTTGAAGCGGTTGACATTATTGCTGCAAGCGACGCCCGTGGAGCCATACTCTTTATCAACAGGCTGGCGGACAGGGGCAGGGACTTCGGGCAGTTCGCCCAGGAACTGGTATCCCACCTGCGCAACATCTTCCTGTTGCAGCAGCTGGATGAGTATCCGCCGGGTATCATCAACGTCACCGGCGACGATCTTGTGCGGCTCAAGGGGCAGGCGCGGATACTGTCTCCCGACAAAGGTCTTCGGTTCATCGAACTCTTGACCCGGGCGCTGAGCAACATGAAGCGCGGCAGCGACCCCAGGCTGCAGCTGGAGCTCGCCTTTATAATCATGACCGCGCCCCAGGTCGACATGTCGACAAAGTCGCTGCTGGATCGCATCGAGCGGCTTGAAGCAGGTCTTCCGGTGGGCGGGAAAAGGCGCACGGCTCCCGCAATCGCGCCGGTTGAGATGTTGGCCAAGCCGGAGAAGCCCGCGGATGAAGCCAGCGAGCCGGATGAGATTCCGCCTGAAGCTGCCGGAGAGCCGGAAGCGACTAGCGCCCCCAGTATCGATCTCTCCCTGGACAAGATCACCCGGGCGTGGAGTGTAATACTCAACCAGGTCAAGAAAAAGAAGATTCCCCTGTATTCTTTGCTGCATGAGTCCAGACCGGTGGAGCTTACCGACAGGCTCCTGGTGATAGGATTTCCTCCCGGCGCCGAATTTCATAAAACCCAGACTGAAAAACCGCAGTACGCCGCCATCATCAACGAGGTTCTTAGGGAACTGACCGGCGCGGATCTCAAGATCAAGTGTGTGGTGGCCGAGGGCGTGCAGCCCCAGGCGCGGGAAAAGAAAGGCCCCAGCGCCGATGAGGTCATCGCCATGATCAAGGACGAGCTGGGGGCGGAAGAGATTTAGCAGTTCGTGTGAAGCGGGACAGGGTGTTCCCGCATTCACTTTAGGCCTTAGACAGACGTTTCGGCGGGAACACCCTGTCCCGCCCGGAAAGGAGCAAATTGATGCAGAACATGAACATGAACAAGATGATGAAGCAGGTGCAGGAGATGCAGAAGCAGATGGCCAAGGCCCAGGAGGAACTGGCGAAGGAGGAGATCGAGGCCAGCGCCGGCGGCGGCATGGTAACGGTCAAGGTGAGCGGTGACCTCAATATCATCAGCATCAAGATCGAGCCGGCCGCGGTCGACCCGGACGACGTCGAGATGCTGGAAGATATGGTCCTTGCAGCGACCAACGAAGCCCTGCGCGCGGCCCAGGAACTGGCGGCCGGCAAGATGGGCGGGCTCACCGGCGGACTGAACATACCGGGGCTGATGTAACAACCGTTGTTTCCCGCCCCCGTCGAACAACTGATAACCGAACTTTCCCGCCTGCCCGGCATCGGGCGGCGCTCGGCACAGCGCATAACCTTCTTCATGCTCAGGCAGAAACGTGATGACGCGATAGCCCTGGCGCAGGCGATTACAGACTTAAAGGACAAGATCCACTTTTGCGCGCAATGCTTCAACTTCACCGATGAGGAGCTTTGTGGTTTCTGCCGCGACGCGCGCCGTGATACTTCTCTCATATGTGTGGTCGAGGAGCCCAGCGATATTATTCCCATCGAAAAAGGCGGCGAGTACCGCGGCCTCTATCATGTTCTGGGTGGCGCGCTATCCCCCCTGGACGGCGTCGATCCCGAACACTTAAAGATCAGGGAGCTGGTTGAGCGCGTCGATGCCGGCGGCGTCACCGAGGTCATCCTCGCCACCAACCCCAACACTACCGGTGAATCAACCTCGATGTATATCGCCGACCTGCTGCGCGACAAGGTCCGTGTGACCCGCCTGGCCAGCGGCCTGCCCGTGGGCGCCGATCTCGAGTACGCCGACGAAGCCACGGTCAGCCGCGCGATGCTGGGAAGGCGCGAGATTTAGATAGATCGATGTGGATCGCAGCCTGGCTAGGGCATGTTCGTCTGAAATGACACAAAATGACACATGCAGAGAGCAATCTTTCCGTAAAACTCATACTTTCGAAAAAATAATATACAACCAAAGTATTATGGCTTTGATTATCGAAATGTAGTATTGTCGCCTCCTGACCATTGCAAAATAATTGTATTAGTGGTCAAAGAAGAACCACAATTACACAGGCCGTTTTCATTAAACAGTTCTTCGGGGAGGACTCTTGTTGAAAGCCATTCCACGTGGAAATAGCTGCTCTCATAGTATCTGGCACCTGGCTTTTGTCTCTCTTATCTTTTTATTCTCAGCCATCTCCACCCTTGTATTCACCTCCACGGCCCACGCCACCACCTACGTCTCCGGTCCTATTTCCCAAAACACCACCTGGACCACGGCGGGGAGCCCTTATGTTCTTACAGGCAACGTCACGGTTAATGCAGGCTACACTCTCACCGTGGAATCTGGTGTCGTGGTAAAGCCAAGACAAACAAGCACAGCGTTGATTGTAAACGGAACCCTGAATGCCACGGATGCCATTTTTTCATCTTATAAGGACGATGCTAATGGCGGCGACACCAACGGCGATGGCAACGCCAGCTCTCCAGCGCCCGGTGACTGGAAAAATATCAATTTCGCGACCGGCAGCAGCGGCACGATAAGCGGGTGTTCGATTCTGAATGGTGGCTATTCATACGCTAACACCAGTGAGGTAAATATTGCCGGCGGCTCCGTAAACATCACCGGTAACACCATCAGCCAGTCTCAGACGGGAGGAATCTACGTAAGCTCGGGCACGGCTTCTATCACCAACAACACCGTGTCCGACAATCAGGGCCAGTATGGTATCCACTCAGCCACTCGGCTCGCGGCGCTCTACGGAAATACAATCAGCAATAACAGCAACGCCAGGGCTGTCTACATTCCGGCGACCCTGGGTCAGGGAACTGTTTACAACAACACCTACGCCGGAAACAAACAGAATGCCATGTTCCTGAATGGCAGTGTCGCGGTTACAGAAAACACTGTCTGGCCCGCTTCCAACTCACCCTACGTCATCGGCTCCAACGGCAACATCAACATTCAAAGCAACGCCGTGCTTACGATCGACTCCGGAGTGACAGTAAAATTCTATACAAGCTCCAGTATTAACTGGGACCGTCTACAGGTCTATACCGGAAGCACCTTAAGTGCCACCAGTGTTGTCTTTACCTCGTATTATGATGACACCCATGCTGGCGATACCAATGGCGACGGCTCGGCAACAACGCCCGCGCCGGGTAACTGGGGCTCAATATATTTAGCAGGAGGTAGCGGTACCCTTTCCGGCTGCACGATCTCCTATGGCGGCGGCAGTCAAATCGCTGAGATAATCGCTGACAATAGCGGCTCCGCCACGATCACTGGCTCCACGATAAGCTCATCCAGTTCTTCAGGTATCAACGCAAACCCCGGAAATCTGACCATCATCAACAACACCATATCCGGCAATCAGGGCCAGTATGGTATCTCAGCATCGACTCGGCCCATAGCGCTCTACGGAAATACATTCAGCAATAACAGCAATGCCAGGGCGGTATATATTCCGGCGACCCTGGGTCAGGGGGCCATATACAACAACACCTACTCCGGAAACAAATATAACGCCATGTTTTTAAATGACCTTCCCCCAATTCTGTTTACACACCAAAAGGGTGCATAGTTAATGAATCACTCAGGAGGTGTGCTTATGGAAGCAGGTAATCGCAGGAAGTTCTCCCGTGAGTTCAAGGTCGAAGCCGTGAGGATGGCTAACGAGGGGAGCCGGAGCATCAACGTAGTAGCCCGGGATCTGGGCATCCATGCGAACGTCCTGGGCCGCTGGAAGCGGCAGCTCTCAGGCGATCCCACATACGCCTTTCCCGGCAAGGGCAAACTGAAGGAACCAGACGAGGAGAACCGCCGTCTGAGACGCGAAGTAGAGCGTCTCAGGACGGAGCGCGACATTTTAAAAAAAGCCATCAGCATCTTTTCCAAAGAAAACGCGTGAGGTTCCGCTTCATCGACAACCACCGTGGCATCTGGCCCCTGTATCTGATGTGCCGGGTGCTCAAGGTCACGGCTCAGGGCTACTATAACTGGAAGAACAGGCCCGAAAGCCAGCGTTCAAAGGCTAATCGTCAGCTTCTCACCGAGATCAGGATGGCCCACGCAGTCAGTCGCCAGACCTATGGCTCCACCCGGATCCATGCCGAGCTTATAGCCAGTGGTATTGAGTGCTCGCGCGGCCGGGTTGCCAGACTCATGCGCAGGCATGGTATCAGAGCCAGGCATAAGCGGAAGTTCCGGGTGACGACCGACTCCAGGCACAAACTGCCGGTGGCCGCCAACGTGCTGGAACGTAACTTCCTGCAGAAAGAATCCAACGCCGTTTGGGCCGCTGACATCACCTACATTCCCACCCGCGAGGGCTGGCTCTATCTGGCTGCCGTGCTAGACCTTCATTCCCGAAAGATAGTGGGCTGGGCCATGGAGGGCCGCATGACAGCAGATCTGACCGTGAGGGCGCTGGACATGGCGCTTGCACAAAGAAACCCCGGCGCCGAGCTCTTGCATCATTCTGACCGCGGCTCTCAGTACGCGGCCATGGAATATCAGGAGATGTTGAATCGCCACGGCATAACCGTGAGCATGAGCCGTAAGGGAGACTGCTGGGACAACGCTCCCATGGAGAGCTTCTTCGGCAAACTCAAAACAGAACTGGTTCACCACAAAGACTACCAGACCCGCAAAGAAGCCAAGGCCGATGTGTTCGATTACATCGAGGTGTTCTATAATCGCCAGAGGCGGCATTCGGGCCTGGGATATCTGAGCCCCACTGACTTCGAGGCGAAGGAAAAAGTTGCTTAAATGTGTGTCAACGGAAATAGGGCAAGGTCATTTTTCTAATTATCACCATTTTGAAGCTAATCGTAAGTCCTGTGCCGAAGGGCCAGCGGGTTGTCTTACAGCCCTTGCCTTAGGTGACTTAAAAGAAGCTTATGATCAATATAAGAGGCCAGGAGACGCCCCTGCATCTGAACGGGACTACAGAGTGAACCGTGCTGGTAGAATAGCAGGTCTACTTGGGCAACCATCTCCCCCTCATGTAAATGATGAGGAATTGGATAATTGGCTAGATCAATAAATATTTGGAAGAGAGCATTTCTCATTGCTATTTCAGTGGTCGGGCTGCTGATTTTTATAACCTCCGCGGTTAGCATTGCTTTCATCTTTATAAGTAGGTCGGTGGAAGTACATTACTTCTCACCAAGTTATTCTGATGCGCTGGTTGATGGAGTTGTAGAATATGGGTGGCCAAAAATTGTGCCAACTTCCGCAACAGATATATATCGTTATACACCGAAAGATGATGTCTGCATTTGGATGCGATTCAGAATTGCTCAATCTGATGCGGCCAAAATGACTGCACCTCTGAAGAAACTATCGGAAGCCGAGACAACAAACTTATTGAAAGATCCAAGGAGAAATTCTTTTTGGGAAAAAGTAGACCAAGATGAGTCTGTCGATCTGACGAAATTGAATTTGGAGATATATTTAGGAATGAACTTATGTGATACTTGTTATCCCAACAAAGATGCATATGTGGCGCTAGATAGAGATAGCAATCTGGCTTACTACTGGTGTGAGTAAACTGATTAAATATGAAGCTGGGCGCACGGGCCGAGGGCGACAAGATAAGCGTATACAAAGACGAGGAACTGAAGGCCTCATTCTCTAACACTGCTCCATATTCATTCTCAAAGCTGGGGTTTTCGGTCTGTAACGCCACCGTCCTCTTCGATGACATGAGGGAGGACGGCCTGACATCATATACCTACGACGCCGCCGACCAGCTGCTCCAGGTAACCAACCCCAGCGGCACCATCACCTACACTGACCTTCCCCAAATTCTGTTTACACACCAAAAGGGTGCATAGTTAATGAATCACTCAGGAGGCGTGCTTATGGAAGCAGGTAATCGCAGGAAGTTCTCGCGGGAGTTCAAGGTCGAAGCCGTGAGAATGGGAATTAGAGTCCCGGGACCCTATCTAACTCTACAATGCTCACTGGTCATTGCCACTTATAGTAGCCAGACCTGAATTTAAAAATCATATACGGCGATGGCGCCAACTACGAACACAACGCCTAAAACCGCCTCACCCAGGCAGACACCAACAACGACCCCACGGTACGCTACACTTTCGACGCCCAGGGCCGCCTGACAAGCCGCACAACCAAAGAGCTTCTCTTTAAAGACGACTTTAGCGCGGGCGCATCAGCCTGGAGCAGCTTAAGTTCCACCCTAATCTGGTCCGCCTTTCCTGGACACTTTTCCAGGAGTACTTTTTAATACTTGTGGCCTTCAAGTGACAGCCAAACTGACAGCCAAGCGGATGAAACGCTATCCCAAGCTATGGAAGATATGAAAAGTGTTCTTCTTAAAGAACCCGCAATTTAGCACATCATACCTGGCAATGGACAACTTCCCGAGCATCTCATAATCGGACGGTCGCTGGTTCGAGTCCAGCTGGGCCCACCAAAAACCGGAATTCCACTCATTCATAAGAGCTGCCCGGCCACTGGTTGTTCTTCTAGTTCGCCGGTTTTCCGAGCAACTCGTCGAAGCTGTCCTTGTAAAGGAAGCGCTGGCTGATCACGAACTTCCGGCCGCCGCAGTTGTTGCATTTTACTTCGACCGGGCCACCCTTGGTGCTGAAAATGCCCGGTGTAGTAGCTCCAGCGCGGATGTTCGGGCTACCGGACGAGATATTACCTATTGTGATACCCATGTTGACGGCTGATCCTGTATTTCCTACCAGGATCCAGTCGCCACCAATACCGGCGCTCATGTTGTCATACCAGTTGAAATGTGCGCCGGAGCCAAGATCACTTATGTAAGCGCCCTGGACTTCGTTGAACGAATCTTTATAGATCACGCGTTGGCTTGCGATCAATGGTTCACCGTTTGTGGATACAACCCGGATAGGTCCATTTGTTCTGGGTAAAAAAGATTGCCAGTGCAGTGATTCTCCAGCATCGATTGAAATGTCAACTGCCGGGTTCGCTGTGCCGCCGATATAGATCTGAATGTCGGAGGCCGAACTGCCTGTATTTGACACCAAAATCCAGTCATGGCTGAAACCTCGCAGGATGTTATTGTCATACCAGGTGAAAAGAGCCTCGTCGGCCAGCTTGGATCCCTGACTTCCCGTAATCTCGTTAAAGGAATCCTTGTAGACAACTCTCTGGCTGACAACTATATTTGTGCCGGTTGTGCAGTTGACACAGGCCACTTCAACTGGCCCGCCCATCACTTCCGGAAATTGCGGCATTATGACACTGCTCACCGGGACATTGAATGTGGTCGACCCGTCCACCGGATTTATCATTTCCTTGCCTCCAATCTTGATACGGACGTCGGCGGCGGTCTTGCCGGTATTTGCAATCATGATCCAATCACCGTTCATTTCAGGCGATTTTTTGTCATACCAGGTAAAATAGTACGTGTCATCCAGTTCGGCAGATGAAACAGCCATCAGCTCATTAAATGAATTCTTGAATATTACCCGCTGGCTGACCAGTAGCGGCTGGCCGATGGAACTAATTCTTACAGGTCCACCGGTTCTGGTAATCGGCGAGCTCCATGCGACGCTTTCTCCAGCATTGATAGTCAAGGTGTCTGCCGGCATGTCGCCGTCCTTGATGCCACCAATGAAGATCTTCACCTGTGCGGGAAGTGCGCCTTCGTTATTGATCATGATCCAGTCATTTTCGATACCGTTGGATGGGTTGTTATCATACCAGGGGAAGTAATAGTCGTAATTTGGCTCGACTACGACAAAAGCACCTGTATTGTTTGATACAGAATTACCGGCATAGTCTGCGGCTGTTACCGAGAAAGTATGAGCGCCGATCGAGGCAGTGACCGGGCAGTTTATGCTGGTGGTGGTCTTAGTGCAGTTCGAAAGAGCTGTAACAGAACCATCCAGAAATATTTCCGACTTTTGTATATCTATACCGCTATTCGGGTTGCCAGTTGCGTCCATAATGTCGGCACTGAGAGTAAGCGACTGCGAAGTCTCAGTGCCGTTAGGCAGGAGGTTGCTTATCGCAGGCCCGATGCTATCGACATCAAAGGAACCGGAACCTACACCGGCGTTACCCGCCAGATCGCTTACCGACACCGCGATAGTATGTGCACCCTGCCCGAGTCCCGTCGCCGGGCAGCTTACGAAAGTAGTGGTTGGCGTACAGCCTCCCAGCGGGGCGCCGCCGTCCAGGCTGATCGATGCCGTGGCAGTGTTTATCCCCGAGCCCGCGTCGGCTAAGTCGGCCGTGATCGTGGCGCCGGAGCTTGCCACCCAGCCTGCGGGTGTTACGTTGCTTACGATGGGGGGTGTCACATCCGCTGTCTGAAAACTCAGCTCGGGGTTACTGGCATAGTTGGCCAGACCGTCATACGAAGTTACTCGATAATAATAAGTCGTATGCTCGCTCAGGCCACTCAAAGTCACGCTGTGACTCGCGTGCAGTACCGTATCATTTATAGTTATATACGGTCCTCCCGGCGTGGTGCCGTACTCAACAAAAGAAGTTGCCGGTTCATTGGTATTCCATACTATTGTGGCGCCGGTTGCGCTTGGTGCTCCGGTATCTATATTTGAAATAATGGGGGATGCCACATCGGGAGAACCGGTATAGTTGAATGTATAGCCAGGGTTGACCGTCCATTTCTCCTGCCAACCGGGTGGGCTGAAACCGTTCCAGTAGGGCAACCCGAACCTGAGGCTCTTGGCGTTATAGCCGAGCATCTGGGCGCCTTCCGCGGCCAACAGGCCGGAGTGCTGGGTCCGGCTGTAGAAGACAATAGCTTTCGACGTACCGGGAGTAAGCTTTTTCAGATTGTCATAAGTTCCACCGGTCGGGTTGAAAAGCGTTTGCAAAGGATCCTGATATGCATAGGCAGCTCCGGCTGTCGTGGCTAGATAATAGTCGGTGGTGCTTCTGATATCGACTGGTTGGTAGTTGGCATCCACCCAGGTAGATGGCTGCAAACCGTTACTTGTCGGCGCAAGGGCCTGCTGTGCGGCGCAACGGACAAGCTCGGTGTTAGGCGTTGTTCCCGTGCAGTTGGCCGTTGGGAATGTTGGCAGACTATTACTTGGAGTGGCAATAGCCGAGTTCGTATATTGCCTGGCAGATGAGTAAACAGGATTCCAACTAGCGGCGATGGTACCCCAACCCATGCGCCCCCACGTGACACCAACAACCCTCGGCATAGGGGTTCCAAAATAACCTGCATGCGACATTGCGCCATATCCCATGACGATTGGGTTCTCGACATGACCGGTACCGCAATAAATAACGATTTCGTCGTTGAAGCCCGCGTTTCTGTGACCGTATACTTTGGTTGCTACCTGTGATGCATAGGTCTGGTTGGCGGCGTTGGCACTCGGAATACGCAACGAAGTTCCCGGTATCCATTCACCCCAGGTATTTAGGACATCGACCAACACAGGAGCATTAGCGGCATCATCACCTTCACCAAGCATGACGCCGTCGTTATTCGTATCCATCCTGGATTTGAGAGCAGGCCCGGTGATTAGAAATCCGGCTTCACCATCATCTGTAGAAACATACTGGCTCTGGATAAAGGCGTCAATGCTGGCCGCAACCGTTTGCCACTCGGTATTTGTAAGTGCATTTGCCGTATCTATATTGAAAAGAGCTGTGGGTACAAGTAATACCACAGCTATTATCAACACCACAATTATGGTACGAACACCACTTAAGGAGCGTGCTCTTAGATGTTTCATCCCACCACCCCGGTGGTCCGGACGGGATATTGCCGATTTGCCGGCAGCATCCACAACGAGATTAACAAGACATGTCAATCAAATAGTTTTTCGCTCCATCCATTATCAATAATATTATTTTAGGTCTAATTGCAAGAGGCTCTCGGCAAAAGGAAAAAAACCTTTAATGTCAATTATGCTGCTAAATGTATATATGCTAATGGGCATTTGTAGTTCTCTTGCAGGATGTGGGCAAATGCATGTTCAGATTTGACAACCATTCCGTCTTTTATGTTGACAATATGACTCACTTTAGATAATCACGCAAAATATATTATCGGCCGGACCCGGTCTATGGTGTTCATCACCAGGGGGGAACATTTCCTGAATGCAGGCGGAAAAATAGCGGGTTCAATCGTTTGTGAAGGGTCTGCGTCTCGGAGGCCGGATGGATAAGAGAATGACATCTGTTTTAGTTACCTGGCCGTCAGGCATATTCCGGGTTATATGACGGAACACACTCGAATTTGTGACAGATCCGGCTTCTGAAGTGAGAGGAATTTCAAAAACCGCGAAATACTGATCCAGACAGAAATCTTCTTAACAGCCTTCTCCGGTTGATAACCGGCCTCGCCATTGAGGGCAATGATGCGACCTTCAAGTGATCCCTTGGTTGACCACCATTTTTCCACGATGCCTACCTGATCGCAGCGGATGACGCGAACGCCGATCAACTTGAAGACAATGAAAAGAAACAGAAGAAAACCGAATATACTTCCTACGTTGGGCAACCACGGAGTCAGCTGAACGGATCCATACATTGAATCTGCTCAAGTTGAAGGGCTTGGTTGGCAAGCCGGATTACTATTGACCGACCATCAAGCTATTGTTTGCGCATTATATTAGTCTTGTCATTTGATGTCTACAGTATCCTTGGTGCAACTGCACCGACAAAAAAACCGGCTTGATTCCGGCTAATTCTTTTCAATGATCCTCAGAAATGCCTTGCTCAAGGAATTTATTCTTTCTTAAAATCTCCAGGGACGTCTAAGCAAGGCTTGTGATGAGTTCGTGAATATGACCACTCCGGCTATTTCTTTGTCTCGGGCTTTTATGGATCTCACTTATGAATAATATATGGACCGATTTCAAAAGATCCCTGTGGTGGCATTTCTGATGACGTTAAAGGAGCGCCTCCAATGACATTGACCAACACCAGCTTGGGTCTGAGATATTTATTGATTTCCTGGGGGGAAGCACCAACAAAGAAGATCTTGGTGATCTGAGCTGGAATCGAGATATCATGTTCGTTTTTGTTCGAGGAGAATATTTCAAACTGGTTTTGAAACTGATGCGGCGGCTGATCTGAATCCAGCTGGAGCCACAACACTCTGTAATCGCGCAAATAAAACACTAATTGACGCGAATAGCTGCCAAAAAAACCATAATCCATTGGACTCGTGCTGATTACGAGGGTTGAGTCTGGATCGCTTTTTTCTATCGTCTGAATCCAGGCGGTGAGATTGTTATCCACGGTTTCTATGCCGGAAAGACTGACAGACTCATAATCAGATCGTATTGTTGCCCCGGTAGTCGGCAAAACCCAGTCGAATTTGTCGATCTTTAAAAACATCAGTGAATTAAACACGGCGCAAATCAGCAGGAATGTCAGGACTAACGAAGCGCTCTTCAACTTGAAAAATTTAAAGTTTATTTCACCACTAACGACAGCAAGAGATCGGGCTAAAATCAATATAAAGGGCACGGCGACAAGAGAATAACCCGGTTGCGCAAAGTTG
This sequence comes from Thermoleophilia bacterium, assembly GCA_041660545.1. Classification (GTDB taxonomy): domain Bacteria; phylum Actinomycetota; class Thermoleophilia; order BMS3ABIN01; family BMS3ABIN01; genus JBAZWE01. Next base: position 23,638 of record JBAZWE010000008.1, read on the forward strand.
GTCGCCGCGAAAAAGACAAAAGCCGGCATCGGTAACGCCAATAACAGAAGCAGGCGTCGATCGATCCTTTTAGACTCGCCCTTTATTGCCTGCAACCAGATTACGAGAATCCCGAGGCTGCTGAACCCGAAGAGCCAGAGCAGGGCGCGCCAGATATCCAGAAGATTGCCAATGACTCCAGTGATACCGGCGTTCCAGAAGGCGTTTTTGGTAACGGCGCCCTGGAATTGAATACTGCTGATATCGCGGTACGCGGAAAGACCGCCAGAAAAATAGAGAAAAGGCAGGAACCAGATCAGGATGAATAGAGCCAGAGTTACCCAGGAAAAAAGAATATGGCGGCGATCCTTAAGTCTCATGGTTCCAATGAAGAAGAATGGAAGCAGGAAAAACACATCCTGCCGAAAACCGCCTGCAACGCCAATAACGACCGCGGTAATAATCGCAAAGCGTCTGTGCCAAAAAAGCTCATAAAGCAGCCAACTCAGGACAACGACAAATGGGAGTTCGACAATATATGAAAGAGCCACTTCGCTTTGAAACCAGACCAGAGGAGAAAAGAGGAGCAACCAGGCGGCAATAACGCCTGTTCTTCGATCAAAGATCCTGTCACCGGCAAAATAAATGCCAGCTACGGCGATAGCGCCGCAAAAAATACTTATCAGAACCAGAGATTCATTTGGATCGGACAGAAAGTGATTGACCACGCGGCCGACGACAATATAGAGCGGATAGCCGGGGGGATGAGGCTGATGATCTCTGGGACTGAATCTTAGCAGTCCCAGAGCGAAGTTGGCTGAATCCCACGAATATAACCAACGGCTTCGAAAACCGATCCTTGTAAGAATTGCAGCTGCAAAAAAGCAGGCACCATAAATCAAGCCGGAATCTTTCAATTTTTTCATGTCAGATGCCCTAATGTATTTTTCATCCCCTCCATATTCTCAAGGAAAAGATGGCCCGGCCGAATTCATCAACCCGCGATTGCGCTTCGGCCTACCGGCTCTTCTTGGACGCCAGTAAGCTTCCGAACACAAACCATGTCCCCAGCATGAACCCGAAGTTATACCAGTTGCCGTTGTTATGTATCTCATAGATGCCAATGCTGTCGTTAAAGAGGGATACAACAAAAGCAACCGGCAATATAAACCCGTGCCATAACCCGGCCCAGAAGCCGGCGACCCCGGAAGAGCCTACGGTTCCCATCTCCTGGTTTGACTGGGCGCAGCCGCTAACCAGAATCGCAAGCAGTAGACACAGCAAAAGTATGGATGTCGCTTTTTTCCAGTTCATGGCAGATCCGATCTCTTCGTTGTCCCCATCGATATTTTATTGCCTGGATAATACCCGGTATTGATTATTTAAAGCTTCGATTTCCATTCAACCATCTCCTTTAAGCTCCTGCACGTAAAGCCGCTCAAAAATCGGCCGGCTGGCTGATGCATGGTTACACTATCCCTTCATATGGGAACTATGTGACCGCATCGAAAAAAAACCAATCTAGGAGTGGAGGCGGCTGATGTCCATTGATGAGAACAAAGCTTTGGCGCATCGTTATCTGGAGGAAGTCTACGGGAAGGGTAACCTCGACATTGTTGATGAATGTCTGGATCGTGATGTTGAGGATCACGAGGAGTTCGGAGACCAGAAGCCCGCGGGCCTCGTGGGGATCAAGGAACTGGTCATGGCGTTCAGGGCCGCTTTTCCAGACATCAACGTCACCATCGAGGATCTGGTTGCGGAAGGAGACCGGGTCTTTATCCGTGCCAACTGGGAAGGAACCCATAAAGGTGAATTCATGGGGATAAGTCCTACAGGCAAGCGCATCTTCTTTTCTTCCATGGATGAGATTCGGATAAGCGACGGCAAGATCAAGGAGCACTGGGGTATTACCGACACTATAGCTCTCGCGACACAGTTGGGAGCCATTTCAATGGAGGATGAATATCCCGGTGGCAGTTCGCTGTACCTTGACGGGTAAGCAGGAGGGGGAAGGAGCAGGCTTATATCCTGCAAAAACCGGGCATAATATCATCGTATCCTACAAGTTGCAAAAGTCACATAGATTTCCGTTTTCCACTGATGAAAACTTCAAGGAAAACGCCTGCTAAAAAAAGATGAAAGGTGGCAGACATGGTTGTAGAAGCCGAGGGTGAAAAATATCGTTGTAACGTCTGTGGGAACGTGGTTGTCGTGTTGGAAGCGGGTGGAGGAACCCTTGTTTGTTGCGGGGAGGATATGGAGAAGATCGAAGGCTGAATGAAAGGAATAAAAGCCCTGCGTGGCGAAAATACGCAAGACTGTATTCGTCGCATTTGAGAGCGATGGATTAGCGCATGCGATAACCATGAAAAATAAAGGATCGGCAGCGGGGCTTTATAAACTTTTTTTGATTTTTCATAAAAAGCAGCCGGTTCGGGAGCGTCTTTATCCCGTACGGCGCTGGGGAAGTGATGTGAAATGTAAAAGGTTTTGTTTTTTGTCATTTTTAATCTATTCAAGGAGGAAACAACATGGGAAGTAGTTTTAAATCGGCCAGGTTCTGGTCGGCGGTCGTGTTTGCGGGCCTGATTGCTGCGTTATTGCTCGTCGTTGCTGGTTGCGGCGGCGATGACACCAGCACCACGACAAAGTCAGGTACCACGAAAGCGGTTGGCAAGGTCAAGGGCAAGATGTATGTTGCGGTGACTGGTACCGGCGAGCTTGAGGCCGGCACGGGCAACATGGGTATGGCGGTAGTTGACCTTGAGACCAAAACTGTTGAAATGGTGAACATCGCGGAATCCAAGGCGCCTCATGGCATCATTCCGGCCGTGGATTCCAAGATTGCTCCCAATACCAATGGCAGGGTTGTAACCGCAGCGCCACAGACGATGCTCCTGGGCAACGCTCAGGATGGTGCGGTCCTGAAAATCGATATGGCTACTAACAAGATAATAGGTTCACCGGCAATGCCGCCCTCAGGCGCGAAGCTGGCGATCTGCGGAATGTACCAGGGTCCCGACGGCAAGATCTATCTTGCCAGCATGGGCGATGGCAAGGTCTATCCCTATGACTCGACCGCCAATACCATCGGCGCTGCCGTGGCAACCGAGGCAACGACAACCAGCATCTGCGGAATATCCTGGTCCAAGGACGGCAAGTACGCCTACCTGGTCAACATGTTCAATCCTAACAATACATCCGAGCCTGGTTATGTGGCCAAGGTCGAATGGCCGAGCGGTAAAGCTGTTAGCAAGATCGACAACGTGACCAAGCCGTCTCCGAGTGGGGCGCCGATGTCGCATCAGTCACAGGTAACGCCGGACGGCAAGTGGCTCTATGTAACCGACGGCATCGATGGTTCGGTCGTCAAGATCAACATGGATACAGAAAAAATCGAAAAAACGGTCCCGGTTGGCAAGGAGCCGCATTCGATACTCTTCAGCGCAGATGGCAAGACCGGCTACATCGCCGTTCGCCACGAGCCTGACGAGAACTCGAGCAGCATCTTCGTCTACGATGTGGACATCAAGGCGCCGCTTATCTGCGGAATCGCACTGCAGGAGATGTAAATAAAATCCGGGATTGATATCCGGGTTAAATGAAGAACGCGCGCGCCCCCGCTTCAGCGGGGGCGCGCGCATGAACCGGGCCTCCATTTACCGCTTTTCCGCCGCCTCGAGCGATCGGGCAAACGGTAAGTGGAACACGGGAAAGGCCGGAAATGAAAAAACCGTATATCGGGCAGGCATGCGAGCGTCGCGGGCGGCGATCCCGGGTGAAGGGAACCGGACCCGGTGTCACGCGTGTCCTGTTGATGATTGTCATTCTCATATCGTTGCTGGCCGCCTTAGCTATGCTTTCATCATGCGGCGGCGGTGCGACAGTCACGATGAAAGAGCTGAAGTTCGATCCCGATGCAGTAACCATAAAAAAGGGCGAGACCGTCACCTGGAAAAATGAGGATCGCCGCGACCGTCAGATAATGAGCGGGCACCCGCCCGTCATGACCGACGAGTTCATGTCTCCAGTCCTGAAAACGGGAGAGAGCTGGTCATTCTCTTTCGGTACGGCGGGAGAGTACCCTTATCATGACATGATGATACCCGGTCTGCTGGGCCGCATTGTCGTAGAGGAATAGTTTCGGTATCGAGATCTAGCCGGCGTTTCGCCGCATCTCTGTAAGGGAATGATTCAAGTGGTCGTCAGCTGCCGCCGGCAGCCTGTAACATTGGGGTATAAAGAAAATGGGCAAGAACCTTGGAATTCTTTACCTGACAAAGCAGAACATGAGGCGCAAACTTTTCCGCAGCCTCGTGACGATGGTAGCCGTGGGCACGGTTGCGGCCATCCTTTTTCCCACCACGATCCTCGGTGAGGGAGTATCAAAAAGTCTTGAGCAGGGCACGGCGCGTCTCGGCGCCGACATGATGGTCGTGCCTCCGGGTTACACGTCCAAGCTGGCTTCCACCCTCATCTCCGGCAATCCCAGTACTTTTGTGATGGATGGTTCGGTGGAGAAACAGGTCTCCCAGATCCAGGGCGTCGACAAGCTGTCGCCACAATTGTATTTCGCTACTCTGGCCAGCGGCTGATGCACCGGCAGCCTGCAGGTTGTAGGCATCGATCCGGTTACCGATTTCACGGTAGGGCCATGGATAAAGGGACATCTGCCGGAAGGCCGTCTGAAAGATAACGAGGTCATCCTCGGCTCGAACGCGCACATATTTTTCGGTAAATCCGAAAGCCAGATCGGCGACAAGGAAGTTTTTTACGGCAAGGAATTTAACGTGGTCGGGATTCTCGATCCAACCGGTATCGGCATAGATGACGGGGGCTTCGTTACACTTACATCCGTCTATGACATGGTGAAGACTACCGAGAGCAACGAGACAAAAAGACTGCTTGATGTTAAACCCGGCGAGATCTCCGCCCTCATGGTGAACGTGAAACCGGAGTATTCCAGGGGGGATGTGGCGACAGCGATCGAGACACAGGTTTCCGGTGTCGCCGTGGTGACTTCCAAGGAGCTAATGTCGAGCTCGGTTGCACGGCAGCTGGAAGGCCTTCGACCTTACATGCTTTTGATAGGCGGCGGCTTCTGGATCATAGCCATACTCATGATCGGCGCCCTTTTTTCCATGGTCGTCAATGAGCGGCGGCGCGAACTCGGCCTGCTGCAGGCGATGGGCGCGACGCGCGCATATATCTTTCGCCTGGTGATGCTGGAAGCCATCCAGCTTACAGCGATCGGTGGTCTGTGTGGTATGGCGCTAGGGGCGGCCGTCATTTATGTGCTGAAGGGGACGATAGAAGCGTCCCTCGGAATCGCCTACCTGTGGCCGAGTGCCGGATTCATCGCTGTATTCTCGCTTGGCCTGCTGGCGATGGCCGTAGGTACGGGGATATTGGCGGCACTCTATCCGGCCATCGTGGCCAGCCGGCTGGAACCCTATCAGGCTATCAGGACCGGAGAGTAATTTACGATGATTGAACTGAAGAACATAACCAAGACATATAGCAGCGGCGGTGGTGTGATAAATGCAGTCGACAATCTTTCACTCAAGGTATCTGATGGAGAATTCATCGCGGTTGTCGGACATTCTGGCAGCGGCAAAACCACCATGGTCAGTCTCATGGGAGGTCTCACCAGGCCGACGACGGGGAATGTCCTGGTCGGAGGCGTCGACATCTGGACCCTCGACAACAAACAGCTCGCTCTTTTAAGAAGCGAGAAGATCGGATTCTGTTTTCAGTTTTCCAGCCTGATACCGACTCTGACCTGTCTCGATAATGTCAGGCTCCCCGCGAGTTTTGCAGGCGGACAAAAAGGCGGCGTCGATAATGCCATGAGCCTGCTGGAAACGGTGGGAGTGCCTGACAAGGCCCACGCATACCCCTCAGAGCTCTCAGGAGGTCAGCAGCGGCGTGTAGCCATCGCACGCGCCCTGATCAACGAGCCGGGCATAATCCTGGCAGACGAGCCTACGGGCGATCTTGACGAATACACGGAAGCGGATATCATGAACCTATTCGAGCAGATTCATGCCCGGGGTGTTACCATCGTCATGGTCACGCATTCACGCAATCTGGCCGCAAGGGCGCTGCGTACCCTGGTCATGGAGAACGGTACGCTGACCGAGCCCTCCCGGACATCATCTTGAACGATACGCACAACACCCGTCTTGATGGTCCGTGCGTGCAACTCTGTCGCCGGTAAATATCAAGCAAGGAGACTGATGGCAATCCTCGTTCACGAATTTCTTGAAATCCTGGAAGATCTAGCCCCGGAATCGCTCGCTGAGGATTGGGACAATGTCGGCCTGCAGGTGGGTTCGCTGGATGACAGCATCAGCTCCGTGATGGTGGCTATCGATGTAACCCAAGAGACCATCGATGAGGCCAGCAAGCTTGCCTGCAATCTGATCCTGACTCACCACCCCCTGATTTTCCAGCCTCTCTCTTCGATAAGTGACGAGAGCTCTACAGGCAGACTGATCAGATCCGTCAGCCGCGAAGGTATCGCAGTTGTCGCCGCCCACACGAACCTCGATTCTGCCAGACACGGTCTGGCGGATACTCTGGCGGGCCTGATGGAATTAAGCGGCACAAAGCCTATCGTGCCCGCACCCACTGGGTGGTCCAAACTGGTGGTTTTTGTGCCTCCGGACGACCTCGACCGTGTGCGCTCAGCCCTTTTTAAGGCTGGCGCCGGTGTTATCGGTGACTACAGTCACTGTTCGTTTGCAACCGAAGGCACCGGCACTTTCCTGCCTGAAAAAGGCGCGAATCCGGCCATCGGCAAGGTCGGACGTGACGAGAATGTCGGTGAGGCGCGCCTTGAGATGATCTTTCCCCCAGAGAGGCATCAGGATGTGATCGATGCGCTTCTTCTCACTCATTCCTATGAGGAGCCGGCCTTTGATATATATGCCCTGGAGAATATGGAGCGTCAAACCGGAGCCGGCAGGGCGGGTGAGCTGGACTCAGAAACAAGTCTGGAGAACTTCGCGGGACTACTTGCCGAGCTCTTCGGACTCGACACAGTCCGTTATGCGGGTCTTCCCGACAGGTTGATAAGGCGCGTAGCTGTTGTCCCAGGCAGCGGCGCTGATTACATTGACCTTTGCGTCGGAAATACGGACGTCCTGGTAACAGGGGATATCAAATATCACCAAACTCTGCATGCGGCCAGGGTGGGACTGGCTCTGGTCGACATACCGCACGAAGTCAGTGAGACGCTTGCTCTTGAGAGCTGGTCTGTGCGGCTTGCCAAAGTATTGGAGCCGCGGGGCATCAAGGTCAGTAATTCCAGGGTGGCGCCGGTCCTTTGGCAAACCACGTCGGGCAGACGGATAAAAAGCGCTCCGGCATCTGACAAGGTAAAAATCGAGCATGAGGAGAATAGCATGCACCACCTGTATGTTGATGGGGGTTCTCGTGGTAATCCCGGGCCTGCCGGTATCGGCGCGGTGCTGGCGAGCGATGCGGGAGAAGTTGTCGATACACTGGCCGATTACATCGGTGAGGCTACCAATAACGTCGCTGAATATCAGGCAGTGATCTCAGGAGTGGAGATGGCGCTCGACCATGGCATCCTGCAACTGGCCATCTTTTCAGACAGCGAACTCATAGTCAGGCAGCTGGAAGGAAGATATAAGGTTAAGAACGAAGGTTTGCGGCCATACTATCAGCAGGCAAAGTCGATTCTTTCCAGGCTTGAGGAATACGAGATTACCGCGATCCCGCGTGAGGCAAATACCCACGCGGACGAACTCGTTAACGCGGCGCTTGATGAAGCGGCAAAATCCTGATCGATAGCTATTGATGAAAACAACAATCGTTATACCGACATACTGGCGGGGTCCTGCGTCCGAATCGGACGTGTGCGCCCTCGAGTCGGACTATCTCTACGATCACGCAACCCCACTGGATTCTGAGGGAACCCTGCGCCGGGCGCTGGCGAGTCTTTCAATACTCGAGAGTGATGATGAATTCGCCGTAGCCGTTATCGCTGCTTCGACCAGAACCGAAATCAAGCAGGCAGTCGAGATCAGGGTGCGCTCCATCATCGCGGAATTCGAATATGACTTCCCGTTCTTTCTGATAGGTCCGGATGAGCTGGTTATATGGCGCCGGCGCCTGGCCGATGCGGGCATGTTCGAATATGACGAATTCCTGAGCCTCGACGGATACTCCAATATTCGAAACATGTGTCTGCTGGCCGCGGTGCTGACCAGCGCCGATGTCGCCGTGCTCTTCGATGACGATCAGGTATACGAAGACAGTAACTACCTGCGCAAGGCGCTTGAATTTGTCGGCGGCTCGCAAGAGGGCACTTTTGTGGCGGGTGTGGCGGGATATTACGAGCGTCCAGAGGGAGGTTACCTTTTACCCGCGGCCGGACTCGAATGGGAGCGCAAGTGGGGAAACCACGATGCAATGAACGAAGCTTTCAACCTGATCGGCGAAGCGCCGCGTCTGAAAAAGACACCGTTTGTGTTCGGCGGCAATATGGTGATCCATCGCACTCTGTTTGAGAAGGTACCCTTCGATCCACGCATTCCCCGGGGAGAGGATATCGACTATCTGTTGAATGCGCGTCTTCTCGGTTACGATTTCTTTCTGGACAACCAACTGGTGATAAAGCATCTGCCGCCGGCAAAATGCGCCCCGCCCTGGTACAGGTTGCGCCAGGACATTATCCGCTTCTCACGCGAGAGGGCAAAAATCCTGTCTCAGGCGGAAGGGAAGGGTCTGTCCCGGGTGAGCGCCGAAAGCATGGATCCCTATCCGGGACGCTATCTGAAGAGCGATTTTCATGACCTGGTGATGGAGACATCTCTTGAGATGGCCAAGGAATACCTGGAAGCGGGCATGGAGGAAGACGCCAGCGAATGCATCGTAAACGTGGCTATCAGCAAGGCAGAGAACACGATTCATGAGGACCCGCTTGTGGACTATATTGCCTGGCAGAAGAAGTGGGAGGAGTTCATTCGTCTTCTCCCTGGCGTCAATATATGGACGCCAGGAGAAGGTCTGGATTGAAACCGCTCCGCCCTTTCCCTATAATTCGTAACGCGAGGGCGGATGTAGCTCAGTTGGCTAGAGCGTCTGCTTGCCATGCAGAAGGTCGAGGGTTCAAATCCCTTCATCCGCTCCAAAATATTTATGGCATACACCCGGCTGATTTCCTGGAGACGTTGCGCGCAACGTCTCTGCTGGTTTAATCCTCCGGGACCTTCGGTATGACACCTTAGTGGCGACGTGGCCGAGTGGTTAGGCAGAGGTCTGCAAAACCTCGTACAGCGGTTCAAGTCCGCTCGTCGCCTCCAAACGAATCTCCCCATCATTGCAAACAGCTTGCTGCCCTTCCCGCCATGGTGAAATAGCCTTATTTGCAGCCATATTCCATATTAAATATATAGGGTTTCTACCATATTGGTAATTGACGCCTAAACCTGACTTGGTTTATAATGATTTGCTCCGCTTTTTACGTCACCATAGTGACGCGGGGTTGTGGAGGGTCTTTTAAAAAATTACTACAGGGGACGATTATGCACGCCAGGACGAAGATCAAACGAGCCGGTTTCCCCAGGGCCGGCAAAAAAATCCCTGGGGATCAATCTTTGACCGGTCGCATATTCGCAAGCATTCTTCTGCCGGTGGGCTTATTGCTGATTTGCCTGTGGGCGCCACTGGCCCTGGCAAATGATGCGGTAACCGTGGGCACGGGTGATCAGCCAACCACCCAGCAAACAGGTTCAAACCCGACGGTATCCTCAACGGCTGATTCCGGGACAACTACAACCGCAAGCGACAGCACGGCTTCAGCATCCGGCCTTACTGCAGGCGAGACGTCCGGCACTATAGACACTTCTGACAAGGTCAGTGGTGACAGCGGCAGCCCGGCAAGTGCTGCGAGCCAAGCCGCTCAGCCGACTGTTGCAAGCACCCCGACCACGGCGACCAGCGCCAGCAGCGGAGACAGCAATAATACTGTCAGCAGCGGCGGAAGCAACAACAGCGCCAGCATTGCAGTATATGACCCGGTCATTCGTCACTATGAATACGAGCTGCAACTGATTTGCAATTACGGTGACCCCGGGATCTACTGGGAAAGCCGCGCAGAGTATGAACTGCACCACCTGACTGTCGACTACAGGGTCGAAAACATCGGCACCGGTACGGCTTATAATGTGCGTGTTCAATCAGCGACTGGAACCAATGGCGTAACTCTTGTATCACCGCTTCCCATGTCTCTGGGAGACTTGAATCCGTCCGACTGGATTATCTTCTCACTGCAATGGTACGTACCGGCTGGCGTGGGAAGTTTTCAGACCCAGCTGAGCCTTTGTGCCGGCTGTGATGACAATGGAATAATCGACGACGGCGACGACGATGGAATCAAAGATAGCGAAGATAACTGTCCGGCGGTCTCAAATCCGGACCAGGCTGACAGCGACCACGACGGGATCGGCGACGCATGTGACAAGACAGATGATGGCAACGATATCGACGATGGTGGAGATAAACCCACGGATGACCCGGACAACGGCGGCAGAAATCAGCAGACGGTAATCGATCCTCAGAATAATCAGGTTCCTCTCCAGATGATCCTGGAGGCGACAGCTGGCCGTGATCAACTGCCGAATACCGGATTCAATCTAATTCTGGCGTTCGGAGTGGCGCTGGGTTTGATGATTCCTCTGGGCGTCATAGCGGTTCCGGCGTTGCAGCAGCGCCGCAAGCGTAATCGTTAGAAGCATCCAGGTTAGATGAATACACGAGGCGGCCCGCGAGGGCCGCCTCTTTTAGTTTCCATCCGGCTGTTGCGCTACTATTACTAAGGACAGCCAAAAATCATGAATTCAATATATCTGGACATAGAGACACGCAGCTTCAGGGGAGCCAACCATTACATCACTGTTGTTGGCTTTTATCACCAGCAGACCGGTCTAAGGCAGCTATTGTGGCCCGACATAGATGCCCAAACCCTGGCTGAGGCCCTGCCTGAGGCTGAAGATATTTACACTTACAACGGCAACAGCTTCGATCTGAAAGTAATCGAACAGGAAATCGGCCTCAAACTTACCGAGACATACAAAAGCCGTGATCTCATGTATACCTGTTGGTCGCGAGGTCTCAAGGGAGGGCTTAAAAGTGTGGAACGCCAACTGGGGATACCCCGCACTCAGCCACCGCTGAATAACTACGAAATACAGCATTGCTGGACAAGGTGGAAGCATCATGAAGACAAGGACGAACTGGCACGCCTTTTGAAATATAACGAGGAAGATGTGATGAACCTGCTGGAGTTAAGAAAGAGGCTCGGGGTTTAGCAGGGTCCCTGTTCCACAGATCCTGTCTTGCTGGCGTAATGCCAGGTTTGCGTACCACTTCCTTTTGCCTCGACACAGTAAGTCGTGGTGTCGGCTCTTACTATAGTCAGTACGACATCCCCGCCTTCGGTATATCCATACTTCGCGAGGTCTGTTACTTTCATGGTGTAGTTGTTTGTATCTGTATAGCTGGCTTCCATGGCCATCACCGCGTTGCGCAGGTCGCTTTGCACCTCCTTGTCACTGACTGACTTCTGCGTGCCGGTCTTATTGCTTGCCGTGGTTCCTCCATCACCTGAACCGCACCCAATCGGCATCGCAACCACCAACATCGCGAGGCCAGCCAATAACAATAATTTAATCTCCATTCTTATCATGGCTGATAAAATATCCTGATATGAGATTTTCAAACCACTCTCTTTTTTACACGCCTTTTATGTGCCTCGTACTTGCGGGGATAGTATGGTTTATAGAGCCCGTGTTCATAATCCATCATTACAGCTGGCAACGCGCATGACCTCATGATATCTTGATTGTCGGAGTAATAAATTTACATGGAGGTTGATCTGCATGGATTGGGGAAAGCAGAACCGTATTTCCAGGATAATCAAGCCAAAAAGCGGCAAGACGGTGATGCTTGCTGTTGATCATGGCTATTTCATGGGTCCGACATCCGGGCTCGAGCAGCTGAACAGGATGGTGGACCCGCTTCTTCCCTTCGCCGATACGCTGATGCTAACCAGAGGCGCCCTGCGGTATTACATCGACCCCGGGGTAGATGTGCCCATCACCCTGAGGGTATCGGGAGGCACCAGTATCCTTAACAAGAAAGCCCTGCTCCATGAGGGTATCGTCTGTAATGTTGAGGACGCCATCAGGTTGAACGCTTCCTGTGTTGCATTCTCCATACTGGTAGGCGCCGAATACGAGCGCGATACCATTCTGGCTTTCACCCAGGTGATAGATGAGGCACAGAGATATGGTATGCCCACCCTGTGCGTCACAGCAGTTGGTCGGGAGATGGCGCGCGATGCACGCTACATGGGCTTGGCATCGCGCCTGGGAGCCGAACTTGGTGCTGACATCATCAAGACTTACTATGTTCCCGGCTTTGACAAAGTCGTCGAAAGCTGTCCGGTTCCCGTAGTAATCGCCGGTGGCAAGAAGATCCCGGAAAAGGCGGCTTTGGAAATGGCAAGGAACGCGATCGCGTCCGGAGCCATCGGAGTTGATATGGGACGCAATATCTTCCAGTCATCCAGCCCGGTAGGCATGATCCAGGCCGTGCGCGCCGTGGTTCATAAGGGCGCCAGCGTCAAGGAAGGTCTCGAGATTTTCAAGAGCATCCGCGACAAGGAAGCAGGCAAGGCCATCAAGGCTGCCAGAGGTAAGCCTAAAAAAGCCAAAACCGGAACCAGGGCATAACCAAATTGCGCGTCGCCATGTATTACAGCAACCGCGATCTGCGGCTGGAAGAGATGCCGGTGCCGGAAATCGGGCCGGGGGAGTTGCTCGTCCGCATCGAGTCGAGTGGCATCTGCGGCAGCGATGTCATGGAATGGTATCGTGCCGGCAAGGTCCCGCTTGTCCTTGGTCACGAAGTCGCCGGCGAGGTCGTCGAGGTGGAGGAAGGCGTAACGGGCTTTCAAACCGGGGACAGGGTCGCGGTAACTCACCATGTCCCCTGCATGTCCTGCCACTATTGCGTCAGTGGGCACGAAACGGTCTGCACGACACTGCGGAGCACCAGCTTCGATCCGGGCGGCTTCGCGGAATATGTTCGCGTGCCCGCCATCAATGTCAGGTTGGGCACCTTCCACCTGCCCGACTCGGTATCTTATGACGAAGGCTCATTCGTCGAGCCTGTTGCCTGTGTTCTACGCGGCCAGAATCAGGCCGGCATCGCCCCCGGGAAATCGGTTCTGGTGATCGGCAGCGGCATATCCGGTCTGCTTCATGTAATGGTCGCCCGCGCATTGGGCGCGGGGCGGATAATCGCAACGGACATGCTTGATTTCAGGCTGGCTGCAGCCAGACGTCTGGGCGCGGAAGAAACGATTCTTGCGACAGAAGACGTGCCGGCCCGTTTCCGCGAGCTCAATGAAGGCCACGGCGCCGATCTGGTTATTCTCTGCGCGGGGGCGCCGCAGGCCGTGAACCAGGCACTGCAGGCGGTCGGCAGAATGGGAACAGTACTGTTTTTTGCCACGACCATGCCTGACGTAAATATACCACTGGCTGTAAACGAGTTCTTCTGGCGCAACGAAGTAACGCTGACGAGTAGTTATGCTGGAAGTCCCGCCGACTGTAAAACCGCGCTGGAGTTGATCCGCGCCGGTAGAGTACCCGTCGCAGAGACGATCACACACCGGCTGCCCCTCTCCGATATCGGGCGTGGTTTTGATCTGACCGTCAATCCCCAGGATTCCATCAAAATAATCATTCAGCCGCAGAAATAAGGTTTATCCGGCGCAGGCTGGTTCTGCGAGTCTTCCCATAAGTCCTCCTTTCGTTTTTTTCGCTGATCCCAGTGCGCTTTCTTCAAAAAATGAGTCGATTGTCTCATTTTTACTCCCGTCGGGCCGAAGCATTTAATGAGGGTTCGGGCCGGTCATTTATTGACCGAAATCCCAGAGTTTATCAAGGGGAGGCACCCGAGGCTTTCGGGAAGAGTGAACAATGGATTCTGGGAACGAAAAAAACAGGCACCCGAGAGGGTTTCTTCATCGGGTTACGGTACTTCTGGCAGCCTTGATGGCAGCCGTCCTTGTGATTCTATTATTTGCTGTTCCCCTCGGATCTGTCGCAATCGATTCTAATTCCATTCCTGGTATCTCGGAAGGTGTTGCTGAGGCCGCGGATATAGCGGGTCCGGCAATACCGATTCGTACTCCGGATTACGGCCAGGAGGAAGCGACAGGGTCGACACTCGCGGGCGGTCAGCAGGCGCTGATCAGATGGGATGTCGACACGGGTGTACCCGCATTTATAACCGGCAGGATAACGCCGCCTGCCGCTGCCAGCCCGCAGGATGCCGCTCTCTCCTTCTTTGAAGCCAACAAGGACGTTTTCAGAATGAACAAACCGAGTGCCGAGTTCATACTGGCGCGGTCAGAGGGAGACAGCCTGGGCATGACGCACATGCACATGGCTCAGGTATATCAGGGCGTGCCTGTTTATGCCGCGGGTATGGCAGTGCACTTCAATGCCGATGGCACTATTGCCGCGGTCAATGGCAGATATGTACCTGAAATCAATATATCGACAGACCCCCAGGTCACCGCGGAAAAAGCCGTATCCCTGACTCAGGAAACGTACGGCACGGACGTGGCATCTTCGTCGCTGGAGCCACCACAACTCGTTGTTTGGGCTCCAGGCGGGCAGGAAGCCCTGCTTGCGTGGAAGGTAACGCTGGCCGCGGACGATCCTCCCATGCGCCTGATTTCTTTCATTGATGCGCATAGTGGTAAACCGGTGGCTGCCTACGATGCTCTTGAAGACGCAAAATCGCGCAAGACATACACAGCGAACAACGGCACCAGCCTGCCGGGAACATTGCTGATTACCGAAGGCGGATCATCATCCGATTCAACAGCACAGAACGCGCATAACAACATCGGACTTACGTATGACTACTACTTCAATAATTTCAGCCGCGACAGTTTTAACGGCAACGGAGCCCAACTGACATCAACTGTCCATTACAGCACGAATTACAACAACGCGTTCTGGAACGGCTCGCAAATGACGTACGGAGATGGCGATGGTAGCGTTTTCAGCCCGTTGGGAAATGCTCTTGACGTCGTGGCCCATGAGCTTACGCACGGGGTTACCCAGTACTCGGCGAACCTTGTTTATTCCTACCAGTCCGGAGCGCTCAACGAATCGTATTCCGATGTATTCGGGGCCATGATCGATCGTGATGACTGGCTGATGGGTGAGGATGTATATACGCCCGGAACACCGGGAGACGCTTTGAGGAGTCTGTCCAGCCCGACAACATACGGACAGCCGGACCACATGAACAGCTACGTCAATACCGACAGCGATAACGGCGGAGTCCATACAAACAGTGGCATACCCAACAAGGCCGCCTACAACGTCGCCGTTGCCATCGGTAAGGATAAGATGGAGAAGATCTGGTACCGGACCCTCACGGTTTACCTGAATTCAGGCTCCCAGTTCGCTGATGCCCGTGACGCCAGCATCCAGGCTGCCACAGATCTGTATGGCGCCAGCAGTGCCGAGGTTACCGCGGTAAGCAACGGCTTTACCGCCGTCGGCATCGGTAGCAGCGGGCAGTCCACGACTACCGCCAGGGTGGAGATCGATCATACATATCGTGGAGATCTGGTTGTAACCCTGGGAGTCGGCAATCCTGACTCTCCCACATGGTCAACAACGGTTTCAAATCGCCAGGGTGGGTCAGCCGACAATATCTATTCCACCGTCGATATCGCAGGCGGGGCATCCTATCTGCCTCCGAGCATGCAGAACCGCTGGTATCTTAAGGTATATGACGCAGCCGGCCAGGACGTGGGTCAGATCAGCAAATTCACAATCACAGCCGACGGCACTACTTATACCGCGACCGGTGTTCCCATCCCGATAAACGATTACACCACATCGATCTCATATCTTCCGACCGATGACACTGTGCCGCCAGCAGTGGTCTCGACCGATCCTGCGACTTCACATACCGGTGTATATGCAAGTGCGAACGTAATGGCGGTCTTTTCGGAGGCGCTCAACCCGACGACAGTTACCTCGTCGAGTTTTACCGTCAAGAAGCATTTGGATGGATCCACGGTAAATGGAGTTGCTTCATATGACAGCAATGCAAAAACGGCAGTATTTGATCCGGATGGCGACTTGGTTTATGAGACGACATACGATGCTACGGTTACCACTGCCGTCACCGATGTGGCAGGCAACCATCTGGTTCAGGACTATGCGTGGAGTTTTACTACAGGGCCGCGACCCCTGTTTTATTACTTCACATGGTATGACATGAAAAGTCCAGGTATGTATGACTGGGTAGTCATGGGCAATCCGTCCTCGCGACCGGATGCCGCAGCTTTTGACGTCAGCATCGCAGGCACGAAAATGAACCTTGCACCTATCACGACGAACCCGGGTGAGACGGAACCGGTAATGTTCCCGAACGTCAAGGGCGGGCCGATCAAGGTCTCGTCACTTGACGCAAAATCACAAGTGATCAGCAAAAGAACACTGGTGGGGGAATCCTTCGAGGAAATCACCGCGTTCGCCGAGTCCAGGCTTGACAGCCATTATTACTTCACGTGGTATGACCAGAAGAGTTACGGTTCACTGGACTGGGTCCTGATCGCAAATCCGGGAACTTCCGCGGTACAGGCGGATGTATATATTGGAGGGAACAAGATGAATTCCTCGCCATACAGCATCCAGCCGGGTGGAAATGTGACCCCATCATACCCTGGCGTTATCGGGGGACCTGTTGAAGTCGTAGCCTATGAACCCGGCAGCCCCTCGGTCCCGCGCAACGTAATCGCTTCCCAGCGCGTTTTGTGGAATGGAAATTTCAATGAGGTATTCGGGGTTCCGGCCAAGGAACTGACGAATGATTATCTCTTCACCTGGTATGACATGAGGAGCGCCGGTGCCATGGACTGGGTTCTTGTCTCGAATCCCGACGCCGGCAGGGACATGGTGGCCGAGATATGGATCGCGGGCAATCGCATGACAAACTCCGCCACGGGTGACCAGTATTTTGAAGTTCCCGCCTCGGGTATTATCACTCCGGTATTTCCCGGAAATATCGGTGGACCGGTCGAAGTCAGGGGCTATGACGCCTCAACATATAACCCGGTCAGTCCGGGCGCTCCCAACATGAATTTCTATACTACTCAAAGGGTTCTTTTCGGCACATCATTCGGAGAGACCGTGGGCTATGGCACCAACAGACTAAGCTCCGATTACAATTTCTCCTGGTATGACCAGCGTAGCCCGGGTTCATTAAACTGGGTGCTGGTGTCGAATCCGACCGTCAGTGAAGTCAAGGCTGAAGTGTGGATCGCCGGTACGATGAAGGAAGTCCTTACAATCGCTCCGGGCGAAACAAAGACCCCGATGTACGGTGGTGTTATCGGCGGCCCCGTTGAGGTCAAGGGTTATGACTCCGCGACATATAATCCTGGCAATCCCGGGCTACCGAACCACAACGTCTTCACCAGCCAGCGGGTTATGTGGAATGGTCACTTCAATGAGGTGGAGGGCATGGTTCTGCCTTGAGGATTACGATAATCCTGATCAGGCATACATAAAAAGGCACTGGTTTTACCAGTGCCTTTTTATGATATGAGTGAAACTATTTAAGCCGCCTTCGGTTTATTCAGGTACAACCAGGACCGGGAAAGCGCCGGCGTGTATGACGTTAGTGGAGACGCTTCCCATGACGGCCGCGGAAAGTCCACGGCGTCCGTGCGATCCCATGACTATTACATCGCAATCCGTTTCCTGCGCGTGTTTGAGAATCTCCTCGGAAGGATGACCGAGTCTGACGGAGCCGGTCGCCTGGATTCCTTCATCAGAAGCCATCTTGTTTACATGATTAACGATCTTGTTTTCGACTTTCTCCCGTTCTTCTTCCAGCTTGCCGACATCGATGCTCTCTTTGAGTTCCTCGGTGTAATCTGGATCTATCTCCATCGCATTACGGGGGGAACCGATGTCAACTACGCTCACAACGTGTAATTCCGCGTCGCAACTTTTGGCAAGAGCTATTGCGTAGCTTGCGGCTTTTTCAGCACGAGCGGAACCATCAGCAGCTACCAGAATCTTCTTGAACATGGATCCTCCTTGATCAGATGGAAATGTTTGGCTGGTTTTGAATATTCTATATTCATTCCCGAAAGATGTGGAGTTTTAAACAGGATTAATAAAATTATTTATCTGAGGAAGGATTTTCAGGCACCGACTTATAATGTAAGGGATAGTATTTAACCCACGCGGGTATTCTGTTTCTCCAGGACGCCGAAGAGCGCTAAAAAAACAAAGGTGGTAGGTATGGCTAAGAAAGGCGTAGTAGCCGTGGTCGGACGCGCGGTCGTTGACGAGCAGTATCGTGAGCGGTTTTATAAAAATCCCATGCTTGCCATGGAAGGCTATGATCTGTCCAATGATGAGAAGCAGGCCATAGCCGGTATCGACAGGCGTCAAATGGACAAATTTGCCGATAGCGTCAATTACCGTCTGAGGTCCTGGTACATAAACTGGGCGATAGAGCCCCGCTGACACAGAGGACTGGTCACAGAGCCATCCGCTGCAAGTTCCTCAAACAGTTTTATGACGTATATCGCGTCTGACAAGTGTTGTTCAATATCTGTCATTCTGTGTCCTTCTTGCCTAAACAGACAGGCCTAGCTACAATTAACAGGCTACCAGCCAAATGTTTTTCCATGAATGCGCGGGCGATTAGCTCAGTTGGGAGAGCACCAGCTCGACAAGCTGG
The DNA here is from genome assembly GCA_041660545.1 of Thermoleophilia bacterium. GTDB lineage: Bacteria > Actinomycetota > Thermoleophilia > BMS3ABIN01 > BMS3ABIN01 > JBAZWE01. Next base: position 42,454 of record JBAZWE010000008.1, read on the forward strand.
GGGTCACTGGTTCGAGCCCGGTATCGCCCACCAAAAAATAAAAAGGCTCAGATGAGCCTTTTTTTGTGTGTAAATTATGAAAGAGAGTTTTATCAGATGAAATTGAGAAACGTCGCCATTATTGCCCATGTTGACCATGGCAAGACCACCCTGGTTGATGGTCTGCTCAAGCAGTCCAGGACCTTCAGGGAAAATGAGGCCGCCTTTACCCAGACTCTGATTCTGGATTCCGACGACCAGGAGAAGGAAAGAGGCATCACGATCCTGGCAAAGAACACCGCGGTCAAATATGGCGATACAAAGATCAATATCATCGATACTCCCGGTCACGCCGATTTCGGCGGTGAGGTGGAGCGGACCCTGAACATGGCGGATGGCGTCATCCTCGTGATCGACGCACAGGAGGGGCCGATGCCCCAGACCAAGTTCGTCCTGAAAAAAGCCCTCGAACTCGGGCTTAAGCCGATCGTGGTAATCAACAAGATCGATAAACCTTATGCCAGGATAAAAGAGGTAATAAGCAGGACCAACGATCTTTTCCTCGACCTGGCGACGGACTCCGACCAGCTTGATTTTCCGATTTATTATGCGGTGGCAAGAGGTGGCAAGGCATGGGAGGAAATACCGGAGGATGCCGATGACGTCGCCGATCTCACGCCGGTTTTTGAAGCCATACTCGATCATATTCCCGCGCCGGACGTTCAGAGAGACGAGCCTTTTCAGATGCTCGTGACGCAGCTCGATCCTGACAGTTATCAGGGAAAGCATGCTATCGGCCGGATAAAGCGTGGTTCGATAAAGCCCGGTACGACTATCACCCTGATGAAGAAGGACGGCACCGAGGAGCAGTCGAGGATAGACAAGGTCTATGTCTCACAGGGACTTAAGAGGATAGAGGTCGATGAGGCTCATGCCGGAGATATCGTGTCGCTTACCGGTATCAGGAACGCAGGTATCGGCGAGACACTTGCCGCCAGCGACAACCCGGAAGTTCTTCCTACCATCGAGATCGAAGAGCCCACCCTGAAAATGTCGGTCGCGGCGAATACATCCCCGTTTGCCGGTCTGGAGGGCCAGTATGTCACCAGCCGCCAGATTCTGGAGCGGATAGAAAAAGAGCTCGAGACGAATGTTTCGCTTAAAATGGAGATCGGCCCGGCGGGAGACTATATACTGTCCGGCCGCGGAGAGCTGCATCTTTCGGGTTTCATCGAGAATCTTAGGCGGGAAGGTTACGAACTGCAGGTCGGCAAGCCGCAGGTGATCACAAAACTGATCAAAGGAAAATTTCACGAGCCGATCGAAGAATTGACCGTGGACGTGGCTACTGA
>JBAZWE010000009.1:0-13343 GCA_041660545.1 Thermoleophilia bacterium
AACGGCGGCACATGCGAAGGCCGTCGATAACGAAGACCAGTCGCGCTGGAGAAAGATGGGCACCAAGTTCTATGGCATGGTTGCCCGCTTCAGCGAAGGACAGAAAGTCCTCAGAAGCCCGGTTCGCGTAGTGACCATCTTTTTCACGACCAGCGCCTCATGGTTGTGCCAGTTGACTGCGGTCTTCTTTTCGCTGCATGCCTTCCATCTTGTCAGGGAGATGGGCAGCATCAGGGGCGCGGACAGTTTTGCCAACGCGGGCAGCATCAAGGGCGCGCTTCTATTACTGATTCTCATAAATGTCGCCGGCGCGCTTCCAGCCACACCGGGCAATATCGGCGTCTTTCAGCTGGCAACGGTGATACCACTAACCGTGACCTATGGCATCTCCAAGACCACCGCCCTCGCATTCTCAGTCGGGTTGCAGGTTATCGAGGGCTCCATCGGTCTGAGCGTGGGCGGCGCCTGCCTGCTACGGGAGGGACTCAATTTCAAGCAGGTGCGCAGCGGCGCCCGGGAGCTTGAGGAAGAGGTCGAAGAGGAGAATGAGCAGGGGAGAAACAAACCATGAACCGTTGCCTTAATGCGTCAAATCCCTTAGTATCACTAGTTGTCCTGCGTTATGCGCATGGGCGACTACCTGTTATGGGAAGACTCACTTCAAGATCTACCGTGCCTCATGCCCACTCGCGGGGATGGGGTCGTCGTACCCATAGTCAGAACGGTGAAGTGATATGCGCGTAGGCATTCCAAGATCACTTCTCTACTATAAATACCTGCCCTTCTGGAAGACTTTCCTGACGGAGCTTGGTCTCGAGGTTGAGACGTCTCCCCTGACCAACAAGAAGATCCTTTCCGCCGGCGTCAAGGTCGCCGAGAATGAGCTCTGCGTCCCAGTAAAGGCTTTCTACGGACACTGCATGGCGCTCAGGGACAAGAAAGTAGACGCTCTGTTCGTCCCCCGCGTGGTCAGCGTGGAGGAGCGCGCCTATACCTGCCCGAAGTTTCTCGGCCTGCCGGACATGATCGCCGCCGTGGCCGATCAGCTTGAGTTGCCACCACTGCTCACTCCCAAACTCAACCAGCGGGAGAAGCCCGGCGAGTTCAAGTTCCAGCTTATCAACTTCGCCCGGGACGAGTTCGGCCTGGGCAGGCTGGACGCTATCGCGGCCCTGGAATCGGCGCGGCTGGCACAGCGCCAGTACGACGAAAGTCTGGTCAATGGGATGAAGCCGGTCGATATGTTGCCAGCCAGCAGGCTTAACCAGACGCGATCCCGGCCACCGAAAGAAAAGCGCAAACGCATCGGCCTTCTGGGACATCCTTATAATATTTACGATGGTTACATCAACCAGAACCTCGTGGCGCGCCTGGAGGAAATGGGCGCTGAGCTGACGGTACCCGAGATGACCGACCATCATGTTCTCATGAAAGAAGCTACCGACGTTCCCAAGGAACTCTACTGGACCTATGAGAAAGAAATCATGGGAGCCATAAACCACTGGACCAAGAACGATATGGTCGACGGCGTCATCTACGTGCTCGCGTTTGCATGCGGGCCGGATTCGCTCATCCAGGTTTTGATAGAACACCGCGCACGCATGCATAATGTGCCGCTCATGTCTCTGACGATCGACGAACACAGCGGCGAGGCCGGCCTCATCACCCGCATCGAGGCTTTCATCGACATGCTCATGCGCAAGAAAAAAAGTGCAGTGGCGGTGGCCTAGTTGAAGCAATCTAACAAAACAGAAAAGACGGGAGTCAACCGATGAAAGTCACGGCTCCCCACATGGGCCACATGCACTATATGCTCGACGATCTGTTCCAACGTCTTGGCGTCGAGTACATAAAACCGCCGCCATCGACTACCAGGACGTTGCAGATCGGAGCCAAGCACAGCCCCGAGTTCGCATGCCTGCCGCTGAAAATCAACATTGGAAATTTCATCGAAGGCCTGGAAGCCGGCGCCGACACACTGATCATGGCCGGCGGTCACGGCCCCTGTCGCTTTGGATATTACGGCATCGTCGAGGAACGCATCCTGCGCGACTTAGGCTACGATTTCAAGTTCATCATGCTGGAGCCTTTTATTGACGGCAAACGGGCTTTTTACAAGACTTTTGAGATGCTGTCACCCGGCCTCAGCATCCGGGGCCTCTGGAAGATCCTCAAGGTTTCCTTTTCCAAGGGCCGGGCTTTCGACTGGCTCTATAAGCGCTCTTTGCAGATAAGGGCCTATGAGGTCAACAGGGGCGACACGGGCAGGGCTCTCAAGCAGGCTGAAGAGATACTGGCACTCGCCCATACCGCCGGGGAGATAGAAGAGGCTGCTGCTGAGGCGATGAGAATCATCGAGGCGGTGGAGCAGGATCCGGATCGCCGGGTGATGAAGATAGGCATCGTCGGCGAGTTCTACCTGCTGCTGGAGCCCTTCAGTAATTTCGGCCTGGAAGAGATCCTGGGCCACATGGACGCATACCTTGAGCGAAGCGTCTGGGTCACCGACTGGATCGCTCCCAAACGTGACAACAAGATCTACGGCTATCCGAAGAAGCTTGTGGAGGAAAAGGCGGCGCCCTTCCTCAACCACAATGTTGGTGGCGAAGGACGGGAATCCATCGGCGGCATCGTCATGTTCGCCGAACGCGGTTTCGACGGTGTCATCCAGCTGCTTCCCTTCGGCTGCATGCCGGAGAACATCGCAACAAGCATCATTCCCAAAGTTCAGCAAACGCACGATATCCCGGTACTGACACTCGCATTCGACGAACAGACCGGCCGTGCCGGCATGGTCACCCGCGTCGAGGCTTTCACAGACCTTCTGGCCGCCAGGCGCAAGAGCCGCCTGGCTATCGCATAAGAAACGATCATTAAAGGAGCACCATTGGATATTCCCGCAAAAACAGGCTATCTCGGCATAGATGTAGGCTCAGTGAGCACCAATCTGGTGATACTGGACGAGCACGCCGCCGTGCTTGCGTCGATCTACCGCCGCACCCAGGGCCAGCCGATCAAGGCGGTTCAGGAAGGGCTTCAGGAGCTTACCGATCTTCTCGAAGATCAGGATATCGAGGTGCGGGCCGTCGGCGCCACAGGCAGCGCCCGCCATCTTACCGGCATCATCGTCGGCGCGGACGTGATCAAGAATGAGATAACAGCCCACGCCGTTGCCGCTTCGCAGGTCGTGCCTGACGTCTGCACGGTGCTGGAGATCGGTGGACAGGATTCCAAGCTGATCATCCTGCGCGATGGCGTCGTCACTGACTTTGCCATGAACTCGGTCTGCGCGGCGGGTACAGGTTCGTTCCTCGACCACCAGTCAACGCGTCTGGGCATACCCATCGAGGATTTCGGCAGCTACGCAGAGCGGTCTGAAAGTCCGGCCCATATCGCCGGCCGCTGTTCGGTTTTCGCCGAATCCGACATGATCCATAAACAGCAGGTAGGCGTGAATATCGATGACATAATCTACGGTCTCTGTCATGCCCTGGTGCGCAACTACATCAACAACCTCGGCAAGGGCAAGGACCTGGAATCTCCGATCGTCTTTCAGGGCGGTGTCGCCGCCAATGCCGGCATGAAGCGGGCGTTCGAGGACGCCATCGGCCAGGAAGTGGTCGTTCCCGCTCATCATAACGTCATGGGAGCCATCGGCAGCGCCATCCTGGCAATGGAACTGGAACTCGAGCCCGGGGAGACCGGATTTAAGGGATTTGAGGTAACCGGCCTCTCCTACGATACATCCACCTTCGGCTGCAACGGCTGTTCCAACACCTGCGAAGTCGTCCGTATCAAGGTTGGCGGCAAGACGCTTGCCCGCTGGGGAGGACGCTGCGGCAAGTGGGAAAATGAGGATGCGCCGGCCAAAAGGAAGAAAGAGCGGGCGGCTGCCCGCAGTTGTTAACAAACAGGGGGGCTCATGCCAGAAATGTCAGATGAACAACGCGCGGCTTTCAGTGTAGACGCCGGTACACGCCATTTTGCGGTAACGGTCTACTGCGACAATCTCAAGATAGTCGGCGATACCACTTTTTCCATGGACACCCGCTCTTCGGTGAAACAGGCCTCGGATATCCTTGCATCCATGTCTGACGAGAATATTATTCTCAAAAGCCCGCGCGTCTTTGACCGGAGCACGAGCCTGGTGATCGACGAACCACCGTTCATTGTCGTCAAAATGAAGCATATAGTCGCGATGTATGCGCAAGAGGGCGAAGACGGCACAGCCTGAGCGACGGGTCCCGCGAAAAGCACTTCCATACATCCTGATCACCGGAAAAAAGCTCGCCGTTAAATCGCGTTGCGCTTCCAGGCGCCAAATGCGGCCGCGGCAATCCAAAGCAGTTTCCAGATTCCCCCGTAACCGATGATGAAGCTGATGACGTTTGCGGAAGGTCCATAGAAAAGCAAACCATTGAGCGCGATGGGATAGAGAATCGACAAAGCCGCGCATGACGCGGCCCAGCCGGCCAGGGTTCCTGAATGGTGACGGCCGCTGGCCCAGGATACAGCCTCGCCGATACCATATCCGAGCCCATATGCGGCTATGATGGCGAAAAAACTGATGATCGAGATGAAGAGGTTGAATATAAATCCGCCCGCGAGCGCCGCTCCCAGACCCGCGAGAATCGTCAGTGCCATCCTCTCCGGTTTCACCGTGATCAATGCCGATTTAGGCATGCGCGCGCATTTGGCGCATTTTGCCCCGACAGGCGTGAACACCATGCAGTCAGGACAGATCGGGTCATCGCAGTTGCTGCAGGTTACGCGGGTTTCAACGGAAGGATGATTTACACAGTACATATAAAAATATTTTAGCAGACAAAATGGGATACGTGACAAAAAGCAGCGGGCGGGCCTTAAAAGGCCCGCCCGAAACACTGCCCCTACCGTTTAAATCTCTGCCTCAGATTCCCAGCTCCCTGATCAGGGACTCCTTTGGCAGCGCACCAACGACTTCCTTCTTTATTTCCCCATTTTCAAACAACATCACCGTCGGTATGCTCATGATGTTATACTTTGCGGCTGTTTCACGGTTTAAATCAACGTTCAGCTTCACAATCTTGATCTCGCCTGCCAGCTCTCCCGCCATTTCTTCCAGCACCGGTGCCACCATGCGGCACGGCGAACACCACTCCGCCCAGAAATCCACGAGCACCGGAGTATCTGACTGGATCACCTCTGACTCGAAAGTTGAGTCGGTGACCTCTACAAGGGTGTTGCCCGACATTAAACACCTCCTTTCGCTTTTCTCCCAGGCTCACCCGGGCGAACAGCAGCACCGGATCAGCGCATGGGTATTTTGTGAAGCAGGAGGTTGGACCGCCCGCAGGGCGGCCTTGCACAAAGCAACAACCTCAACTTCAGCTTCCTCGGAGCTCCCGGTGTTCAGCGCACTACCGCTCTGAACTTCATGCCGGGCTGGCTAGGCCTGGGGGAAAACCGACCCGCCTGGATAACGGGCCACATCACCTAGCTGCTCCTCAATGCGCAACAGTTGGTTGTATTTGCAAACCCGATCGGTACGTGACGGAGCGCCTGTCTTTATCTGTCCGGCATTCGTGGCCACGGCTATATCGGCGATGGTGGTGTCTTCTGTCTCACCGGAACGATGTGAGATCACCGCCGTATATCCTGAAGCTACAGCCATCGATACCGCATCCAGCGTTTCCGAAAGCGTACCTATCTGATTCACTTTAATGAGTATAGAATTGGCTATTGATTCGTCAATTCCTCTTTTTAAACGCTCGGTATTTGTTACAAATAAATCATCGCCCACAAGCTGCACCCGGGCGCCGACCTTTTCAGTTAAAAGCGCCCAACCCTTCCAGTCATCCTCGGACATACCGTCCTCGATTGAGACGATGGGATAACTTTCAATAAGGTCTGCATAGAAGTCAACCATCTGTCCCGGCGTGAGACTGCGGTTTTCACCGGCCAGAACATACTTGCCCTTCTTGAAGAACTCGCTCGAAGCAGCGTCGATGGCGATGGCTACGTCCTTGCCAGGTTTATAACCCGCCTTTTTGATAGCCTTGATGATATATTCGACGGCCTCACGATTCGAGCCGAGGTTCGGCGCAAAGCCACCCTCGTCTCCGACCGCGGTATTGAGACCGTCCTTCTTAAGAACCGACTTGAGCGCATGGAATACCTCCGCCCCCATCTGTAGCGCACCGGCGAAACTCTTCGCCCCCACAGGCACGCACATGAACTCCTGGATATCCACATTATTGTCCGCATGGGCGCCGCCGTTTAAGATATTCATCATCGGCACAGGCAGGGTGTGGGCTCCTACTCCGCCCAGATACTGCCAGAGCGGCAGGCAGGCGCTCTCGGCGGCAGCGTGGGCTACGGCGAGGGAGACACCGAGTATGGCGTTGGCACCCAGCTTGCCCTTGTTCGGCGTACCGTCGAGGGCGATCAGCAGCTCGTCCAGTTCACGCTGGGAGGAGGCCTCGAGGCCGACTATCTCCTCGGCGATGGGACCGTTGACGTTTGCAACGGCCTTTAGTACTGACTTGCCTCCATAGACCTTTTTGGCGCCGTCTCGAAGCTCTACAGCCTCGAAGGTGCCGGTGGAAGCGCCCGATGGCACCGCGGCTCTTCCTGCGGAACCGTCAGACAGCTCCACCTCGACCTCCACAGTGGGATTACCTCGAGAATCAAGGATCTGGCGAGCGTGGACATCAACAATCATGGACATAAGTATTACCTCCTGGAAAACTGGGGACGCATGCCCCTCTTATAGTTTCTTTGCCCGCTGATAATATTCTTCCTGACGGTCCTGAGGCAACCGGCTGAACTCCTCACCATCATCCGCGGCCAGGCGGACGGCTCCCTCGACCCGGTGCTGAAAGCGTAAGGATGCGCTCCGTAGAGCCAGTTCCGGATCGACGCGGAGCTTCCTCGCCAGGTTCACTACCGCGAAAAGCATGTCACCGGTCTCATGATAAGCCTCGGTTTCAGGACCACGCTTCTTGTCAGTCCCTTCCGGACCTGGCTCTTCCGCCGCCAGGGCATACTTTAACTCTGCCGTTTCCTCTTCGATCTTTTCGAAGACCGGCTCCGCATCCTGCCAGTCAAAGCCGACCGCGGCGGCACGGGCCTGCAGACGCTGGGCATACAGCGGGGAAGGCATCGAGGCCGGGACATCATGGAAGATGCCGGTGCGACCTTCCTTGTCGCGTTTGGTCTTCTCCCAGCCCTCGACGACATCGGCGGGTGTAGCGGCCTCGGCATCGCCGAAAACATGGGGATGACGCAACACCAGCTTGTCGATTATGCCACGCGTGACGTCCGCCAGGTCTCCCCAGCCCTTCTCTCCGGCAAGGCTGGCCAGAAAGAAGATATGAAACAGGATATCGCCCAGCTCCCCGATAACCTCGCCCCCCTGCCCGCCATGAGCGGCATCGATAAGCTCGTAAGTCTCTTCAAGGGTGTGCGTGACAATGTCCTCGACGCCCTGCTCCCTGTCCCAGGGGCATTCATGGCGCAAGGTGCGCACCAACTCGTCCAGCTCGAGCAGCACGTCGGCCAGTTGCCGGCGGCTTTCGTTGTGGTTATTTTCCGTCATTTAAACGGGCTCCTTTGCATATCTTTGTCTTCGCGAAATATCACTCTCACCTTACTGTCATCCTGAGCGGAGCACTTGTCCTGTCATCCTGAGCGGAGCACTTGTCCTGTCATCCTGAGCGGAGCGAAGGATCCGGGATTCTTCGGGCCTTCGGCCCTCAGAATGACAATATGTAAAAACGCTCGGATTGTCATTTTTGATAGCCCTCGAACAACAGATCGGTTGCCCTCATAATGACTATTCGACCGGTCAAAAGATAAGTCCGCCAAATAAAACAGGGGCGCAAGCTTAAACTCGCGCCCCTGTGAATTGCCGTTTTTCCCGGCCGCTACTGTGCGGGTGTTGCCTGAGTCTGTGCGCCCGTCTGCGGCTGCGTAGCCGTGGTCGCGTCAGGCTTGAACTCATCGGCGTAGACCACCGTATAATTGCCCTTGACGCTTTCAAACCAGGCTTCGAATGCAGTCCTCTGGTTTTCCATATAGAGTCCCTGCTTGATATCTTCCTTGGACTCTTCGAAGGTCTTCTGCTTTGCCGGGGTAATAGTTTCGACGCGGATTATGTGATATCCGAACTGCGTCTTTACCGGAGCCGACGTCTGCCCCGCCGCCAATGCCTTCATGGCGGTTTCAAACTCGGCGACAAAACCGCTGCCCGTTGATGGAACATCGCCCAAGTCGCCGCCCTTGTCCTTGGTGCCAGGGTCGATGGAGACTTCCTTGGCGATCACTGCAAAGTCCTCGCCAGCATTCAACCTGGCAACCACCGCGTTGGCGGTTGCCTCATCCTTGACCAGGATATGCTTGACCTTGCGGGTCTCGCCCGTCTGAAACTGGGTCGGGTTCTCGTTGTAATACTTCAGAGCCTGCTCATCGGTGATCTGAGGTGCGTCCTTGGTCACTTCCGGATAGAGCTTCTGAAAGAGCAGGTTCTTGCGAATCCGTTCTTTCAAAGCGTCGAGTGTCATATTGTTTTCGCTTAGCTTGGCGTTGAACTGCTCGTCGCCGCCTGTCGACTGTTTGTACTGGTCGACCTGGGTGTTGATCTCTTCGTCAGAAACGGTAATTCCCATCTTGTCAGCCTCGAACCAGAGTATCTCCTCGTTGACAAGCCTTTCTGCAACCTGTTTCTGAATCGTGATATATTCAGGTGTGCCGGGCTCGGGTATTGAGCCGCTGTACTGCTGTTTCAGTTCCTCGATGGCCTTGTCGAGGTCTTCCCTGGTTATCACCTTGTCCTTGCCACCATCCGATACCTGCGCGACCGCACTTCTGGGAAGGCCGCCACATCCGATCCAGGCGGGTATGAGCATCAGAACAAACAGGCCAGCCAGTAATTTCCTGATCATAAGAAAAAACCTCTCTTTTAGCTTTTAGCTTTTAGCTATATCTTGCCACTTGGTGTCAAAAGACTATCCATTATAGCATCAAGCAGCCTTTTGATAATAGAAAGCCCGCCATCCTCCCCGGCTTCTTCCCCGGGCCAGAGCACCAGGATCCTCCTAAGAGGATGATAGACGAATTTCAGCCCTGCCTCCTCCATTACTTCCCTCTGAACGGAAGAAATATGCATGTCGGCAAGTTCGAGCCGCCCCTTTTTGTATGTGACCAGTGAGGCTCCAAGCACTCCCGCTTTCAGGCGGATCTCCTGCATATCAAGTAAATTTGTAACTACATCGGGCACGGGACCGAAGCGGTCGAGCAGCTCGGTCTCCATATCCTTTAGATGCTGCTCGTCGCGCGCGGCGGCGATGCGATGATGGACATCGATGCGCGAGGTCTCCATGGGAATGTATCCGGACGGGATATATGCATCGACGTCGGCGTCCAGGCGCGCGGTGCGAGGCTCTTCCACAGGCTGGTTGTTGAGCTCGGCTACCGCCTGCCTGAGCAGATCGCAGTACATATCGAAACCGACAGCTGCCACATGCCCGGATTGCTCGTCCCCCAGCAGGTTGCCGGCGCCGCGTATCTCCAAGTCCCGCATGGCGATCTTGAAGCCCGAGCCCAGTTCAGTGTAATCACTCAGGGTGGAGAGCCTCGCCATGGCTTCGCGGGTGAGCGTCGCATTGGGCGGATAGAGAAGGTAGGCATGGGCCATGACATCCGAACGTCCGATACGTCCGCGAATCTGATAGAGCTGCGAAAGGCCGATCATATCGGCGCGATCGACGATGAGCGTGTTTGCCGTGGGGATATCGAGTCCGCTTTCGATGATGGATGTGCAGACCAGCACATCGGCTTCTTTCTCGAGAAAGGAAACCATGACCGTCTCCAGTTCCTTCTCCGGCATCTGCCCATGGGCCACGATGAAACGCACGTGCGGTAAAAGCGCCTTTAACTCCTCCGCTTTCCCGGCAATGGTCTCCACCCTGTTATGTAGGAAAAATACCTGACCGCCGCGGGCGGCTTCCTTCATGATCGCCTGGACTATGACCTCGTCGTCATACTCACCCACATAGGTACGGATGGGATAGCGTCCCAGCGGCGGCGTCTCCATGATACTGATGTCGCGGATGCCGGATAGTGACATCTGCAGCGTGCGTGGAATCGGCGTCGCCGAGAGGCTCAAAACGTCCACGCGCAGTCGCAGCTGGCGCAGGGTCTCCTTCTGATGTACGCCGAATCGCTGTTCCTCGTCGACAATTACCAGCCCGAGGTCCTTCGGCACCACATCAGCCGAGAGCACGCGATGCGTCCCGATCAGCACGTCGATCTTTCCTTCACGGAAGTCCGCCGCGATCCGTCGGGTCTGGGCCGCGCTGCGGAAACGGGATATCATTTCCACATTTACCGGATACTTGCTGAAACGGGAACTGAAGGTATTGAAATGTTGCAGGGCGAGAATCGTTGTCGGCACCAGCATCAGTACCTGCCTGCCCTGTATGGCCGCCTTGAAGGCCGCCCTGACCGCCACCTCGGTCTTGCCATAACCCACATCGCCGCAGATAAGGCGGTCCATGGGATGCGAGGATTCCATGTCGTCTTTTACATCCTCGATGGCCGCGGCCTGATCGGGGGTCTCCTCGAAGGGGAAGGCCGCCTCCAGTTCCATCTGCCACTGGTCGTCGGCTGCAAATTCATCGCCCGGCAGGCTTTGCCTGAGCGCGTAAAGCTGGAGCAGTTCGCCGGCCATTTCACGGGCTGCGTTTTTCGCCTTGGCGCGCGCCTGCGACCAGGCGCGTCCGCCCAGTTTGTTTAGCGGCGGACTACCGGCCTGCCCGCCCACATAGCGTGAAACTAGAGAGATCTGTTCCTGGGGAACGAACAGCCTGTCATCGCCCTTGAATCGCAGGTGCAGATAGTCGCGGGTGACACCGGCCACCGTCTTGGTCTCAACCGCTTCGAAAACGCCTATGCCATGATCCTGATGTACTACAAAATCACCCGGTGTCAAATCACGGAAACTCATGATGGCCCGTCCGGCCAGGCCCAGAGTCCTGCTGCGGGCAGACTTGCTGGGTCTGATAAGCGTCCGCTCACCGACGACGGCGAGTTTCATCTCCTTATTGACAAAACCGGTCGGAGGCGGCGCCACCACGAGGTATGTACCTGGTTTGTCCGGGACTGGTTTTTCTTCGGCAAGGAAAGTCGTGCTCCCGGCAAGGTTATGTTCAGCGCGGCGCGCCGCGCCTTCCGAGGAAAAATGGACGAATACTTTATAACCACCCGACACCATGCGCTCCAGTTCGACCGCCGCCTCGGAAACGCGCCGCGATGCGAAGTGAAAACCCGTCGCCGAAAATGCATGGGACTGGTCGGATGGCAGGCTCTCGAGAACAAGGCTCGCGGTGGCGTGCAGCCGCTCATCCAGCTCCTGGGGTTTTAAATAATGCCCCGCGGATTCCCCGACCGAGGAAGCTTCGAGCACATCCTCCCAATATGAAACGAAGGAGTCCCTGCCCGCGGACGGATCAAGCCGGCAGACACGGGCCCTGATCGTATCCCGCTCCAGTAGTCCGGAATACGAACGCCGGTCTGCTGCCTTCTTCTCTGACCCCGTGTCCGGCTCTTCCGGCTCCGCGGCTGCAAAAACCGTGGCGCTGTCCTCCTCGAGCAGGGAGCGCTGGGTAAAAGGGGAGAAGCGGCGCAGGGATTCAAACTCGTCTCCCCAGAATTCCAGCCTGAGCGGCGCCTGATCGGTTGAGGGAAAGACATCGATGATGCCGCCACGAACGGCGAACTCTCCCCGGTCCTCAACCTGTTGCACCCTCTCGTAGCCCAGCGATGCCAGACGCTCGATTATTTCATCGTAGTCGCCCGGATTTTTCCTGCTTATATGTACTGCCTCCGGCCAGCGGACCGGATCAAGCGACCCGTCCGCCATTGCTGCGATATCGGCGACGACGATACCGGGACGACCCGCTGCCAGGTTCCAGATTGCGGCATGCCTGAGTCCGATCAGACGGCTGGAAGCAATCAGCCTGCTTCCAGGCGCGGTTCCCGCGGCGGGCAGAAGACGCACCGGCAGCCGCCCGGCAAAGGCGCTAAGGTCATCGGCCAGTTGTGAAGCTTGTGCGCCACCCGGCGCTACAATCAGCATCGCCTCTTGCGGCCAGATCTCGTCCCGCAATGAGGCCAGCAGGTAACCCTGGAAGAAAGTCGGGGCGTAGACGCGCGCCGGCGCCGTTCTCAGGGCCGCTGCGAGAGTCTGGAAGTTTTCATCTTTCTTTATGTAGGAGGTAATCAAAAATGCAACCACAAAAACGTCTTGACTGTCATCAGGAACGTTTGGTCTTCTTCAGTGATATACCCCGCGATGGGTTTGTGTACGCCACGCCGCCAGGGCCGCTTATCCCTCCGCCGGATCACCGTCCGGGTCGCGCCGGTTGAAACGGTTCATCGCGGCCTCTATTCCTTCGGTGATGATCGTCTCGATACAATCAACAGCCGCGTCAAGAACAGGTAAGAGCGCATCATCGGTCTCCCTAAGGCGGGAAAGGACCCAGTCACGCGCCGGCACATTGGGATTGTCCGGACGCCCGATTCCGATCCTGACGCGGTTGAAAGCATCGGTCCCCAGCTCGGCCACGATACTGGCCAGGCCGTTGTGCCCACCAGTGCCACCACCCTGCTTTACCCGCACCGAGCCAAAAGGGAAGTCCATGTCGTCGTGGATGACCGTGATGTTAGCCGGATCGATATGCTTATGCCCGGCGGCAGAGGCCACGGCCTCTCCGGAACGGTTCATATAAGTCATGGGAAGGATGACCGCCAGATTCACGCCCAGGATGGTTCCCTCCCACCAGCGTCCGCCATAACGGTTACGGGTTCTGCCCATCTCGTGACGCTTCATCAAGCGGTTAGCCACCATGAAGCCGGCATTATGACGGGTGCCCTCATACTCGGAGCCGGGATTTCCCAGGCCGGCCACCAGAAAATCAGTATTGAGAAAATGGTGCTGCTTCTTGAAAAAAGCCATGGCCTTGATTCCTTAGCGAGCCTTAAAACGTAGAGACGTTGCATGCAACGTCTCTACGGTGATTACCACTCCAGTATGACAGTGTACTGTATTTCCCTGTCTATTCTCCGCCTTCGGCCGGTTTCTCTTCGGCGGGAGCTCCTTCGGCGGGCGCCTCCGCGCCTTCCTCAAGCTCTTCTTCCTCTACCTCTTCGACTACCAGCTTCGGCGCCAGCACGCTGGCGACACCACTCTCGGGGTCGGTGAGTATCTCCACACCCGACGGTGGCGTCAGATCGCTCACACGGATCGAGTCGCCGATCACCATCTCAGAGACGTCGTATTCGATACTCGACGGCATGTCGCC
>JBAZWE010000009.1:13353-42497 GCA_041660545.1 Thermoleophilia bacterium
TCGCCCGGCAAACAGCGTATCTGCAGCTCACGGTGGCTCTGGTCGAGGATTCCACCGTCCTTCACTCCCTGGGCCGTGCCGATAAGTTCGAGGTGGATGGAAGCCTCGATCGGCTTGTCCATGCTCACCTCGAGAAAATCAACGTGCAGGATGCCGCGTCCCAGCGGATCGGGCTGATATTCCTTGAGGATAGCGGCGTGAGCATCCTTGCTGCCTTCGATCGTCAGCGAAAGAATTACGTTGCCACGCTCACGTCCCAGGGCATTCTTGAGTGCCTTCTCCTCCACTGCAAGGGCGACGCTGTCCTCGCCGGCGCCATAAAGCACCGCTGGTATCCAGCCTTGTTTGCGCATGCGCCTGGCTTCAGGGCTTCCGAAACTGTCGCGCTCTTTTACTGCCAGTTTAACTTTCTTCATTGTTCACTCCCACGCTTCCTAGAATAATTGGTCATTTCCTTCAAACAGTTTGCTGACGGACTCGTCACGGAAAACACTCTGGATTGTGTCGGCCAGAGTGGTGGCGATTGACAGAACCTTTATTTTGCTGGTCTTTTTCTCAGTATTCAAGGGCAATGTGTCGGTGACCACCACTTCCTTGACCGGAGAAGCCTCAAGACGCTCATAAGCCGGACCGGAAAGAACCGGATGAGTTGCGGTCACGTAGACTGCGCTTGCGCCCATGTCCATGAGTACTTCAGCGCCGGCGGTTATGGTGCCCGCGGTATCGATGATGTCGTCGACCATGATCGCGACCTTGCCTTTGACATCTCCGATGACTTCCATGATCTCGGCCACGTTGTGCTCCGGCCTGGTCTTGTTGAGGATAGCCAGATCGACGGCGCCTAGTTTATCAGCGAATTTCTTGGCCCTTTTCGAACCGCCCACGTCCGGAGAGACCACGACCATCTGTTCCTCCGGTATCTGCTTGAGCCTGAAGTAACCGGCGAGGATCGAAAGGGCGGTCATATGATCCACGGGAATATTGAAGAAACCCTGGACCTGTCCCTGATGAAGATCCATGGTCAGCACACGGTCGGCTCCAGCTACCTGCAACAGATCGGCCACCAGCTTGGCGCTGATTGGTTCGCGGCCCGCGCTTTTCTTGTCCTGCCGGCAATAACCCAGCCAGGGCATGACTGCAGTGATACGTCGTGCCGACGCCAGCCGCGCCGCCTGGATCATGATCAGCAGCTCCATGAGGTTGTCGTTTACCGGAGGACTTGTTGACTGGATGAGAAAAACATCGCTGCCGCGCACATTTTCACTGTAGCGCATATAGATCTCACCGTTGCTGAAAGTCTTGGTCTCGATGTCGCCCAGTTTGATCTGCAGCTGGTGGGCTATCTTCTCACCCAGATCGGGGTTGCTGCGTCCGCAGAAAAGCATGAGGCGCTTGCTGTTCTGGGTCATTATGCTGCTCGACATCATAATATTTGCTCCTCTAGACTGGTTTCGCGCATATGAAAAAAAGTCACTTTTCTGTTTTGTTCTTCCCTTTTCCGGAGCGTGAGTCATGCTTCCGGTCGCCGTAGCCCTCTATATTCCCCTGGGGGGCGCGTGAAATTCCCAGTGCGCCCTCACCTACATCGTCCGTAATCACCGAACCTGCGCCCGTCATCGCCCGGTTGCCCAATGTAACCGGCGCGACGAACACCGTGTTGGC
Organism: Thermoleophilia bacterium; assembly: GCA_041660545.1. Taxonomy (GTDB): domain Bacteria; phylum Actinomycetota; class Thermoleophilia; order BMS3ABIN01; family BMS3ABIN01; genus JBAZWE01. The sequence goes on from JBAZWE010000009.1 coordinate 15,016, forward strand.
GCCGGTGTGAACATCAGCCCCGATCTCAGTGTGATGCTTGTTTACACCATCGTAGTTGGCGGTTATATTACCGGCACCGATGTTCGTGCCCGGGCCGATATCAGTATCTCCAATATAACTTAAGTGAGGCACCTTGGCGCCCTCACCCACCACACTGTTCTTGATCTCGACAAAAGTCCCGGCCTTTGCGCCCGCTTCAAGCCGCGCGCCGGGCCTAAGATACGCAAACGGCCCTACATTGCAGCCGGCGGCTATATCCGCGCCCGTCACGTAGGATGAGATCAGCGTCACCCCATCGTCTATGTTGCTGTCGATCACTGTGGATGACGGTCCGATAACACAGTCCTCGCCTATGACGGTCACACCTCTTAAGATCGTCATCGGCTCAATGGTCGTATCCCGGCCGACACGCACATCCGCGTCGATGTATGTCGACGCCGGATCGATGATCGTCACACCCTCGAGCATATGCCGCTTAAGAATACGCCGTTGCATCGCACTCGCCGCCTGGGCCAGATCCAGACGGGAGTTCACTCCCATCACGACCGTGGGATCATCCACGGTATGCGTCAGCACGACCTGCCCCCTGCCGGCCATGATCTCAACCACGTCGGTCAGGTACATCTCTCCCTGGTCGTTTTCGCTGCCCACCTCGGCCAGCGCCGTCCAGAGCGCAGGCGCCTCAAAAACATAAACACCCGCGTTTACATCGCAAATCTTCTTTTCTTCATTGCTGGCATCGCGATCCTCGACGATCCTGGTAACGCGTCCGTCGGCATCACGGCAAACCCTGCCATAATGGGCAGGATCGTCAACTTCCACCGTCATCAGGGTGCAGGTGGGAGCCCCCTCGGCATGCACCCTCAGTAAACCCTGCAGCTCTTCCCCGGTTACCAGCGGCGTATCACCGTACATGACCAGGATATCGCCCTCAAAGCCCTCCAGCGCGGCTTTGGCGGAGCGCACCGCGTGACCGGTCCCCAGCTGTCTGTCCTGCATCACCACTTCGGTCTTTTGCGGCAATACCTGGTGGACCGATTCCACACCGTTCCCCAGCACGACAAGCGTGCGGTCGGGTGCGACGGTATCAATAGCCTCACTGACCCATGAGATCATCGGTTTGCCGCAGATGGCATGCAAAACCTTGGGCTTATTCGATTTCATGCGCGTGCCCATACCAGCTGCCAGAACGACAACGGCCAGGGATCGCTTCGATTCTTCAGCTGAAGCAGACTGCATGGGTTGGGATTATTCAGCGCCTTTGCAATTACATTTTTTTTTGCCCGTTCACATACTGGTAACAGACAAAAAAATGAGCGACACCTCGCTCTGACTGTCATCATATGTGGCTGGGGCGGGAGGATTCGAACCTCCGTATCACGGGACCAAAACCCGCAGCCTTACCGCTTGGCTACGCCCCAAGGGCAGCCAATGAAGGCGGAAAAAAGTATAGTAGAGCAGGCACTAAAGGTCAAGCATCCATAAAAATCGTGCGGCCGACCCCCTCTCGGGAGCCGGCCGGCTTAAAAGCGCGGGATTACAACCCACAGGTTCTGCCAGTTTCTGTCAGATACCCGGCAGAAACTCAGGTGCCTGGCGTATCTGTTCCTTGCTTAAGGACATGCGCAGGCGCCGGTTTTCAAGATCGACTTCTTCGATCACCTTTATTGAAAGTACGGATTTGTGACCGAATATCCAGCGGCCCGTTCCGACTACGACATAATCGGGAACCCTGGCATCACTCCAGTACAATACCTGCTCGATCCTGCCGGCGATGCCATCGACGGCATCCACCGTAAAGCCGCTCAGACTTGTCTCGTCCGCATCCATCAGCCGTTTGACCCAACCGTTTTGTGCCTGTTTTCCCGTCATATTCTCATCCCTTCTTGTTTGGAGGGTATCGACAGCCATATCAGGCAGCCCAGCTTGCAGACCCGGCGCGGCAGGCACCCATGATCTCCGGTGGAAATACCTGTCCGAGAAATATCGATGGTTCAACCGGAAGGCTTCCCGCCAGTGCGCTGAATACCGAACATGCGGCGCGGCGTGCCTCTGTAGAAGAATGATAACTGCCCAGCTGTTGCACCCTGAGAATGAAGTGCAATGATTGGGACGCTCCCCGGGAAGATTTACCACCTACCGGCGCCACCAGAGTGGTGACCGGCGAATAACGCCAGAGCTGCTCGGCGTCACCGGGAAGAACCTTTCGCATATCAGCGGCGGCGGAAGGTGAAAGCCACGCCTTGACGGTACCAAAAACCGCATTCGCGGCCCGCGCGGCTTCGCCCTGTGTGCCATACCGGCCTCTCTGCTTTATCATTTTCAGAAAATTATGTTCGCTCATCATTTCTTCCCCTTTGTTGCCTTGAACTCTGTTGCCTTGAACTCTGTTTCTCCGGTTTTGGGGGTTGAAAACCCCAACGCCGCAGAGGAGGATTTATATCGACCTTGCTTAATGCCTTGCGTTTACTGACGTCAAAGAAAGCGGGCGGCGGGCAAAGTCAGCTGAATCGTGCGATTCTATCTGACCCTGCCCGCCAGGGTGGGGGTACCCAAACTTCGAGAAACATACCGACACTTAGTTCTCCTGACGTCGGAAAAATCTTTCTAAAATAAACAGCCTGAGCAATTCTTTCCGCCTTTTCGTGCTCAACTTGCTGCAGACATCCTACCCTGATTGGAGATTTATACTATCGGGGAAATCGCTTATAACGGGTGAAAAATACCCTGAGAGAAATGAGGTGACATTGATTCAGTTAGGCCAGCACTGTGAAAAATTGCCTGCATACAGGCGCTTTTTTCAACTGTTACTGCAAAGAGAGGTCAGGCATCTCCGGGAACCGGGGTTGCCGCCCAGGTGAGAGGGTATGTCTTGCCGAGTTTTTCGCAGGCACGGGATGCTGTTTCTGAATCCTCGTATACGCCGAATACCGATGGGCCGCTGCCGCTGACGAGCACAGCCGCCGCTCCGGACGCACGCAGGCCCTGCTCGATTCCATCGATTTCAGGACAGAGACTCCTCGCCGGCGATTCCAGGTCATTGTGCATCTGGTTGACGAGGGCATCCAGTGAATCCAGCCTGCCAATCTCTTCATGCGCCCACTCCACGTGATTGGCAAACGTCTCCCGGCTTGCTCCCGCGGTTTCATCGTAGAGCTGATAGACATCGGCGGTTGATAGCCTTATCCCGGGGTTGACGATCACTACTGCATAGTCGAATCCGAACCGTACCGGCATCAGGATGTCTCCTTTACCCTCGGCCAGTTGCGGCCCACTGGTCATGAAGAAAGGAACGTCCGAACCCAGCACGCCCGCGATCTCCATGAGTTTCGTTTCATGAATATCCAGTTCGAAGAGAAAGACCAGCAGCTTGAGAATGGCGGCCGCATCGGAGCTGCCACCACCCAGGCCCGCGGCGACGGGAATCTTTTTGGTCAGGTCGATATCGACGTCCATCCGTTTGCCTGCAGCCTGTTCCAGGGCACGGGCCGCCCGCATCACGAGGTTTTCCTGGGGGGCGTCGTTGTCCATGCCATAAACGCTCAGACGCATGCCCTCGTCCGGCGCGCGCCTGGCCTGCAGGGTGTCGGCTATGGTTACCCGGTCCATCAGGGAACAGACCGGATGAAAACCATCCGCCTCCAGCGGGCCCACATGCAGCCAGAGATTTATCTTCGCGGGCGCCCGCACTTCGGCGATATTCCTGTTGGTTTCATGCATTCTTAGAGTCCTCGATATTCGAAATCATTACTGCAAGCTCTTCATATTGACCCGGCGCAAGTTCCTGCGGGCGGGCATTTGCAGCGATACCGGCATCGTCCAGCAGCTTCTCAACAAACTTTTTCCGTTTACCTGTCTCGATCCGTGCCAGCACCGGCAGCGCCTGTTCGCCTTCCGCTTCAACCAGGCTGTTTGCCAGCGTCTTGCGCCGATGGCTGAAAGAGGCCGCCACCAATGACCTTACCTCCCGGAAATGGCCGGTTGTAAAACTTTCGCCCTCACGCCTCCTGAAGGCCAGCAGGCTGGAGCGCACTCTTGGCTTCGGATAAAAGACCGACCCCGATATATGTCTTGACGACAGTTTCAAGCAGAGCAACTGGACCATGACCGATATACCGCCATAGTTGGCTGCGCCGGTCACGGCAAAGAAGCGGTCGGCTATCTCTTTCTGCAGCATCAGGCACCAGAGCCGTGTCCCGGCAAGTTCTTCGAGGCTTTTCATAACAAGTGGCGCCGCGACATTATAGGGCAGATTGGATACGAACTTTGACGGGGGTGGGTCAAGCTCCCCGAGACGGAACCTCATGGCGTCCGCCTGGTGCAGTCTGAAACTGGAGCGTCCGCCGAATTCTTCCTCGAGCATCGCCGCAAGACGCCTGTCGAGCTCGACACAATGGACCAGGGCACATCGTCTGACCAACCTCTCAGTAAGCACGCCCAACCCCGGGCCGACTTCGAGTACAGCATCATCCGGGCCGAGTTCAGCGGTCTTCTCGATTACGTCGAGGATATTGGGATCTATGAGGAAGTTCTGACCCAGGGAGCGGTCAGGAGTTACTCCGCTCCTGCGCAGCCGCTCCATTGGAGTGAGGTTCGTTACTGTATCTCCAGGTGCCGCACCGCTATCAGCCTGATGGTCTCGGCGCAATCGGCGGCGCGATCGGCGACTTCCTCCAGGCGCTCGATGATCGCCTTCAACTGGTGGAAAGTCTTGAAATCAGTGTCCATCTCGAAGAGGATGCCATAGATCTTGACGTAGATGTCATCCACCTCTCCCTCGATGCGGTCGACGTCTTCCGATATCTCCTCGGCTTCCCTCATGTTGGGACGCATGGTGAGTATTGCGTCGCGCAAACGCCGTACGGCACGAAGGTCTGTTTCGGCCATCTCCTCGATCAGGTGGTTCACCTCGGGCGGCAACTCGAAACGCCTCATGACGATGCGGTCCGCCGCTCCCGTCGCGTAATTGGCGATTTTGTCCAGACCGACCACCAGCCGGAACAGATCAGCGCGGCTTATGGGAAAGAAACCGCCGGCGGAGAGGCCGGAAAGAATATCGCGCTTCATTTTATCGGCCTGGCTCTCGAGTGCATCCAGCTCGCCCGCGGCCCTCTCCATCGCCTGACAGGCATCGGCGCAGTAGAACTTGACCACGTCGACAAGCCTCTCGTTGATGGTCACGACAAGGTCGACCATTTCCATTATCTGGTCGATCGTGCGGTTCTCGCTAGCCATGCCCAGATCCCTCACCGTTCCCTCCACCGAGGCCCCGGTGAGCATTACCTTCAGTTTGCTCATTAGTCCCATAGCTTTACCTACCCTGTGAGGATTTTGTCAAGGACGAAAAAGGCCAGCGCCGCCACTCCCGCACAAAACGGCAGAGTGATGACCCAGGCCAGAATTATATCACGGAAGGTTTTCCATCCAACCGAACGCAGGCCGGAAGCGATGCCCGTGCCGGTTACGGCCGAGGTCACGACATGCGTTGTGGAGACCGGCAGGCCCAGACGCGACGCCGTGAAGATCACCATGGCGGCGCCCGTCTCCGCCGAGAATCCATGAACCGGATGCAGCTTGGTCAATCCCTCGCCCAGCGTTCGCACCAGGCGCATCGAGATGACGCTCAGATATGTTCCCAGCGCCATGACGACGGCGCAGGAAAGAATCACCCACGTGGGCACATCGAGGGGCGCGCCCGCGACGGCATCGGGATTACTGGCAGCCAGGAAAAGGGCGATGATGCCCATTACTTTCGTGGCATCGTTGGAACCGTGGGTAAATGAGACAAAACTGGAGGAGAATATCTGCATCTTCCTGTAAAAGCCGTCCGCCCGCTCGATGTCCAGCCGCATGGCGGCCAGGATGCGGCGAGAGACGATCATAAGCATGAATCCCACGAACATGCCTATGAAAGGAGACAGGATAAGCGCGGCCATCACCTTTGTCACGCCATCCCAGTTGATTCCATCCATACCGAGCGCCATCGCCCCAGCGCCCAGCAAACCTCCGACGAGCGCATGCGACGAGCTTACCGGCAGGCCCCATAGCCAGGTGAGGATGTCCCAGAGGAGGGCGCCGACGAGAGCGGCGATCACAAGTTTTGCCATCGTCTCGTGCATATTGGCGTCGAAATCGAACTTGATGACACCGCCGATGGTCTGGGCAACCTTGATACCCAGGAATGGCCCGACAAAGTTAAAAGCGGCGGAAATCAGAATGGCAGTGCGAGGTTTGAGAGCCTTGGTGTAGATGACTGTCGATACGGCGTTACAACCATCATGAAAACCGTTCATGAGGTCGAAGGCGAGGGCCGCCCCTACAACCATTATTAGAAGAAGAGTGGTATTTTCCACGGACTCTTTCTATCACCTGCCCATAGTCCGCGCAACCCGCAGGCGATTGTAATTCTTAATGGTCTCTATCAGGCTGGTTCTGTTTGTCGAGACGACCGCTGATCCGCCTGAAGAAAAAGACCTAACCGCCGCCGAAAGCCTTCCAGAGAAGCACACCACCGCCGACGATCCAGCAATAGACAGCGAAGCCGACCAGGCTGTGGCGGCGCACGAAACCAAGCAGGAACTTAACGGCCGCAAACCCCGAGATTGCCGCGAAAACAAAACCGACGATCATGGTTGCCGCGCCCTCGCCATTGTCAGCGTCGCCTTCGCCGCCAAAACCATGCCTCAGTTTCATGAGCGCGGCGCCTGCAATGATCGGCACGCTCAGGAGGAAGGAATACCTGGCCGCCGTCTCCCGCCTCAGTCCCAGAAAGAGGCCTGTGGAGATGGTCGATCCCGAACGGGAGATGCCGGGAAGAATGGCGACCGCCTGGGCAAAACCGATCGCCAGCACGTCGGAGAGCTTCATCTCGGCCACACCCCGGCCATTGATGGCCCGCTCCCCCGAGACCAGCTGGCTGGTCACCAGCAGCACGCCGGTGATCAACAAAAAGAACGCGACCCACGCCGGTTCACCAAAAACCGCCTCGAAGTAGTTCTGCAGCAGACCGCCGATAACGGCCGCGGGTATGGTGCCTATTATGAGGAAAAGACCTACACGCCTTTTTACCACCGCAGCTTCACCTTGGCTGAAAAAAGCTTTCACTATTTCCAGTAAATCCCGCCAGAAATAAGCCACCACTGCGAACATCGAACCCAAGTGCAACACCAGGTCGAAGGAAACCGTGGGCGGCGCAATTCCCAGGATATCGGGGACCAGCACCAGGTGCGCGGAGCTGCTGACCGGCAGAAACTCGGTCAGCCCCTGGACTATCCCGAGAAGCAGCGCTTCAAGAATGCTCATGTCTTATCATCCTGCCTCAATGGCTCCGGCTCTTTTGCATTGGAAACGACCTTGTCCCCATTTGCGAGCTCATCCGCGGTCACCCTGTCCTTCTTCAAATTGTTTAAGTGCCGCCACACATACCAGATCACCGCCGCGACCAGCAGAACGCCTATCAGAATATCCGCCTTGCGGAAATACGCTCCCACCGAGTCCCAGTTCTCTCCAAGTTTAAAGCCCACATAGGCAAGAAAGAACGACCATGGCAACGCGCCCAGAAAAGTATAAATGCTGAATGTGGTGAGGTTCATGCGGCTGATTCCCGCCGGGAATGATATAAAGGTCCGGATCACGGGCATCAGCCTCGTGAAGAAGACCGTGCTCCGCCCGTATTTCGTAAACCACCTGTCCGCGAGGTCCAGGTCGTGATGTGAAAGCAGGACGTACTTGCCGAATTTTTCCACCAGCGGCCGCCCACCTATTGCGCCGATCCAGTACGCCAGCAACGAACCGGCGAGGTTACCGAGAGCGCCGACCACGCTTACCAGTATCAGATTGAACTGGCCCTGGGAAGCAAGGTATCCCGAGAATGGCATTATAATCTCCGACGGCAGGGGGATACAGGCCGATTCGATCGCCATGGCAAGGAAAACACCTGGGTATCCGAGCAGGGAAATTGTGTCTTTGACGAAGCCGCCGAGGAATTCGATTAACGTAGTTATCATTATATGTAGCTTACAGACTGGGCCTGGCTAAGTAAAACCAAAAGTCCGCCGCCACCGTTACGGCAACGGCCTCCCTGAAACTGTCTGGCTTTTTTGGCTAAAGGGATTCGGCGCAGTGGTCGAACCCTGTTTAACACTAGGGGGTTTCCCTGAGGGCAATCAAAGGGCGGGGGCATCATGTCTGACAATGAAAATGTCAGCAGACGCAGGGTTTCCGGGTCAACCATCGCCGGCAAGATACTTTTTGCCAACTGCGCTGTCGTGGCCATCGGAGCCTTTGCCGGCACCTGGATCACCGAGCGGTACGCTCACGAGCTCTCCACCTTCGTCCTTGGCGTCGTTTTTCTGACTGGCGGTTTCATGCTATGCCTGCCTGTAAACTATCTGGTTGTAAGAATGGCCTTAAAACCGCTCGGACGTCTGGCAGCGAGCATGGAGCAGGTCCAGAAGGGTAATATGGACGCATGTGCCGACCTAGGCGCCGCCGCCGACCAGCAGATCGCCAGACTGGCCACCAGCTTCGACACAATGCTCGCATGGATCAGGAGTGACCGCGAGACGATCGAGAAGCTGAGCCTGATCGATCCGCTGACTGAAGTCGGTAACACCAGAGCCCTGCAAAAGGGCCTGGAGAGCGAGATCGCGCGCATAAACCGCTACGGGCAGAACATGCCGGCGGCGTTTTCGATACTCATCCTCGATATTGACAAATTCAAGGAGATCAACGACACGTTCGGACACCTCACTGGAGATTGCGTTCTCAGGGACATGGCGGAGCTTTTGCAGAAGAGCCTTCGCAAAACCGATACGGCGCTGGCGGCGCTGAAACATTACCGTTTCGGCGGTGACGAGTTCGTGATCATAGCACCGCATACTTCAGCCGAGGGAGCCAGGGTACTCGCAGAGAGGCTGGACCGGGAGGTCCAGGAATATCCTTTCATGACCCACGACGGGCGGCTCTTGCGTAAATCCCTCGCAGGTCTGGTCCGCGCCTCGATAGGCCATGCGAGCTATCCGGAGGAAACCACAGATGGCGACGAACTCATGGACCTAGCTGACAAACGCATGTATGAGGTAAAACAGGGACGCACCCGGGGGAAAGTGTTAGCAGTGCAAAAACCAAATAGACTCAGCGACGCGCATATCGGGAAAAGCGGCGTTTACGAGGCTTAGCTGTTGAACTGATTTTCCTGGATGGGTCATCGTGACGCCATTTCCATGGTGTCCCATATACTGGGCTACAGGATTTCAGGAACAAGAAGGGCGGCCCCGTACGGGGCCGCCCTGATGTTACTTTATTACCGTTTCGACCTTAGGGGGCCGGTGGCGGTGGAACCGTTACACTGCACTGCCAGTTCGGGCACTCGAAGGTTATGTCCTTCAAGTTGTCGTGCTTTGCCAGTTCCGGCTTTGCATAGGGTTCCCGCGCTTCTTTTGTATCAGTCATGCGGTTTCTCCCATGTTTTCGTTGTTTATTCGTCTTTAGCTATTTGCTCATTCTAAACCAGATAGGTGAAATGACTTCCACACTTATCCGGATGAACCGATGTTGTGAGTATGCCAGCTACCGACGGTGGTGTAAATACCAGTGACAATGCCACTGTATTTGATCGTCCTCGTAACCGAACCGTCGTGAGACCATTATTTGTGATGGTCCAGTCTACCGACAGGACATCAGCCAGGTAGTCCGCGTACGAACCCCAGGAAGCTGCCGGGGCGCCAAGCGAGAGGTCAGATGTACCGCCTGAAGCCGGAGTCGTGATGCTGATAGCCGTGCTAGCACTGTTAGCCTGAGCGTCATAGACGGTCAGCGTGCCGGTGTAGGTGGTGCCAGGAACCAGACCGTAGAGTTTCACGGTCTTGACTTCGTTCAGCACCGTGCTGTTGACATCGACTTCCAGCGCGCCGCCACTACCATCGTCGAGTTGGATCTTGCTGGTAGAGGGTTGGCCGGTGGTCGTCCTGGTGACGTCCGCCGTAGTGCTGCCGGTAGCTGTAGCGCTAAGGCCACTGATCACCGGATTTGTCGTGTCCATCTTTCCAGGGCTGGTCCAACCGGCGATCGCTGGCGCTACGTATGCAGTCTGCGCGGCCTGCTTCTCGTTCTCCGTGCTCTTCCAGCCGGGCATTCCGCCGTTGACGAACGTGCCGGCAACCATGTTGTAGCCGAGCATGTTTACGCCCTGGGCGGCGATACCGCTAACCATCGGCGTGCTGCCGACGATGAGTGTCGTGGCGGTGCCGTCGAGGTTGGTCAGGCCGCTGTTAAACAGCGTATCAAGCGGCACCGAGATCTGATTGCCGGTGATGTCGGTCGTTAAGGCCGGTGGGCCGGTCCTGATGTCCACCGACTGGCCGCCTGCGCCGAGCGCGGTGTTGATACTGGCCGGACCAGTATTATTGCCGTTGACAACAGTCGCATAGCGGCCACCAGAAGTGTTCTTATAGATGGCATATCTCGCCTCGCAGCGTACCAGGTCGGCGTCACTTGTCGGGCTGCCGCACCCGGCATACGGGGTTACGGTATTTGTCGCTGTGGATGCTTCTGCAGCTGCCATAGCGCCGCTATTTGCGTAAGTGGCGAGTGTGTTGGTCCAACCGTTACGTCCCCACTTGAAGGCGTAGACCTTGGAAATACCGTTGCCGGCGCTGCTAAGGCCGTAGCCGCCAGCGCCATCAGAGGCGTTGGCTATAAAGCCATAGGCACCAGTGGTCGGGGCTTCAGTGTGGCCGGAGCCGCAGTAGACTACTGTGTCGGTGCTGAACCCGGCTGCAGCGTGAGCGTCAACCAGGCCTTTTACCGTGGCGACGTTGGCATCCTCGAAACAGTTACTGTTCCAGGCGCACCTGTAACTGGTCGCGGGGATTATGGTGGTAAAGCCCATGAGGTTATCGATCAGGACCGGGGCGTTCTTGGCATCGTCACCTTCACCAAGATAGTTGTTGTCGCCATTAGAGTCGATCCTGGGTTTCAGCCCTGCATTGTCAATCGTGAAGCCGGCTTCACCTTCCGCACCGCCGGCGCCGAACTGGCCGGTGATGTAGCTGTTGATAGCCGTCTTGACAGTGTTCCAATTCGTATCGCTGGGTAAGCTCGATGCAGCGTTAGCTTGGCTTATGACCACTAAAACCATCGTGACCATTAAAAGCGCCAGCAATAATATTGCTGTCTTGTACAGCAATTTAGAGCTTATTTGCATATCCGTCATTCCTCCTTCATCCTTTTAAAATGTTTTCAGACCTGCTTGTGCAAGTCCTGAAATCCCCTCGTATTTCTCAGGTAGAGGTTTCCCTAAAACCCCGGGATGCCCGCATACCGTCTGTTGGTGGCTAAACCGCTTGCCCTCCACCAAAGGGGCGCCGGTGGTCATACCGGCATTTTTGTCGCTCTATATAGACGCGACTATTTCATCGACGGCACCGGCAAGCTCGGTGCCATCAAGGCCCATGTGCAGCCGGAAACACTTGGCCGACTGAACCAGGCCGGCAAGGAGATTGAAGTTCTCCTTGCTTGTCTGCGGATCCATGAACAGGAAGGCATACAGGATCAACTCCGCCAGCGCTTCGGTGGCCCCTACCCGCTCGTAGCGGGTAATGCCGTCCTTGGCGATGACTGGAAAGACCAGAAGATCGGTGTTCGATGACTCGATCACCGCATTCGGTCCCACCTCGTTGAGATTAACCCGTGCCTTTGGCTGCCAGCGATCCTCCGTGAGGTTACGGGCCAGCGCCAGATGGGAAAACAGATCTACCGTTTCGGAACAGACGTCCACTTCCTCAGGGAAGAAGAGCATTTCTGCTCCCGACCCGTGGCGCCTTACAAAAACAGTGTCGTCTCCCAACAGCTTGTACCCGTGCCTCAACAGGTGCAGGGACAAGGTTGACTTCCCGCAGCCGCTTTTTCCGGGAAACAGTATTCCGGTGCCGTTGCGCTCAAGACCTGCAGCGTGCACTGGAAATATGCCCCTGGTTTTCAGCAACTGCGCCCACATGGGGAAAAAGATCACGTGGGCCACCGACCATGCGCAGGCTGCCATTTCGCTTTCAACGAAAGCGACGGCCAGACCCGCGTCGGGATCGGCAATTATCGAACCCGCGCCAGGAACCTCCTGATAACGAAGCTGTCCCTCCCTGCTGTAGCGCAGGACGTTCCAGTCGTAAAGGAGTTCCGGGTTTCCGGGGCGGTCACCAGGGTCAGGCTCGAAACCGGACTCCTTCGTAAGAAGGTAGAACTCGATATCGGCCTTTTCGTCCGGTTGCCCACGGAATGATCTAAGGAAGTCCTGGATGGCAAGCGCCAGCAAATGGTCGTCAGTGTATACCTTGGTTACGACCCCATGCACGTTATACGTCGCGACATTGGGCTTAACCTCGTTTATACATCTTTCGATATTGTTGCCGAGCCTGTTTTTCATCCTGTCTCCCGTAACCCGCTCTTCACACTTTTATGGTGCCGGTGGCACTACTATCTCGATGCCATCGGATGGCCAGATGGGACCTGTGGTTGTTCCTCCACCATTTGTACTGGTGCCACCGCCCGTCTGTCCGCCCGTGCCACCGGTGCTGCTACCGGGAATCGTGCTACCCGGCAATGGCGTGGCGCCTACATTCTTTTCTACCGTTGGCAGTATCGTAGCCAGCTGACTTATCGGCTGACTGCTGTAATCTGCCTGGAGCTGGCCGCAGACCTGTTTGGCCTTCTCCACGTCGCCATAACGCTTGGTCATATCAGACGTACACTGGTCAAACGAATAATCGACCATGGCGTTTCCTTCACCGGATCCACCTGAACCGTCGCTGCTTGTGGAACCACCGGATCCCTCATCATCAAGCTGAGAACCCGAAGTGCCCTGATTGGCACTATCGCCGCAACCACCCCAAATGAGAGCCATTCCTACTAGTAAAACCACAACTCCCGCTGCCAGAACAAACAACCTTCCCCGTGGCCCGCTACCGATCGGGTTTACAACTTTCATCTTGCAATGTCTCCTTGCCTGTTGTTTGCAGAAGTAGAGCGATTAACTTATTTTACTCTACTCCCGCGCGTCCTGCATAAAAAGGTTTTCCAGGTTCTTTCTGGAATTTTTTTTGCGGGACTTCTATTCCACTAAAATCGCTTTACGCTTTTTCTGCCGCAACTCCCTGTTTAAGGGGCCGGCGGCGGCGGGACTACAACGCTGCACTGCCAGTTCGGGCACTCGAAGGTGATGGCCTTCAGGTTGTCGTGCCTGGTCAGCTCAGGCTTCGCGTACGTGTCCCGAAGATCACTTTTGTTTATAGTCATGCATCTCTCCTTTCCTGGTCTGATCTCCGGTGGTCGAAAAAAACTCACAAACAGTACTTATTAAAACTTCCGTCATCAACGGCTGACCTTTGCGTTAAGAAAACCGCCGGCTCGAATCATATCGTAAAACTTCTCGCCAAAGCGGTAAATGCGGGGGTCACCCCGTCCTTCAACTACTGTTTGTGATTATCGATCTCTCCAGATAGTTGATATAGACACATATAATGTACTCAGTTTACTCTAAATGTCGCACATTACATGATGCAAAGTAACCATTATCATGGTTATTGATAATCAATTTAGACCCCATATAAGCCCCCCGGGGTATACCTATAAGCACAACTTTTCCGATTTATCCTAGGGGAATTCCCCTACCGGTCTCCCCACGTGTCCTCCCGATCGATCGCTCCATATGTTTTTTTCAGGTCAATGCTCCTTCCCCCGCGTTAAAGACAATAGCGCTAATCGTTTGAATACAGACTGTGTCGCATGGAGAACATGGCATTGATCTCCGTGAGGGATTTTCTTCTGGAGAACATAAACGGGCGGCCCCTTTCGGGGCCGCCCGGGTGTTTCTATTTACCGCTTACCACTTCGCCTTATGGCGCCGGTGGCGGCGGAACCACTACGCTGCACTGCCACTGGGGGCACTCGAAGGTTATGTCCTTCAAGTTGTCACGCTTTACCAGTTCAGGCTTCGCGTAAGGTTCGCGATGGTCGATTTTGCTTACAACCATATCGTTTCCTTTCACGTAGTCATTCATTGACATCATTCAGTCTGAGTTAGGGACCAGGATACGGACCGGGCAGGCTGACTATCTGACTGCCGTTCTGAGCCGTCGCGTATACAGTTGTCAAGAACGAACCGGTTCCGCTAGGTACGTTGTACTGCAGCGTTACCGGAGCACTGGTGGTGACTGTGCCCACTGTTACCGGAGCAATCAGGGTCACGCCATTGGTGCTTACTGCGCCAACTACCTTGACGACAGCAGGTGCACCAGAGTTGCCGATGCTGTAGTTGACCGACAGTTTCCTGGCGGTATAGTCAGCATAGCTGGCCCATAATGTACCAGTCTTGCTGAGTGAGAGACCACTCGGCGTTGTGCCGTAGTACTCGCTCTTGTCGGCGATTGCGTAGACACCGCAGACACCGCTTGCCAGACCGTTAACCGAACCCAGCAGCTTCGGAGAAGCCAGGTTGGTGATGTCAACAACGAGTTCCATGTTGTTGGCGACGTCAGGCGTGTAGCGCGACGTCACATACAGGATGTTCGAGTTACCCGGAGCCACTTCGACACCGTGGATATCGTTGCTGTATGAGCCGGTCAGATCACGGATGTTGATCTGGCCAACCTGGGTGTTGGTGGTCATGTCATAGACCTCGACATAACCTGAGCTGGAGGTCGCGTACAGACGGCCGTTGGCCTTATCGCTTGCGGCCTGGTGATACAGGGTCGCATTGGCGAAGGCGGCGATTGAGCCATCGGTGGTCCTGGTGGTCCAGTTTACCTTGTCGACCAGGGGCTCGAACTGCTGCACCGCGAAGCCGCGGTCGCCATTGGCGTTCCAGGCGATACCGCAGGTGCTGGATTCGAGGTTGCCGTTATTGTCGGCGCTCATGAAGCCGGTGTTGGTGCCGGTCGAGATATCTTCAAACGACCAACCGCCAACCTCTACGGCGGAGCCATTACCGCGGACGCCACCGAGATCGATGGATGCACCTGTGACCGGATCGTGAAGAACCGTACCCAGGGTCGCGTTAGCGGCGTTCATGTTGGCGGCGATTATCTCGTTGGAGTTCTCGTCGTTGAGGTTGTACTCAAGTCCGCAGAATCCGACGGGGTTAATCGGCTGGCCAGCACTCTGAAGCGGGATTTCCTGCACGGTAGCCTTGGAGGCGACATCAACCTTGTACATCTCATAATCAGCGAGACGGAAGTTGCCAGCCTGATCGTAGCTGCCTGCGGAGAGAGCACCCACGGCGTAGACATACTGCCTCTTGCCGTCTACAGCCTTGGAAGGTACTGCTCCGTGGATTTCCCAGTTCATCAGGCCGGGGTTCCAGTCGTGAATGAAGCCCGGTGTGGGCTGATTCGGAACGGGAACCGTATCGACGACGCTCATGGTGCCGACATCGATGATCGCGACATTACTCGCGTCACCATTGGCGACATAAAGCAGCTGATTGCTGATACCGTAACTGGACGGCGGTGCAACATGGCCTGGGCCATACTGCGAATACTGTGCTGAGCCGGCTGAAATGAAACTCCCGGTTGCAACAGCCAGCACAACCAGAAGAACCAAAGGCGCTAAAACCATAAGGGTCCGCCACCTTGAGCCCGCTTTAAAAACACTCTTCATTCCTTCACCCTCTTTCTTCTTCTCGTTAGACAAGTCTCGGTCTGGGTCATTACTTATTTCTAAATCACTTATTACCAATCACATATGAGGACTTTTGATGTTCATCACCTCCATGCAGGTCCTCATGACCAGTAAAACCAAGCGTCTTATAACCCATACATTCGAACCGGGTTTTGGAAATTCACCTTGATGATCTTGAGCGGACACCTGGCTACAGGAGGAAGTTACTGTAGTGAATCCTGGCACCCAACAAGGCTTGTTTCTTTGGCCTGGTTACCATGTATGAGCTGTCCTTATCTCTTCGATAGGCAAATAAAGACACTCGTTAATGCAACAAGTTTACTCGGAATTAATCAAAAAACATGATGCATATTATTTATAATCGTGGTTAATGTGACTTATTTTGACGGTTTTCAAAACCCCATGGGGTATTTTAATAATTAAGTTTTTTTCATAAATCAGGGTTTTCCCTTACCTGTTTTTCAGGTTACTAAAAAAGGACCGCTGCGAGAGCGGTCCTTTTGATTCTATTTTTTTATCCCGAGGTTTAAGGATGTGGCAGTCTGTCAAACACCATAACCTATGGCTGCACCACCGACGCATCCGTGCTGGTAGTGGCCGTCTCGGTGTGCTCACGCGGAGCATAGTCATCGGCGTACTCGATGTCATATTCCGCCTTGACCTCTTCCACGTATACCTTGTAGCGTTCAGCCAGTTTCTGGTTGCTCATGTACTTCCTCAGATCATCCTTGACCGAATCGAAAGTCTGGTTCGAAGCGGGTGTGATTAGCTCCACCCTGACGACATACCAGCCCAGGTCAGCCTTAAATGGCGTCGACACCTGGTGTACGGGGAGGGAGAATGCAACATCTCCCACCGCCTTGGGAAGAGCTGCCTGTGGCACAAGGCCTACAAGCCCACCATTGGTTTTCGTCTTGCTGTCGATAGAGGACTGACCGGCAATAACAGCCATATCCTCACCGGCGGCGATCCGTGTCATCACAGAATTTGCCGTGGCTTCATCCGCCAGAACCACCTGCCTGACCTGCCGTTTTTCCGGATAGACATAGTTGCCCTTGTTGTCGTCATATTGCGCCTGCACTTCTGCATCGCTCACCGGCACTTCGCCGCGCAACGACTCAAGCACTTTCTGGTGCAGTATCCGTCTGAGTATCTCTTTGCGCAGATCGTCTTCCTTAAGACCGCGCTTGGCAAAATCCTCCTGCATTTTCTGGAGGCTGCCCAGATATTTATCCTCGATTACCTGATCTACTATGGGCTCGATCTCGTCTGGAGTAACGGTTATGCCGCGTTTTTCTGCTTCCTGCATCTCCACTTCCTCGGCCACCATCTGTTCGGTGGTGCCGCTTTGTATTCTCTTGAATTCCTCGCTCTGGGTGTCGGAGGGCACGCTAGCGGGATTGATGGCGCCACCTACACGGATGCGATCGGCTACTTCATCCTTTGTAATTACCTTGCCGTTCACGGTCGCCGCCGCGTTGTCGGGAACATTGCTGCAGCCAGCCGCTAAAAACGCAGCCGCAATGGCCACGACTGACAATGCCGCAATCCATAACGATTTTTTTGACATGACTACCCTTCCGTTAATTGCTATCAACTTAATCGATTATAGCCAACTGACAACAGGTCACCAAATAAGACTGTGGAAGTACTGTATGAATATTGCTGTGTTATACTAAAAATTCGTACTATATCTGAAGATTACTATTCATCAATACTTATATAAACCCTGTATCAGGACAACGCAGAAGGAGAAACACAAGTGTCCAGTTTTAAATTCAAACGGCATCTGTCCAAGCGTACTTTTATCGGAACATTCCTCCTTGCGGTTATGGCATTAGCCACAGCCCTGACGGCCTTCGGCTGCTCTGACAGTAATGAAAAAACAAGCGCTTTCGACATCGGCACCGGCGCGATTACCAACAAAACCAAAGAACCCATTTCCAAAGAGGCGATAGAAGCTCTCGTCACTCGCAAGCTGGGCGACGCAGGCGTGGCCGGGCAGCCGGTTATCCGCTCGCTTAATCTGACTCCGGAAGCCGGCGGTGTATTTGTGAATATCGAACTCAACCGGACCGCTTCCTGCCACGCGGGCGCTCTGGTAGGCACCGCCGTGACCATGTCACAGCAGGTGATGAGCGCGGTCTTCCGTTATCCCGATGTCAGCCGCATGCAGTTGAGCCTTTATGGAACAACGGAAGATGCCGCCGACAAGGACAAGCTGGGAGTACGCGTGATGGTCACCAAGGAAGCGGCCGCGAAGATCGACTGGTTCCAGTTCAAGGACACGACCGCATCTACGCTTGCGACAGAATTCTGGGTCGAGCCCACAATTTATGCAAACTGGCAACAGTTTGGTGGAGCTCCAATAGCAGATGAAGCGACGCGCGCAGCCGCTAATAACGGTGCTGCAACGCCGGCGCCGACCACGACTACTCCATAAGGACAGATAAAGAAGTCAGGCGGCGGTATCCAGTTTCTGGAATGCCCGCCGCCCATGATTTACTTCAGATTTCAAGTGAGACCCTGGTGAACCTATGCCCGGGTCTTTCTTTTAAGGATATTCGGGCCAGGCGGAGCTGTCGTTGGCCACGGTCTGATCGCCGATCCTGTCTCCCGCGTTGGCCATCGTACCGTTTGTATCCGTGACTATTCCCGCGTCGGTGTATGCGAACCACTTGAAGCTTTTGGGAGAGCCGATGACGGATGACTTGATCGTGAAAACGAGAGTTGTGCCGTCATGCGTGAAAGTGCCGGGAAACTGCGCGTCGGCGATCCTCTCCTTCGTCTTCTTGTTGTATAGTCCGGGGGACCAGCCCTGTTTTGTGAACGCCGCGTAGATGCCCCAGTCGGGAGCTCCGTCCTTTTCAAGATCCAGAAGGAAACCGGATTCTGCGGCCACGAATCCAGGCTGCATGGTGTCAGGCAACTTGCCGGCTACGTCGATTGAGAATTTTAGATTTTCGCCTTCCTGCGCTATCGAAGCCCAGTTGATATCCAGCCAGCTTGGAGCCGAAGTGACACCCTGACCCGCGCCGATGTCATTCATGCCGTCGATAATTTCCACGACACCCGGTGCGGGGCGGGATATTTTTATGACGAGAGGCTGGGTCGATGCAGTGTCATTGCTGGAGTCCCCACAACCGGAAAACAGCAAGGCCGGCGTGGATAAAGCTGCGGTAGCGGCAACCAGCACAAGGCCGCGTGTCATTCTTATGGGTATAGACTTTGGTGTATACATATTACTCCTGTCGTCGCTCACTTCAATTTAGCAGGAGGGTTCCCTTGATGCAATTATACGCTCAAAAGTTCATCAAAACTTCATCGCCTCCGCAAACAACCAGTGCTAGACTAATCATGTAGTGAGTCAAGCCTCGATCAACTTTTGAGAGGGCAGAACGTATGAAGATAGCGGTAACAGGAAAAGGCGGTGTCGGGAAGACGACGGTTGCAGGCACGCTCGCCCGCATCTTCGCTGAACGGGGAAAGCTGGTCTATGCGGTGGATGCCGATCCGGACGCTAACCTCGCTTCGGCGCTCGGTATAGACGCCGAGGCCGCCGAGGCCATCATGCCCATCTCCGGGATGACGGACCTTATCAGGGAGAGAACCGGGGCCGAACCTGGCAGTTTGACACCGGTCTTCAAGATGAATCCCAGGGTCGACGACCTTCCCGCAAGCCTTTCAACCGAAGCGCACGGAGTCAGACTACTCAGGCTGGGTACGGTAAAGAAGGGCGGTGGTGGTTGCGTCTGCCCGGAATCGGCGCTGCTTAAATCACTCTTAAGCCATCTGATGCTGAACGAACGCGAGGTTGTCATCGTCGATATGGAGGCTGGCATCGAACACCTGGGCCGGGCGACAGCCCGGGGTGTTGACGCCATGCTGATAATTGTTGAGCCGGGGCGGCGCAGCGTCCAGACTGCCGATGCGATAACGAAGCTGGCGGGAGATATCGGCATAAGTAACATCATGATGGTGGTCAACAAGATGACCGAAGACGATGCCGGCTTCTGTGAAGAACTCGGCGGAAAATACAATGTCATCGGCTGTCTGCCCCTCAGCGAGGATGTGCGCAAGGCGGACTTAAATGGCGAGGCACCTTTTGACGCGGCGCCTGGGTTCGTGGCCGACGTAACAGATATTATGGAGAAAATCGAGAACGCAATTTAGGCCGGCGCCAGTTCGAAGTCTTGACTGATCAATGATATTTATCGGGCGGCCCCTTAAAGGGGCCGCCCGTGGTTTTACGCAAACATCCCCCGCTTATTTATTACGCGCCCGGATATGGTCCCGGATAAGCGTATGTCGCGGCACTGTACTGAGCCTTGGCCGTGGCGTAGGTGCTTGTTATGAACCCGGCTGTTCCCGGGGGGACGTTATAACGCAGAGTCATCGCTGTGCTGGCTCCACCGGCGAGGTTCCCGATAGCCAGCGGCATGGGCGTCGCAAGCGTAACGCCACTGGTGCTTGTCGAGCCGACTATCGTCACATCGGAGGCATTCACTCCGGGCTCGTTGCCGACGCTGTAGTCGACCGAAAGCGTTTCGGCCAGATATTCGGCATAGCTACCCCAGTATGTCCGGGTCTTGCTCAAGGAGAGCGTGGGCAGGGTCGTCCAGGGTTTTTCAACTGCATAGACGCCGCAGACATCCCTGGCCAGTCCGCCTACAACACCGGCAAGCTGAGGCGCGTTTAGATTTGTGATGTCTACGACGAGCTCCATATTGTCATAGCCGCCAGCCGTGTACCTTGAAGTCACATACAGTATGTTGGGATGGCCGGGCGCTATTTCAACACCGTGGATGTCATTGGTGGATGTGCCGGTAAGCGCCCTTGTGTTGATCGCACCTACCTGGGTATCGGTGTTCATGTCAAACACGTCGATGTTACCGCTGGATGAAGTCACATACAGTCTGCCGGCAGCCTTGTCGCTGGCGGACTGATGATACAACGTGCCCGGAGCGCTGGATGGAGCGATCGCGCCATCGACTGTCCTCGTGGTCCAGTTGACCTTGCCTACCATGGGCTCGAACATCTGGGCCGCGTAACCGCGCGTGCCATCGATATTCCACGAGATGCCGCAGGTGCTGGATTCCATGTTGCTGTTGGTCTCTGCGCTCATGAAACCGGTGTTGGCGCCGGTCGTGATGTCTTCAAACGCCCAGCCACCGACCTCGGCAGAGGAGCCGGCACCGCGAATGCCACCCATGTCGATAGGAGCTCCAGTGGAAGGATCATGAAGCATTATTGCCAGTGACGTATTGGCAGCATTCATGCTGGCAGCGATTATCTCGCTGGAACTCTCATCGTTGAGGTTATACTCCAGCCCGCAGTAGCCTACCGGGTTTAGCGGCTGGCCGGGACTCTGAAGCGGGATCTCGCGTATGGTTTCTTTTGTTGACACATTTATGTCGTACATCCTGTAATCGAACAGCCGGAATTGGCTTAAGCTATCCCAGCTGCCCCCCGAAAGTGCGCCGACCGCATAGATGTGGGTCCTGTCCTGCGACGGCACGACGCCATGGACCTCCCAGTTCATTAGATCGGGGTTCCAGTCATGGAGTGTATACGGCGTATACTGATTAGGCACCGGGATGGTGTCGATGATGCTCATCGAGCCGACATCGATAACCACGACGTTGCTGTCACTTCCATTGGCTACGTACAGAAGCTGGTTGCTCACGCCGAGTTGTTGTGCGGGAGGAAATGGCAGCGGCTCGCAACCCCAATAGCCGTGTTCGGGGTGATAATACGCGCAGTACCCGGCGCTGGCGCTCGACAACATGCCACTGGTCAAAACGGCAAGCGTCATCATAAGAACCAGCGGCACCAACGCTGTCAAAATCCGGAGACGGCGCCCGTCAAAAAAAACTCTCATATCCCCAACCTCCCGACCCGTTGACAAGAATGCCCCCGCGTTCGTGAAACCCCTAGTCATCTGCCTGCATCAACAGTCTTCGAAAAAAACCATGTTCACAATAAACCGGCCAGCCAATATGGCGATCGCCGATCGCGGCATCTTGATAAAAAACCCTGAATGTATTATTTACCTGATCACCTTCATGAACATGATGCAAATATTACATGTTCATGATTAAAGTTCATCAAAAATCAACCGGGCAAAATCACAAAGCTTCAGTTTTCAAAACCGAAGCCGGACGGGATGTTTCCCAAAGCGCCTTCTATTCGCGCACACCAGTAAAGAAACTGGAACGGAAATAATGTGCGAATCGGGGCCAAGGAAAGCATCGAGTGGACCCAAACCCGCCACCTGACCACGGGATTTTAACTCCAGCCCAAAACCGAAGCCGGACGGGGTGTTTCCCGCCGCGACCTTCTATTCGCGCGCACCAGTAAGGAAACTGGTTCGGTAATGATGCGCGAATCGGGGAGCAAGGGAAACACCCCGTCCGGCTTCCGCCCACCCTCTCTTTACCGGAATGCCCCAATTGCGTTAATATACTAAACAGCTCGTGAAAAACGACACAAGGCCATCCGGCCTAATCCAGCAAAGGAGATTTAAGTTGTATTTCCCCTCCTACAGAATGAGGCGTTTGAGGCAGTCTCAACAGATGCGGGATCTTGTCCATGAGACGGACCTGCTGCCGGACAGGCTGATTTATCCGCTTTTTGTGACTCACGGCAATAACGTGCGCAATCAGGTGGAGGCGATGCCGGGCTGCTACAAGCTTTCCATCAACAACCTGGTCGAGGAAGCAAAAGAAGTGCGGGAGCTGGGAATTCCCGGGGTCATCCTCTTCGGTATCCCGGCAGAGAAGGACGAAGCCGGTACCGAAGCCTACGATGATGAGGGCATCGTCCAGATGGCGATCGCGGCCTTAAAGGAAAAAGTTCCCGAGCTGCTGGTCATCACCGACGTCTGTCTCTGCGAATATACCAGCCACGGACATTGCGGCATCGTCAAGGACGGCGACGTCGACAACGACCTCACCCTGGAGATGCTCTCAAAAATGGCCATGTCCCACGCCGAGGCGGGAGCCGACATCGTGGCCCCCTCCGATATGATGGACGGCCGCGTGGCCGCAATACGGGCCACACTCGACAGTGAAGGCTTCATCAACACGCCAATCATGTCATATTCATCCAAGTTCGCCTCGGCCTTCTATGGGCCATTCCGTGAGGCGGCGGAATCGACTCCGGAATTCGGCGACCGCCGTTCTTACCAGATGGATAACCGCAACGCAGATGAGGCCGTAAGAGAGACCCTGATGGACATCGAGGAGGGTGCCGATATCGTCATGGTCAAGCCGGCGCTGCCTTACCTGGACATAATCTATCGCATCAAGCAGGAGACGAAATTCCCCCTTGCCGCCTATAATGTGAGCGGCGAATATTCCATGGTCAAAGCCGCCGCCGAAAATGGCTGGATAGATGAGAAGCGCACCGTGCTGGAGGCGCTGACCTCGATTCGCAGGGCCGGGGCGGATATCACAATCACATACCACGCCAAAGACGCGGCTGTCTGGCTCAAGGAGAAATAAAATTGGATACGGCAAAATCGCAGGAGCTTTACCGCCAGGCCCGGGAGCTTATGCCCGGTGGAGTGAACAGCCCCGTGAGGGCGATGCGCTCGGTCGGCCTGGAACCTTTGTTTATTACCCGCGGCGCCGGCAGCAGGATGTACGACGCCGATGGCAATGAATATATAGACTTCGTCGGTTCCTGGGGACCGCTGATCCTCGGACATTGCCACCCGGCAGTCGTGGAGGCCCTCGAGCGGACGATCAAGGATGGCGTCAGCTTCGGCGCACCTACACCCCTGGAGGTGCAGCTGGCCGAAAAGGTCATCGAAGCTGTTCCTTCCATCGAAATGGTTCGAATGGTCAACTCGGGCACCGAAGCTACCATGAGCGCGCTACGTGTCGCCCGCGGTTTCACCGGCCGCGACAAGATAATCAAATTCGAGGGCTGTTACCATGGCGCCGTCGACAGCCTGCTGGTTCAGGCCGGCTCTGGTGTGGCGACCCTATCCCTTCCAGACAGCCCGGGGGTCACAAAAGGAACGTCCGCCGATACCCTGCTTGCCAGATTCAACAATATTGACAGCGTCCGCCAGATCTTTGAAAAGGAAGGCGAGCAGGTAGCGGCAATCATCGTAGAGCCGGTTGCGGGGAACATGGGTGTGGTTCCACCGGCGCACGGATTCTTAAGCGGACTGCGTGAACTTGCCACGAAATACGGAGCCCTCCTGATCTTTGACGAAGTCATGACCGGTTTCAGGGTCGCCTACGGCGGCGCCCAGGAGATCTTTGGTATAAAACCCGACATGACCTGTCTGGGCAAGATTATCGGAGGCGGTCTGCCCGTAGGCGCCTTCGCCCCTGCCGGTTCAACCTACCAGGCCGGCACATTATCAGGAAACCCGCTGGCGATGGCCGCGGGCCTGGCCACTCTTCTCGAACTCGGGAAGCCGGATGTCTACGACATGTTGAACCACAAGGCTTCCTGGCTGGCGGCCGACCTATCCCAGCTGGCCTCGGATAGCGGCATGGACTGGACCCTAAACCAGGTCGGTTCCATGATGACTTTCTTCTTCGCGCGTGGTCCAGTGACCGACTTTGACTCGGCCAAGACCAGCGACACGGATCGCTACAGCGCCTATTACAAACATATGCTCGACCGTGGCATCTACCTGGCCCCTTCGCAGTTTGAAGCGATCTTTATTTCACTTGCCCATAGCGACGGCGACCTGGCCCGGACTGCCACTGCGGCCGCGGAATTCCTGGAAAGCTGAATCCGGTGGCCGGGAAAATAACCCAAGTCACCAAGAAACAGGCCATTCCGGCGGCGACCGTCCCCAGGCTCTCGCAATACCTGCGTAAACTCCAGGAGATCCAGAGCCGGGGCACGACCACCATATCCTCGAAACAGATCGCCGACGAGGTAGGCACCAATCCGGCACAGATCCGCAAGGACCTCTCCTATTTCGGCGAGTTTGGCGTGCGCGGCGTGGGCTATGATGTCGACAGGCTCATCAAGGAGCTCGAAAAGTGCCTGGGCCTGAACCGTTCGTGGAATGTCATCATCGTCGGCGCGGGGAAACTGGGTACCGCCCTGGCGCTGTACCGCGGTTTCCAGAAACAGGGGTTCAACCTGCTGGCCATGTTCGATGCCGACCATAAGGTCGTCGGCACCGATCGCGGCGCCGGCCCGGTAAAGCCCGTAGACGAACTGGAAGCCTTCCTTGAGAACAACACCGTCCACATCGCCATAATCACCACACCGGCGGCCCCAGCCCAGGCCCTGATCGACAGGATCACGGCAGCGGGTGTCCCTTCGGTGCTGAATTTTGCGCCCATCAGGGCGACTACCAGTCAGCCGGCCATCCTGCGTCAGGTGGACCTTTCCACCGAGCTGATGATCCTTTCATTTCATCTGGACAAATAGCAGTTCCCATTTTTCCGGTTAACCCGATACCATGGCCGTTACCACGACGATAGCCGAGAAAACGTTAAGAGAGATGCGCCTTAAGGTTGCCGGTTCCAGCAGCCTTTACGCCGGACGCCTTCGCGACGTTGAAGATATAGGCGGCCGGTTCGGTTTCTCAGACCTTTTCATGCTCGATTGCGATGGCGATTTTCCTGGCGCCGGCTCATACCAGCTGGGCCTGGAATATATATTCGAGGGCTACCTGCTTCATTATGGGCAGAGCCGTCTTATTGACCATGATGACTCCGATTTCAGCCTTCTCGCGGGCGATTATATGTATGCCAGCGGCCTTGCGACTATCGCCGCCCTGAAAGACGCAACCTGTATCGATGCCCTTGCGGACCTGGTGCAGTTGTGTGCTTATGTGAACTGTGAGTCACTCGACAGGTCCCTGGCCATGAATGCCTGGGCGATTACCACCATAAGGCTGGCGCGTCACGCTCTGGGGGCTGATGTTAGCTTTGAAAGGCTGAGTGATATGGTTTGGAGAAATGGCGGCCGCGCGCAGGAACTCACCGGTTTGCTGGACGGACTTACCCGGAGCCAGGGCTTATACGGGAAAGACAGGCTTGCGGAATTTAACAGGATGCTCAACGACATGGACTCTTACTTTGAAGCGGAGGCCTGATGGCGATCGATGACTTAAGACAATACATGGATGTTCTTCGCAAGCGGGGCGAGCTGGTGGAGATAGACGAGGAGGTCGATCCCGAACTCGAGGTCACTGAGATCACCGACCGCGTGAGCAAGGCAAATGGCCCCGCGCTCCTCTTCAGGAATCCCAGGGGATCACAAATGCCCATTCTCATCAACCAGTTCGGCAGTATGAGTCGCATGTCGGCCGCACTCGGCGGTGACAACCTCGACGATATCGCCGCGCGGCTTGGCCAGGTGCTGGAAATGCAGATACCTCAGGGGCTCGTCGCCAAGGTCAAGGCTCTGGGCAAACTCAAGAACCTGGCCGATTCGGGGCCTAAGATCGTAAAGTCGGGTCCCTGTCAGGAAGTGGTCATGGAAAAACCGGATCTGGATACGCTGCCGATCCTGAAGACCTGGCCGGAAGACGGAGGGCCTTTTATCACGCTGCCGGTAGTATTCACCAGTGACAGCGAGGGACGCCGTAACGCCGGCATGTACCGGCTGCAGAAATACGATTCTCAGACAACGGGGATGCACTGGCACATACACAAGGACGGAGCCGAGAACTTCCGCGAAGCCGAAGGCCGCGTCGAGGTGGCAGTCGCCATCGGCACTGACCCCGCGACCACTTATGCAGCCACGGCGCCGTTGCCACATGGCATAGATGAGATGATGCTGGCGGGATTCCTCAAGGGAAGTCCGGTGGAGATGGTCAAATGCAAGACCGTCGACATGGAGGTGCCCGCGACCGCCGAGATCATCCTTGAAGGTTACGTGGATAAGGATGAACGCAGACGGGAGGGGCCTTTCGGCGACCATACCGGCTATTATTCTCTCGCGGACGACTATCCCGTATTTCATCTGACTTGCATGACTCACCGGCGAGACGCGATTTATGCCACAACGATCGTCGGGCGTCCGCCCATGGAGGATTGCTATCTGGGGAAAGCCACCGAGCGTCTGTTCCTGCCGCTTCTGAAGATGACCCTGCCAGAGATGGTGGACATGAACCTGCCGCTGGAGGGCGTATTCCACAACTGTGCCATCCTGTCAATCAAGAAATCTTTTCCCATGCACGCCAAAAAGGTGATGAGCGCCGTCTGGGGCCTTGGTATGCTCTCGCTGACCAAGTTCGTGGTCATCGTCGACGAGCATGTCGATGTCCACGATGAGAGCGAGGTTGCCTGGCGGGTTTTCAACAATGTCGATCCGCGCCGGGACGTAGTCATCACCGAGGGTCCCCTCGACGTGCTCGATCATTCCAGCCCCACGGCCAGCTACGGGGCCAAGATGGGGCTCGACGCCACCAAAACCTGGTCCAGCGAGGGTTACGAGCGTGAGTGGCCCGAAGACATCGCCATGCGCGATGACATCAAGAAACTGGTCGACGAGAAGTGGCAACGTTATGGGATAAAACTCGGCTAAGGACCGGCCATTGAACCTTATCCGACCCTTATGACAGCTACGACCGACACACGCGCACAAGCCACCTCGCTGCCTGTCCAGTTCGCAAAATTCGTAAAGCTCGAGCACAGCGTCTTCGCGCTGCCCTTCGCATACGCGGGCGCTTTCCTTGCCGGCCAGGAGATCCCCGGCGCCGCCGTGATGCTCTGGATCACACTTGTGATGGTCGCAGCCAGGAGCCTTGCCATGGGGCTAAACCGTGTGATCGATTATGAGATCGACGCCCGAAACCCGCCCACTGCCGGCCGCGAACT
>JBAZWE010000010.1:0-23480 GCA_041660545.1 Thermoleophilia bacterium
CCCTCCTCCAGTTCCTGAAAGAGGGAGCCCGTATGGGCGAGCACGGGTTTCCCCATCAGTGCCAGGAGCTGCTTTGAGCCCCCCGCCTGCATACGACTGCCGATTCCACCGGCCGCTATGATTACACCAAGTACCATACGTGTTAGTTTCCAGTTTCTGGAGCCGAGTTTCAAGCACTAATCGGCCACTTGTGCTTCGGTGGTCCGATCCGGTCTCACCCGCACACCTTCATCAGATACCAGTCTCGCAAAAAAGCCGCCGGATTCGTCGCCGGCGGCTTGATTCATTTACTTTTTATACGATGGGCCCCGTGGATTAGATGGCGTCGTCCATTTTTCGTACGGTGACGGTAGGACCGAGTTCCTTGAGCACGCCGTCCAGGAACTTGTCCGCCTGGTCTTCGTCCAGGCCGCGTGCATACATAAGCTCGCTTGCCAGGATCTTCTTCGCCCGGTTGAACATCTGCTTCTCACCCGTTGAGAGACCCTTCTCCGCCTCGCGAATAGACAGATTCCGGACAACCTCGGCCAGCTCGAAAATGTCACCCGTCTTGATCTTCTCACGGTTGTGCTTGAAACGCCGGTTCCAGTTCTTCGGCATATTCGTCTCATCCTGACGAAGCACCGCCATGACTTCTTCCACATCATTTTTGGCAATAACCTTCCTTAAGCCAGCCTTGTCCGCATTGTCGACAGGGACCATCACAGTCATGTCATTGTGTAAAATCTGGATTGTGAGGTACTCACGCTTCTCGCCCAGCACATCGCGTTTTTCCTTTTTGATGACCGTGCCGGCCCCGTGGTGGGGGTAGACAACCTTGTCGCCTACAGAGTAAACCAATGTGGTTCAACCTCCTCCCGTAAAACAAACAATTTACAAACCTGAATAAAATAAATACGCACCCGTCAAACCTCTACCGGAAACTGTATTTCTCAGCCAGTGACAATTCTCTCAGCTGTACAAGCCCTTCGCCGATCTCGCGAGCTCTTACCCTGCCGACGCCCTCGACTTTGACGAGATCATCCTCACCCGCGAGCATGATCGCCTTGAGATTGCCAAGTTCATCCACGATATTCTCGACTACCGAACGCGGCAGCCTGGGTATGCTGCTAAGCACCCTGTAACCCCGGGGAGAGAGCCTCACGTCGGCAGCCTTGGCCCTCTTTCTGAAACCGAGGATCTTCGCGATCACCTCCGGATCGAACAGCTCGTCCGCCGTAAGCCCCGCGATTCTTTCTTCAACCTTCTCCAGCGATGGACCCCTGGCTGGAAGATAATCACTTATCAACGCCGCCCGGTCACGCGCGACACCCGTCATCAGTTCTTCGAGCTGCATCTCAATCAGACGGCCCTCGCTGCCAAGCTCTATCAGGTAACGCTCGACCTCTCCCGCAACGCGCGCCACCATCTCCGACCGCTGGATGACAATGACAACCTCGTGCATCGTGACCGCATCCTCGAACTCGAGCGCAGTCAGGTTGTCAGCCACCTGGTCCAGACGCGAGCGATACTTCTCCAGGGTTTGCAACGCCTGGTCAGACTTGGCCAGAAGCACGCGCATCTCGGTCAGAACATGTTTGAGCTCATCCACGTAGATGTTCACCAGGTCCCTGTCCTGCGATATGGAGATCGCGATGGCGTCCGTCTGTTTTGCCACCCTCTCCGCCGTACGATGCCTGGTACCGGTCTCCTGCGACTCGATGGTGGCGTCCGGCATCAACTGCACGTTCGCCATGTGTATGCGTGTCGCGTTCCGATTGAGGATCGTCGCCCCGTCCATCTTGGCAAGCTCATATACCATGTTCGGGGTGAAATCCGTCTCCAGACGCATTCCTCCCGAGAACAGGAAAGATATCGAGCTTAGGTCGCCCAGGACGACCAGCGCACCCGTCTTGGCCCGGATTATGCTGTCGATTCCTTCACGCAGCGGTGTACCGGGCGCTATTAAATATAAGGCGTCAACCAGCCTTTTGTCCAACCGCAGGTCGCTAACGGACTCAACCATAGGCCTCCCCAGCCTGTAAAAAGTGTCTTCGACTGTAACGTTTAGTGTGCTTCGCCGCCGCCATTTTCAAACTTTTTCCGGCTTGCACGAACGGTCCGCACGTTTCCCAACCGGCGCTCAGTCGAAGACTTTATCCAGCGCCGTGGAGATATTCCGCACTCCCAGTAACACCATACCGTCATACTTTTTTCCTAAGGCGGCGGCATTTTTCTCCGGCAGAATCACCGTTTCAATGCCCATCTTCGCCGCCTCGTCTACCCGGCGCTCGGCGCCGATGCAAAATCTTAAATCCCCGGTCAGGCTCAGTTCTCCAAAGCAGGCCGTTTTGCCCACAAGCGGCCTGTCCCGGTGTGCCGACGCTATCGCCAGTGCCACAGCCAGGTCAGAGGCCGGTTCATCGACCCGCACTCCGCCGGCGACGTTCACAAAAACATCACTGCCACTCAGGCTGAGACCGGCCCTGCGCCCGAGCACCGCCGTAATCATCGCCAGCCTTCCTCGGTCGATGCCGTTGCCGACAAGCCTCGGATACTGCATACCGCTTCCCGCCACCAGCGCCTGAATCTCTACCAGCAGCGACCTGCTGCCCTCGAGCGCCGCCAGAATCGAGGAGCCACAGCTCCTGTCGCCTTCCTCGAGGAAGAGGGCGGATGGGTCTTCGACCTCGTCCAGCCCGTTCTCGTTCATCTCGAAGACGCCGATCTCGTTGGTCGAACCAAAACGGTTCTTGACCGAACGCAAGACCCGATATGTCAGGTTGCGGTCTCCTTCAAACTGAAGCACGGTATCAACCATGTGCTCCAGAACACGCGGCCCCGCCAGCGCGCCTTCCTTGGTCACGTGCCCCACCAGAAAGACAGAAACGCCCTCTTCCTTGGCAAGACGCATCAACCTTCCGGCCGCCTCGCGAACCTGGCTGATCGAGCCCGGCACCGACCCGATATCGTCGCTGTAAAGCGTCTGCACCGAGTCGACCACAACCAGCTCGGGCCGAAACTTCCTTATCGCCGCCAGCACCACATCCAGGCTTGTTTCAGCCAGGATCTCAACCGGTCCGGCCTGATGCAACAGCCTTTCCGCTCTCAGCTTCACCTGGGCCGCGGATTCTTCGCCCGATACAAGCAAGACACGATGTTCCTGGCAGAGATTTGCAAGTACCTGGAGGAGCAGCGTGCTCTTCCCGATGCCGGGTTCGCCGCCGACCAGCACGAGCGACCCCGGTACTATGCCTCCTCCCAAAACCCGGTCCAGTTCCGATATGCGTGTCTTGAAACGGACCGCCGCCTGCGTCTCGACTTCATCAAGACGCTGCGGCACGGCTTCCCTCACCTTGGAGGGATCAGCCGCGCGACCCTCAAAACGTTCTTCGTTAAAGCTGTTCCATGCTCCACAATCGGGGCAGTGCCCCAGCCACTTGTGTGCCTCGTAGCCGCACTCGTTACATGTAAAAAGGCTACGAGTCTTCGCCATCTGAGCGGGACGGCTTTTTGCCCTCGGACCTCTCACCCTTGGCGGCGCCGATCAGGTCCTTCTTGGGCTTGGGCGCCTTGGCGAGCAGCTTCATGAAAGTATTGTCATCCTTGCGGTCGACGAGAACAGTCGATCCGTCGGGAATGGCTCCTGAGAGTACCTCGTCCGCCAGAAGGTCTTCCACGTATTGCTGGATGGCCCGCCTTAACGGTCTTGCGCCCATGCCCGGATCGTAACCCTTGTCGACCAGCAACTCCTTCGCGGTCTCGGTTATCTCGATCTCCACCTCACGCTCGGCCAGCTGCTTGCTGACGCGATTGATCATCAGGTCGACGATCTCCTTGATGTTGGCGCGGTCCAGCTTGTGGAAGACGATGACTTCATCGACGCGGTTGAGAAACTCCGGCCGGAAGACTTTCTTAAGCTCTCCCATGATGCCGACCTTCATATCGTCGTATGACATGCCGGCCTCATCCGTGGTGGCAAAACCCAGCGGACTCTCCTTGGCGATGGTCTTGGCCCCGATGTTCGAGGTCATGATGACTACCGTGTTGCGGAAGTCCACTTTACGTCCCTGGGAATCGGTCAGGTGGCCGTCTTCGAGTATCTGCAGAAGGATGTTGAAGACATCCGGGTGCGCTTTCTCGATCTCGTCCAGCAGGATAACCGAATATGGCTTGCGCCTTACGGACTCAGACAGCTGGCCGCCCTCTTCATAGCCGACATAGCCCGGCGGCGAACCGACGAGCCGTGATACGGCATGTTTTTCCATATATTCCGACATGTCGACCTGCAGCAGTGCGTCCTCGTCGCCGAAGAGGAACTCGGCGAGCGTGCGTGCCAGCTCGGTCTTGCCCACGCCCGAGGGGCCCAGGAAGATGAACGAACCGGTAGGCCGGCGCGGGTCCTTGATGCCGGCGCGCGAACGCCTGATGGCTCGCGCTACCGCCTTGAGTGCCTGGTCCTGGCCGACTACGCGGTTATGCAACGCGTCTTCCATGCGCATTAGTTTCTGAGATTCGCCCTCGGTCAGCTTGAAGACCGGGATACCGGTCCACATGGAGACGATATCGGCGATCTCCTCTTCACCGATGGAGACGACCTCACGGCCCTCGTCGTTCTTCCATTCTTCCGCCAGCTCGCGTTTCTTGTTTGCGAGCTTGCGCTCCTTGTCGCGAAGGTTGGCGGCCTTCTCGAACTCCTGCGCCTCGATGGATGACTCCTTCTCCTTGCGCACTTTCTCGATCTCCAGTTCCAGCTCACGGTACTGCGGTGGAGCCGTCATGGTCTTGATGCGCATGCGCGACGAGGCTTCGTCAATGAGATCGATAGCCTTGTCAGGCAGGAAACGGTCGGATATGTAGCGAGCCGATAACCTGGCCGCGGCCTTTATCGCCTCGTCGGTGATCTTGATGCGGTGATGGGCCTCATAGCGGTCCCTCAGACCGCGAAGAATCTGCTCGGTGTCCACTTCAGAGGGCTCCTCGACAGTGATCTGCTGGAAGCGACGCTCGAGGGCGGCGTCCTTCTCCACGTATTTGCGATATTCCTCGATCGTGGTGGCGCCGATGGTCTGCAGTTCTCCACGCGCAAGGGCCGGCTTCAATATGCTGGCGGCGTCGATCGCCCCTTCAGCGGCGCCGGCGCCGACAAGGTTATGCAACTCGTCAACAAAAAGGATGATCTCACCGTGTTCGTGTATCTCCTTCATGACTTTCTTGAGACGTTCCTCGAATTCGCCGCGATACTTGGAACCCGCCACCAGCGCGGCCAGGTCGAGCGTATACATCTGTTTGCCCTTGAGCAGTTCGGGGACGTCGTTGCTGGAGATACGCTGCGCCAGTCCTTCCACCACCGCGGTCTTGCCCACACCGGGCTCGCCGATGAGCACGGGATTGTTCTTGGTGCGACGTGAGAGGATCTGCATCACGCGCTCGATCTCTTTTTCACGTCCGACGACCGGGTCCAGCTTACCCTCCGACGCGAGCAGCGTCAGGTTGCGGCCGAACTGGTCCAGCAGCTTGACCTTCTTCCTCTGCTCGCCCTGGGGCACCGGTGTGCGCCGGGCGGAGCCGGTCAGCTTGCGCATGATCTCGTTGCGGATTTTTTCGGAATCGGCGTCGAACTCGAGCAGTATGCGGGCGGCAACGCCCTCGTTCTCCTTGATGAGCCCCAGCAGGATATGCTCGGTGCCGATGTAGTTGTGTCCCAGTGACAGCGCCTCGCGCAGTGCGAGTTCGAGCACTTTCTTGGCCCTCGGCGTGAATGGGATCTGGCCGGCTGCTACCTCGTCGCCCATGCCGACTATCTGCGCGACCTGCATGCGTACTTCGTCCAGGTTGACGTCGAGGGTGACCAGCACCTGAGCGGCAATACCCTCTTCCTCACGCAGCAGTCCGAGCAGCAGATGCTCAGTGCCGATGTAGTTGTGCTTGAGCGACCTGGCCTCTTCCTGAGCCAGAACAACTACCTGGCGCGCTCTTTCTGTAAATCGTTCGAACATGGTCCCTCGCTTCCTTTGAGGATCCACCAAAGGTGAATTGCCCCTCTATGCCCCGTTAACTAATGTTTCCCAAGCCCCTGACTCCCGAAACGCTCTCTGTCTGAGAAGCGTCCGCCCTGAATACTCAGATTCGCATTCCTGAGGCTTTTGCGGCGGGAATTTCTATTTTCGCCGCCTTTGGGCGCCAATCCTTTGAGGGCCAATCGGCCGGGCCGGCCCCGGGCTTGAATTAATCATTTGCCACATGAATCATAATCCTTGGTCCGGACTGATGAGTTGCTGGTTGAGGGTTGCGGTCCCGTGCAGAAGACCTCCGTGAAAAGTTTCCTTGAAAAGTCGCCTTCAAACATAGCGCCGGCCAAATACAGCCGGCCATAAAATCCCTGCGTGGTTTACGTTATTCGAGAGGATTCACCGCTTATGCCGCCCCTTTGTGAATCCGTAGGTTGTGAGTAAGGCCTCCCAGCCTTTGCCTGGTCAATTATAGCACAGGGAGCCATTTGCTTAAACCGGGTCGCGGGTGTTGCGACGACCTAAAAAAGGGGTGGTGAAGAGTCCGGGCCGCCGGGCGCGTTTGCGCTAACCTCTTCCCGGGAGCGCAGGATCCTTTCCGAATCGAACGGCCTTATCAGACCCTTGAGCAGGTCCGTGTCGGTGACGGAGGGGTCAAGCCAGGCAGGCACTGCTTCCGCCGCGAGGATGAACGGCATGCGCGGATGCACCTCACCCACAACTTCGTTGGGTTCCATGGTGATGATACTGCAGCTCAGTCGCCGGTCGTTCTCATCCGCCGGGTTGTGCCAGACGGTATAGACTCCGCCCAGGGCGATAAGACCGTGGTCCTTGAGTGAGAATTCGTAAGCCTCGCGCGGCTTTACCGTCTTCCCGTCGGCCGTTTTCCTGGTTTCGAAGAAACTGAGTGCGGGAAAAACACAGCGCCGGTTTTCGAGAAGCCTGGCATTGTTCGGCTTGTCCAGTGACTCGGCGCGCGTGTTGAAATTCGTGTAGGGCGATTTGAATTCCCTGTTCCAGTGATGGATGAGTTCCCAGTACATGCCGGTGAGCTTGTGATTCCCTTCCTTGTCCGCATATATGGTCCAGACGTCGCGGTAGGGATGGGTAACCACGGTTTCATGCGGAGGCATCATCTGGGCGGGGTTGGAGTTGGGCTGCGCCTGAACCTGCAGACCGTACTGCACACTGAAGCGCTTGACGATCTCGATGTCACCGGGTTGTGTGAAGCTGCCGCACATGGCCTCGGGGCGAAACCTGCTACTTCTCCGGTTTGAGCAGCGGGAAGAGGATGGCGTCGCGGATCGAGGGGGAGTCCGTGAGTATCATGCAGAGTCGGTCGATGCCAAGGCCGGAGCCGCCGCTGGGGGGCATGCCGTATTCGAGCGCCGTGAGGAAATCCTCGTCCACGTAGCCCGCCTCCTCGTCGCCGGCTTCGCGCTGGGCCGCCTGTTCCTCGAAACGGCGGCGCTGGTCGAGCGGATCGGTGAGTTCGGAAAAACAGTTGGCGATCTCCATGCCGCCGATGAAGCCCTCGAAGCGCTCCACCAGGGTGGGGTCCTCATCCTTGGGGCGCGCCAGCGGCGAGAGCTCCAGGGGATAATCAATAATAAAAGTCGGTTGTATCAACAAAGGTTCGACGAAGTTTGTAAGCAGCTCATCCACGAGTTTGCCCCAGGATGAAGCCGGGTCCACTTCCACGCCCAGTTCCTGGACTTTCGCCAGAAGCGCGTCACGCTCGGGATAATCGACGAAATCGACGCCGCTGTGCTCACGAATGAGTTCTCTCAATGTCACCCGGCGCCAGGGTGGGGTCAGATCGACCTCCTCTCCCTTCCAGGGAACCTTGAGCGTGTCCAGCACTTCCTGGGCGATATGCGCCACCAGCGTTTCTACCATCACCATGACGTCGTTGTAGTCGGCGTAGGCCTGCTGCGACTCCATCATGGTGAATTCGGGGTTGTGCTTGGTGGAGATGCCCTCGTTGCGGAATATCCTGCCTACTTCGTACACCTTGTCAAAACCGCCGACGATGAGCCGCTTCAGATGAAGCTCGAGGGCGATGCGCATGTAGAGGCCGATATCGAGAGCGTTGTGGTGTGTTTCAAACGAGCGGGCCGTGGCGCCGCCGGGGATGGTCTGCAGGATGGGCGTCTCCACTTCGAGGAAACCGCGGTCGTCCATGAAGCGCCTGAGGCTGGAAAGGACCTTGCCACGTATGTAGAAGGCACGGTGCACGTCGTCGTTGACGATCAGGTCGATATAGCGCTGGCGGTAGCGGATCTCCACGTCGGTGAGGCCATGCCACTTCTCCGGCAACGGGTGCAGCGATTTGGCCAGAAGGACAAAGGACCTGACTTCGATGGAGAGCTCGCCGCGGCGGGTGCGGAAGACCGGGCCGGTGACACCTATGACATCGCCGATGTCCAGATGCTGAAAACCGGCGTACGTCTCTTCACCGAGAATATCGATGTTGCCATAAAGCTGTATGCGGCCGCTGGCGTCCTTGAGGACCAGGAACGTGGCCTTTCCATGGCCGCGCTTGATGAGGATGCGTCCCGCGACCCGATGTTCATCCTCACCGGACTGCCCGTTTTCGAAAGGCTCGTATTTTTCCAGCAGTGGCGCTACGGAGTCGGGATCGGGAAAGCGGTTGAGGTACGGAGACTCGCCCGACTTTAGAAGACTGTCGAGCTTGTGGCGGCGTTCTTCGGCCTCGGACATAGGCCTATCGGCCATGCTATCCCTTCTTGATGGAGACGATCTTGTACTTGGCGCTGCCGCTCGGCGTTGCTACCTTCACGGTTTCTCCAGCCTTCTTGCCCATGATCGCCTTGCCCACCGGGGACTCGTTGGAGAGCCGCTTGTTCGCGGGATCAGCCTCCGCCGAACCCACCACGACGTAACGGAATGAATCTCCGTGCTTGACGTCCTTGATGTGGACTTCGCTGCCGATTCCCACGGCGTCGGTCTTGATCTCCGAACCGTCGAGTATGCGTGCGTTGCGGAGCTTGTGCTCCAGCTGGCTGATGCGCATCTCCATCTTGGCCTGTTCGTTCTTGGCCTCGTTATATTCACTGTTCTCGCTGATGTCGCCGAATTCGCGGGCGTCCTTGATTCGCTCTGAGATTTCCTCGCGCTTTACCGACGAGAGATATTCTATTTCTTCAGATAGCCGCTGGAAGCCCTCGGCTGTAAGTATGACTTCTTTTTCTGGCACTGCCTTTCCAACCTGCCTTTCATATAAAAAGTGACGCTAAATTATAGGTATTGCCCTGCCGGGTTGCAAGGTAATAGTCCAAGCGGCGGCACTGGCTGTTTTTATCGGCATGATCCCGTGGAGTGTTAGCGTCAAAAGTGCTGCATTGCAAAGGGAGGCTCCCAACGGGTTTTCCTGGAAATCAGGGCGATTTCCACCCCGCCAAAAAGGTTCAGGCGGGAAGCTTTACCGTAAATACGGAGCCATCTCCGGTACGGGATGTCACGGTTATATCGCCATCCATGGCGCGGGCGAGATCGCGGGAAATGGCCAGACCCAGCCCCAGACCCGCGCTGCGGGCTCCTGAACCGGCGCGATAGAAACGGTCAAATATATGTGGCAGGTCTTCGGATTGTATCCCCTGGCCGGTATCGGAGACCTCGAAGATGACGCTGTTGGCTTCCTTGCGTGTTGAAATACTAACGTTACCACCGGCCGGTGTATGGGTAAGCGCGTTCTGGACCAGGTTGGATAACACCTGACGCAGACGGTCGGGATCGGTTGAAAGCATTATCTCGGCGGCATTTTCTCCACTCTGAAGGCTGATGCCACGCTCCTCTGCGTCGCGGGCAAGACCGTCTTTCACGGATTCGACCGCCTCCCGCGCCGAAACCGTGGCCCGTTTTAACTCGAACTGGTGGGCGTCGAACTTGGCCAGACTGAGCAGATCCTCGATCAGCCGGCTGAGCCGCTTTGTCTCGGAGTTGATTACTTCGAGGGATTTACCGATCGCCTGCGGGTCCGTGGCGATGCCGTCACGCAGGGCCTGGACATGCCCGTTGATCGCCGTCAATGGCGTCTTTAGTTCGTGGCTTACGTTGATGACGAACTCACGCTGCTGCTGCTGGGCCTGCTGCACCTCGTCCGACATGTGACGGAAAGCGTCGGCAAGTTTTCCGATCTCATCCTCGGACCGGACTTCGAGCTCGGTGCTGAAATCGCCGGCGGCCACCGCTGTCGCCGCCATCGTGATCTCGTGCAGAGGCCGTGACAGGCGGCGCGCAAGCAGAAACGACAGCAGCAATGAGACCGCCAGGGATGTTATTGCGGCAATCAAGAATTCAGCCGCAAGCGGCGACCAGGACTGCAGGAGCCTGATCGGTTTGGTAAGGACGACCGCCCCGGCCATCTCGTCACCCGCCCTGATGCCGTGAGCGACGAGCACGACCTGCCTGTCGCCCTCCGGCAGGTCGGCCTCCGTTACCTGGGTGTCTCCGCTTTTTAGAAGTTCCCAGTCGAGCTGCGACAGGGGCATGCTCGGCTCAACCGCGTCACCCCGTGGACCTGCTTGCGGCAGACGCCCCAATGCCTGCTCCCGATATGGCACGAACATCGCCCTTGTCTGATACATCTTTTCCAGGTCGTTGATATAACGGTTCTGGGGCAACCCCTCTTTCTCGATCTGTTTTGCCAGGGCCTCGGACTGGGACTTTAAGTCAGCGATCGTCTTCTGGCGCAGGTAGCGCTGGACCAGGCCCACGGAGATAAATCCTGAGATCAACAGGGAGATGACGATCGACAGCGCGAAATATGCGGCCAGTCTTCCCTTGAGGCTTTTATTGAAATTCATCATGGTAATTCTTTCGCGCGGACCCCTTAATTATTTTTCCGCCAGCTTGTAACCTACACTCCATACTGTTTCTATGCTGGCCGCGTCGCCCAGTTTCTTGCGAAGCTGGTTGATATGTACATCAACGGTGCGGGTATCTCCCAGAAAGTCGTAACCCCAGACATGCTCGAGCAGCTGCTGGCGCGTCAGGACCAGTCCCTTGTTGAAAAGGAGATAATGCAGCAGGTTGAATTCCATTGAAGTGAGCTTCACGCTCTCTCCCATCACCGTGACCTCGTGGCGTCCTTTGTCCAGTGTGATCTCTCCCGCGTTGAGAGTCTCACCCGCCTTGCCGGTGCCCGCCTGGGCCCGGCGCAGCACCGATTTCACTCTCGCCACCAGCTCCCTGGGGTCGAAGGGCTTGGTGATATAGTCATCCGCTCCCAGCTCCAGGCCGACCACCTTGTCGGTTGATGCGTCACGTGCGGTGAGCATGATGATTGGCACCTGGGAGTCCGCCCTTAAGCGGCGGCAGACTTCGAAGCCGTCTATGCCCGGCAGCATGATGTCCAGGAGGACCACCGAGGGGTTATTGTCATGCGCCAGCTTGAGCCCGTCTTCGCCGGTGCCCGCGACGCTGACTTCATAACCCTCCTTCTCAAGATACATGCGGACGAAGGAGGCTATGCTCTCTTCGTCTTCGATTATCAGTACCGGAAGTTTTAACATCCCTGATTTCCTTAAGTCGTGATGGCCGGTTCGAATGCGCTTTCGAGGCCAACCTGATTAATCCTCCGCCTGCGGGATAACGCCACATGGAAACTTTGGGCAAGACCGGGACGGGCGGCCGCCTGCGGCGGCCGCCCGTCCCATATCGCTTCTCTTTTCCTGATGCCCTTATATCAAGCCCGGGCAATCAGGCTCTGGTTTCAGTCAATCAGGCGTTATCGCCTTCAGCCGGCGGCGCCTGGTCCTGCTGCCCCTGCGGACGTTCCGGAGGGTTATACATTACGGCCTTGACGGTTCCATCTTCGCCCTGGACAACGGCGAGGCGCTGGCCGGCGGTGATGGCCGGCAGCTTCACCTGTACATCGCCTTCAGCGGTCTTGATGGTGACGGTGTCGCCGTTGAGCGCGGTCACCTCACCAACCACCGGTTTCTTTCCCTTGAGTGGACCGCCGGGCCCACCCTGGCCATCTTTTGGAGGATCGCCGATCATGACGACCTTGGCCACGGGGTCCTGACCTTCCTCGGGCTTCTTGCCGAGGCCAACGCCTATCTTCTCGCCGGCCTTGATATCATCCACTGTTGCGTCTTTGCCATCTTTGCGGTATTTGGTCTGATCGTCGACCTTGACCGTCTTCTCATCGCCCTTGAGCGTCTTTATGGTGATCGTGTTGTTCTCGAACTTGACTACTTCTCCGCCTATCAGGTGTCTTCCCTTCAGTCCCGGATTCTGGGCATTCTGGTCACTGCCGCCGTTTTGTCCTGTGGTGGCGGTTCCGGACATATTGTCCGAAGACTGGGCGTACGCGTAGCCAGCTCCGGCAAGCATTACCATGCCCGCCGCCAGCAAAGCCACCAGCGTCATCTTTCTGTTTTTCCTCATTTACAGACACCTCCATCAAATTGTTTTAAGTGCATGGTTTGCACTCCTGATAGATATTGTTGGTCCACCAGGTAAGTAGCTTATTAAGGAATTGTAAGGAGTCTGTAAAGCCTGGGCGCAAAAAAAGGGGCGCACTTTTTAAGTGCGCCCCTGCTGCTTTTATGTCACCCGTTCTCGCAGCTCAGCGCGAATAAGACGGGGTAGTGATAGTGGTCGTGCCGGTCGTGCCCAATCCGCTGGTCGAGCCGCCTCCCAGGATACTGCTGCCCAGTCCGCTGGTGGCGGAAGAGCCTCCCAGACCCGAGATCAGTCCCGCGATCATCGGGTTTGCCATCAGGTCTTCTATCTTCTTCACGTCACCCGCGGGTTTGGTGATGTTCATTTCTTCATTGAACTTCGAGAACTTGAATGTCATGTTCAGTGATATGGATTGCAGCGCCTGCGCCGCCACATCCGCGCCCGCGCCGCTCGCTCCCGCGTCGCCCGCCAGGTTGGTGAGGGCGGATGGATCGATTTCGATGACGACCTTCATCTGGCGCAGGTTGCTGTCACTGTCGATCCACATCTCGACCTCGGCCTTGCTGAACAGTGAGCCGATATCAGCCTTTGCCGTTTCAAGGCCGGTGGACGCGTCAGCGTTTCCGCAATCCTTTGAGATGGTGCCCATCTGGGTAAGCGCCTTGTTAAAATCGATATTGGACTTGAAATGCCGGGTCTGAACACCGTCGATACTCTCTTCAGACATCTCCTGCGTATCCTTGAACAGATTGTCGGCGCCCATCTTGTTGGGATCATTCATGGCATCCTGATAACACTTGGAGTCTACGTTGCCGGCGCTGGCGCCGAGACTGCCCACACCGGCTGATCCCATGCCGCCCAGGCTGCCAAGGCTGCCCAGAGAATCCATACTGTTACTTAGATCGCCCGTTTCATACCATGTGCCCGCGATCTTGACATAGCCGTTTTTATCGACGGAAACGAATTCCACATCCGAGAAGATTCCACCGAACTGGTTGAGAAGGTTCTTTGTGTTCGTGTCGAGACTGTCTCCCCCGGCCTTGGCGAGACTCTGCAGGATCTGATCGAGGCCGGATATCTGCACGTTGCCTTTCATCTTGGCCGGTTCGGTGTTCGAGTCGGTATCAAGACCGCCCTTGACGGCCAATGTTATGGGCAAAAGACCTGCATATTGAGGCCCCATGGAGGATGCGTCACCCTTGATCTCGAAGGAAACGTCGTAGTCCGTGTGCACGGTCTTGGTTTCGCCATTCTTCGTGATCGCCTTGTTTATCGTCTCCGTTGCCGATTCCTTACCGCAACCGGTAAAGACAAAAGCAAGCAGTACCGCTCCCATCATCAACGCAACAATTTTCTTAATCATTTTCACCTCTCTATGGCCGACTGTCGGTAAACATCTTATAATTTGGTGTCGCGGCCCCGCAACATGCTAACGGGCCAATAATTGTTTTTAAAACCATCGTCAGGTGTGGAAATGCGAATTCTGCAGGTAGTAAGGCAATATTTACCCAGCACCGGTGGAATGGAAACATACGTCGCCAACCTCTGCCGGCAACTTTCCGAGCGGGGCCATCAGTGCGATGTGGCGACGCTCGATTATATCTTCAAGACAAAGCAGCAGCTCCCCGCCTACCAGGAAATAGACGGAACGGATGTAATCCGTCTACCGTCGCTGGGAACCGCGCGTTATTTTCTGGCGCCGCGGCTGCTGGACCTCATGCCACGGTATGACCTGGTCCATGTTCACGGGGTGGATTTCTTCATCGACCTGCTTGGCACTTTCAAGGGAGTTCATAATACACCGGTCGTGCTCTCCACGCACGGCGGCTTTTTCCACACGTCCTGGTTTCCTTCCTTCAAGCAGGCCTACTTTAAAACGATAACCCGCAATTCCCTCAAGGGCGTTGACCGGGTCATCGCCAGCAGTCAGAAAGACGCGGATCTGTTTTCGCAGGTGACAGAAAATATCTCTCTCGTGGATAACGGCATCGACTATCAGAAGTTCGCGCAAGTCGAGAAGAAGATCGAAGGGCAATCTCTCGTTTTCGTCGGGAGGATCTCCAAAAACAAACGTGTGGACCGGTTGCTGGATGTATTTTCCAGAGTGCGGGATATGAGGCCTCATGCACAGCTGAAGATCATAGGTCCGGACTGGGAGGATCTTCAGAAAGGACTCGAAGAGCACGCCGAAAAGATCGGTCTGGGCCGGTCGGTGACGTTCACGGGAGTCGTATCGCAGGAGGAGATGCTGGCGGCCCTGGCCACGGCGAGACTGTTCGTCTCGGCTTCCGAGTATGAGGCATTCGGACTCTCCACGGTCGAAGCCATGGCCACCGGAACGGTGCCTGTGGTAAACGACATCCCCGCGTTCGCTGACATCATCGATGATGGCGAGAGCGGCTTCCTCGCCGACTACGCCGACCCCGGGACCGCGGCCGAAATACTACGCGCGGCGCTGGATCTGGAAGATGGGCGGCTGGCTTCCATCGGCGCGGCGGCGAAAAAAACAGCCGCCGGCTACGACTGGAACCTGGTCGCCGATTCGATCGTTTCCATATATGAGGAAGTAACCGCGGGCCGGAAAACGGCGCCTGAGGGTCCGCTCGAAGTGCTGGGCGTCGAAGTCGACAGGGTGAGCCGGCATGATGCGCTTGAGCAGGTCGATTCTTTTTTAACAACTCCTGGCTGCAAGCAGATCGTAACGCTCAATCCTGAATACGTGATGCTCGCCGGCCGCAATCATGAACTGCTAAAGATGATCAACAGATCCGAACTATGCGTGCCCGACGGCATGGGCATCGTATGGGCGTCGAGGCTGCTGGGTGAACCGCTGCCGGACCGCATCACCGGCACCGGACTGCTGCCCGAGATATGCGGGATTGCAGCCGAAAACGGCCTGAGCGTCTTTTTTCTCGGAGGCAAACCGGGGGTAGCTGAGCTGGCGGCACACGAGCTGAGTCACCGCTACCCGGGACTGAAGGTGGCCGGAACCAGCAGCGCCGACC
Source organism: Thermoleophilia bacterium (assembly GCA_041660545.1). Classification (GTDB taxonomy): domain Bacteria; phylum Actinomycetota; class Thermoleophilia; order BMS3ABIN01; family BMS3ABIN01; genus JBAZWE01. The sequence continues at coordinate 15,431 of JBAZWE010000010.1, forward strand.
CGGGCATTGAAACCGATGACGAGACCGTGCGGATGATTAATGACTCCGGCGCCGATATCCTGGCGGTCGCTTATGGATGTCCCAAACAGGATTTCTGGATCGGCAGGAACAGGGAGAAACTCTTAAACGTCCGCGTGGCGATCGGCGTCGGCGGCGCGTTTGATTTTATCTCGGGAATGATCCCCCGGGCGCCCAGGATCATGCGCAAAGCGGGCATGGAATGGCTGTTTCGGTTATGGATGGAACCGTCGCGGGCGAAGCGGATGACCGCACTGCCACATTTCGGCTGGCTGGTGATGAGATCGAGGAAGAAGTGACTTCGACCTTTCGTCGATAACGTAAAGCGACGGCCCCTGGGGGCCGTCGCTGTTTTTGCTCTTTGTTTATCTGGTCCTATGGCGCCGGCGGCGGCGGTACCGTCACACTGCACTGCCATTGCGGGCACTCGAAGGTGATGTCCTTCAAGTTGTCGTGCTTTGCCAGTTCCGGCTTTGCATAGGGTTCCCGCGCTTCTTTTGTATCAGTCATGCGGTTTCTCCCATGATTCGTGTTTGTCGATTTCCTCTATCTCCCTTATACCGGATAGGTGTAGCTGGTGCCGCAGGTATCAGACGCACTTGCGTTAATGCTGGTCTTGAACGAGCCGGTCGTGTTCGGCACGTGATACTTGACGGTGGTTGTAGCGCTTGCGCTACCGGCAACCGTACCGAGATTGATCGGAGTCGGAGTCGAGAGCGTCACGCCGTTGGTGCTGGTCGAACCGGTGATGGTGACACTGTTGGCGGCATCGGCGCCGGTGTTGTTGACACCAAGCTGAACCGAGAGCTCGCGAGCCAGGTAATCGGCATAGCTGCCCCATGACGTGCCCTGCCTGCTGAGTGACAGCGACGGCTTGCCAGGCGTGCATGGCGGTGTGTACGAGATGATGCTGGTGCCGGTATTGCCGGCCGTATCGGCGACGGTTACCTCGACTGAATGCGGACTGACCGACAGGCCGGAAGGCGTCGGGCAGCTGATGCCGGTCGCGGTCACGGTGCAGCCAGTAATGATCGTGGTGCCATCGACCTTGACCATCGCGGTGCCGGCGTTGATGCCGCTGTTCAGATTCGCGGAGTTGGCGCCGGTGGGATTCGGGTCGCTATAGTTTGCCGAGATCGTCGTCGCGTTGGCGGTCAGGCCGCTCACTGCCGGGGCGACGTTGTCGACGACCGTGTAGTGCTTCAGTGTCGCGGCGTTCGTATAGTCGCTGCTGGTGTTGCCTACCTTGTCCTTGAGCAGTATCGAGAGCGTGTTGTCACCCAGGTGCAATTTCGCCGCCCTGTTCATCTGGCACGAATAGTGGGTCGGGTCGGTAGCGGTAGGTGTTTTTACGCATGATGTGTTCATGATCATGGCGCCCATGATGCCCGGCGGGACGCTATCGTTGATATGGGACATCGGAGTCCAGCCACTCGAGGGAGCCGGGTCGGTCAAATCGTAATCGATGCGCAGGGCGCTCATGTCATTGGTGCTGAGACTGTTCAGCTGGGACGTGAGGATCGTGCTGCCATCGACAGGCGTCAGGTTGGAATATGTCGGCGCTGCATTGTCGACAGTAACGGTCACCCAGGTACGGTTCGTGGTGAGGTTGCCGGCGAGGTCCGCTACATATATATCAAGCGGATGCGTACCGGGGAACAGGTCTGCCGCGGTCGCGGTACATTCCACGTGAGTCGTGGTGGCGGCCAGGCAGTTCATCAGCATGTTGCCGCCGTCGAGGTGAACCATAACGCTGTTGACATCGACACCGCTGCCACCGACCTCATCGCTGTAGTCGGCCTTGATTACCATGGGGGTCGTGTTCCCGTTCTGATAATAAATAGTCGAGCTGCCGTTGGCATAGATGGTACTGCCGTCCGCAGGCACGACATTGGTCACTACCGGACCAGTTGTATCAACTACCGCCAGCGCCAGGGAGCCCAGTGCCAGGCCGAGAACCACCACCAGTGAAAACATAAAAAGATAACGCATCCTGTACTTACCATGTTTGTGCATATTTCATCATCCTCCTCGTTTTTAAAACTTTCTTTGAGCTCTTGCTTAAAAAACGTGCCGCCGTAATTACTCCGGGTCAAAAAATACGGGGCACTTTATTTAAAAGTATGGAATCCGGGTCCTGTCCTCCCTTCAAAAAAAATTTCTGGGGGTGCTGTATATACATGCTTTACAAGCAAGAAGCATGCCAATAACGGCACAGGTGAGGATGAGGAGTTAAAAATATGCGATATTGCTGGTGTTTTTCATCTGAGGGAAATGTTTCAGGCAGATCGAAGCATGCTCGGGAAGTCCACCGGGACGCCAAACCTGACAAAAATAATAAGTTTTGCTACATCGGGTGTGTCAGATGCCACACCCAAGTCGGGTCAGCGCGTGAAAATCCGGCCGGAAAGGGGAAGCGGCTACAAATCGAAATGATGCGCGGTTAAGGAATTACTTGATGGATATCCGCGACGGCGCGGACATCTTCGGAATGGATATCTTCGGCGGGGTGTAGGTAGGGGTGTAGGGCTTTGTTGCCGTGTAGGGCTTTGTTGCCGTGTAGGGCTTTGTTACGGTGTAGGGCTTTGTTACGGTGTAGGGCTTTGTTACGGTGTAGGGCTTTGTTACGGTGTAGGGCTTTGTTGATGTGGATTTCCACGAAGGCGTTGATATTTTTGTCGGAGTGGATATCTGTGACTGCTTAAAGTCGCTTTCCTTGATGGCAGGCATCTTGATAGCCGGCATCGAGATGGCTTTGAATTTACTGTTTATACCTCCCGCCTTGATCGTTTCGTAGCTTGTTAAAGACTCATTTCTTGTGTACTTGATGGTGTCTGTCATGGGATTGTAACCGTACTTGCCGATTTCATACAATCCAGAGGCAGTCGTAGAGAATTCCTTGGTGATGATCTGAGTACCGCGCACCGTGCGTGACCACAACCCATCACTCTCGTACTCGTTGACAAGAATTGTGCGAGATTGGAATGGAAGATTTTCCGGCCCTTTAATGGCATTCCAAGCCATATAGGAAGACGGAACGAAGTCACGAAGAAGTTCAGGACCGCCATGACCGCTGGCGACCAGAGTCATCTTGGTTGAACTTATTAAGAATTCGCTAATCGTGAATGTGGTTCCGGTCATCCCATTTACCTTAGGTGAAAGAAGTGAGAGACACGCCTCAAACCTAAACTTGTGCAACGCACCTTCGCGGGCTTCTGTGTTTAATTTATCCGCGTTGAACGCACTCATGTCGGGACTCAGGTTTTCTACGGAGGTCCACTGAGAAGAGAGGGATTTACTCAGTGGTTTGATGTTCACGCCGGTTGCCATCATTCCAACGGCCTGCCGCCCATCCGGCAACAGATCGGAACCGAGTGATTTATTGACCTGGGCTGCGGCCGGACTTAAGAAAAAGACGACCATTCCAACTAAAACAGCCACTGAAAGGCTGAGAAACCTCACCACTCAACACCTCCACATTGAAGCATGTTGCACGACGTTTCTTGCCTTGACGTAGAAAAGCCTGAGAAGTTATTCGATGCTCATTCCAAATTCCATCTCACGGTTTTTGAATATTAAACCCCATGGGTGAATATGTCAAAAGACTACCATGATTCAGGTATTGTATTTATCATCACAATCAACCAAATCGCAGCCGTATTCAGTCATTAACTTGGAGCGGATGACGGGATTCGAACCCGCGATCTTCGGCTTGGGAAGCCAACGCGTTACCAACTACGCCACATCCGCCCATGAGAAAATCGTAAGCTCACCCGGAGTGGGCTATATGACCTGCTCCTCTTCGAGATAGCTCTTGAACCACTCCACCGTGCGTGCCAGACCATCTTCTACGGCGATCGTGGGTTCCCAGCCGGTCAGCTTGCGGGCCAGGGTTATGTCGGGACGCCGGCGTTTAGGGTCATCCGTCGGAAGGGCCTGGTAGACGACCTCGCTCTTGCTGCCGGTTAGCTTGATGATGAGATCCGCCAGCTGCTCGATCGTATACTCTGAGGGATTTCCCAGGTTGACCGGCAAGTGGTAATGGCTCATCATCACCCGGAAGATGCCCTCCACCAGGTCTGAGATATAACAGAAGCTCCGGGTCTGGGAACCATCCCCGAAGACCGTCAGATGCTTGTCGTCAAGAGCCTGCCTGATGAACGTCGGCACGGCGCGGCCATCATACGGCCTCATCTTTGGCCCGTAAGTGTTGAACAGCCTGACGATGCGGGTATCGACTCCCTGCTGGCGGTGATAGGCCATGGTCGTCGTCTCGGCGTAACGCTTGGCCTCGTCATACACGCTGCGGGGCCCGATGGGGTTGACGTTTCCCCAGTAATCCTCGGTCTGCGGGTGGACCTCCGGATCTCCATAGACCTCGGAAGTCGAAGTGAGCAGAAAGCGCGCACGCTTCCACTTGGCCAGGCCGATCGCGTTCCGCGTGCCGACGGCGCCGACTTTCAGGGTCTGCAGTGGTATCTGCAGGTAATCGATGGGGCTCGCCGGGCTCGCCAGGTGATATACATAATCAACCCTGCCCGGGACATCGATGAAGGTGGTGATGTCGACGTTCAAGTAGATGAAATCGTCAGATTGTATGTCTTCGAGATTTCGCAGGGTGCCGGTGTTGAGATTGTCGATTCCATAGACCTTGTGCCCTTTGTCCAGCAGATAATCACACAGATGGGAACCGATGAACCCGGCAGCGCCGGTTACCACGGAAACTTTCTGATTTTCATGTTCCAACTGAATCCTCCTCGATTTGAAAATTCATCCCTCGCCTGATTGGCGCTTGTTTTTCTTCCCCCCTGCTTCAATGGCCCCTCGCAGGTTGAACCTGTCCGGTCGGGCCGTCGTTATAAAACCTGTGGCATATGAATCATCGGGCCGATCTGAAGCGGGATCGGCCCTCACAGCCTAGTGAATATAATAACTGATTGGCGCCGCATCTTCCCAGGCCCAAGTATACCGGGATAAAGTGCGGCACAGGCCTTTTTGACGGTTACCGTTTCCCGCTTCCCTCTTTTTCTATAGAATATCAACATGTTTGATGACTTCCCCATGAGCAGGATCCAGGTGGTGTCGCTTGTGATCGGCATCGCCCTCGCCGCTGTTATTTTTCAGCTGATCAGGAAGAAGAAGCTCAAGGAACAGTATTCGCTTCTATGGTTCCTGACGGTCGCGGTGATACTGCTGCTCGCCGTCTGGGAGGGCCTGCTCGGTAAAATTTCTTCGGCCATCGGTATCTCCCTGCCATCCAACGCCCTTTTTCTGCTGGCGCTCCTTTTTCTTTTTGGCATGGCCCTCCATTTTTCCATGCTGGTCTCGAGACTTACCGACCAGAGCAAGATGCTGGCACAGAAGCTGGCGCTGCTGGATCGCGATCTAAGAAAAGAGCGCGAAGAAAGGCTGCGGCAGGAGGCAGATGACAGCATCCCCGATGAGCCTTCCTGAAGCACAAAAGCGCGGCGGAATCAGGGCGTTGTTCCGCTCGAAGCTGCTCAGGGCGGCGGTCAGTCTCATCATCCTGGGTCTGCTTCTGTGGAAGCTGGATCTCCAGCTGGTCATCCAGACGCTTCGTTACGTCGATCCCGCATTACTGATCCTCGGGACACTGGTGTTCCTCGCAGCCAACATGGTCAGCGTTTTTAAATGGCGTCTGATCCTCAAGGCCCGGGAGGTGTCGGCATCCTTTTTCTACCTGACCTCGCTTTTTTACATCGGGCTCTTCTTCAACAACTTCCTGCTCAGCGCCATGGGCGGCGATGTGGTCAAGGCCTTCAAGCTCTCGCGCCATACCGGCCGGGCGGCCGAGGCTACCGGTTCCGTGGTTGTCGACCGGGCCAGTTCCGCATTCGCGTTGCTGGCGATGGCGATAATAACGGCCGGCCTGGAGCTGCGGCTGCTCAAACCCTGGATGTCGGCGCTTGTCGTTGCCATGTTCGTGGCCGCCCTGTTGCTGATCGGCCTGGTTGTCAGCGAGCGGGCGGCGCGAAAACTGTCGGGCATGCCTCTGCTGAGGCGCGACCTGCTGGGAATGAGACGGCATGCGCGCAGCCTCTGGTTCTCCCTGCACAGTTACAAACAGCACAAGGGACTGATGGCATGGGTGATGGCGATCTCGCTCGCGTACCAGTGCCTGACGGTACTTACAGTTTATGTACTGGCATTGTCGCTGGGAATCGAAGTGCCTGTAATATATTATTTTTTATTCATTCCCATAGTCCTGGCTGTCAGCATGCTGCCCATTTCGCTGAACGGCCTGGGCGTGAGAGAGGTTGCCTGGGTGGCTCTTTTCAGCCTGGTCAACGTGGCCGAAGCGGAGGCTTTGTCGATGGCGCTGTTGACCTTCATCGTTTTGACGTTTGTCAGCCTGGCGGGTGGCGTCTTTTATCTGTTCGATCATTCCGTGCCCATACCGGATAGCGGCGAGACTTATGGAAAATCATAGAATCCTGATAATCATACCCGCGCACAACGAGACCGCGAGCCTCGCGGGCGTCATCGCCGACGTGCGCTCCCACATGGACGCCGACATCGTCGTCGTCGACGACGGATCCAGCGACGGCACGGACAGGGTCGCCCTGGAGCAGGGCGTACAGCTGCTGCGCCTGCCTTTTAACCTGGGCATCGGCTCTACCATGCAGGCCGGTTTTTTGTTTGCAAGGCAGGAGGGCTACGATATCGCCGTACAGGTTGATGGAGACGGTCAGCACGACGCGGGATGGCTGGAAAAACTGCTGAAACCGGTGATCGACGATGAGAGTGACATGACGGTCGGCTCCCGCTACCTGGTCGACAACGGTTATGACGGCTCACCGGGCCGCCGCGCCGGAACAGCCCTCTTTTCAAAGATACTCTCTCTGATCCTGCGGCAGAAACTCACCGACGCCACCTCGGGTTTCCGGGCCATAAACTGGAAACTCATCGAACAGTTCGCCAACGACTATCCGCGCGACTATCCGGAGGTCGAGGCCCTGCTGCTGGTGCACATGGCCCGTTACCGCATCATGGAGGTACCCGTTCAAATGAGGCCACGCGCGGGAGGCCGCTCTTCGATCAACTTCTTCCGCTCCGTCTATTACATGGTAAAGGTGCTGCTGGCCCTGGCGGTCGTCGCCTCGCGCCGCCACACTCCCAGCCAGGAGTAGCGGTGGTCTCGGACGGAATGAAAATCTGTTTCGTTTATGAATATTACTATCCTCACCTCGGTGGCGGAGAGACGCTGATGCAACGCCTGGCTGAAGGCTTAGCGTCACTGGGACACGATGTCAGCGTAATCACCTCACAGCTCCCCGGGACCGCGCGTAAGGAGAAGCTCAACGGGGTCAGGGTATACAGGGTGCCCGTCCCGCGCTTCGGCGACCGCTACTGGTTTACCGTTCTGGGCTTTAAGCAGATAATGAAGGCGGCGGCTGAGGCGGACATCATCCAGGCCGCCACATACAACGGCGCCATCACAGCATGGATCGCGGCCAGGATGAAAAAGAAACCGGTCGTCCTCCTGCCTTTCGAAGTGCTTCGGGACCTCTGGCAGAAGATAGGCTTAAACCCAGCCGCGGCGCTGGCTTACAGGATATTCGAGAGAGCCATACTCGCCCTTCCCTATGACAGCTACAGCTGTATCTCCGAGAACACCAGGAACGTACTGCTCAAATCGCGCATTCCCCCGGAGAAAGCTTTTGTCGCCTACCCGGGTATCGACTACGAACTGTTCGATCCCGGCAAGCCCGGCGGACGCGATGAGATTCGGGCCAGGCTCGGCGTGGACGAAGACACTTTTTTGTACATGTACACGGGCCGCCCCGGTGTGGTCAAGGGGGTCGAGCATCTTCTTGACGCAGTGCCCGAGATAAGCCGCAGGATACCGGGCTCCAGGCTTATGCTGCTGCTCTCGAAAACCCCGCCTCCCAAATACAGGGAGGCGCTGAAGAAGGTTTCAGAACTGGGCCGTGATGTGATACTGATGGACCCGGTTGCCCGGGAAGAACTTCCACGATATTTCCAGGCCAGCGATTGTGTTATAGTTCCT
>JBAZWE010000010.1:23522-41675 GCA_041660545.1 Thermoleophilia bacterium
GCTTCACCTGCGCTGAGGCCTGTGCCATGGACCGGCCGGTCGTGGCCACGACGGCGGGCTCGTTGCCGGAGGTCGTATCCGGCAGGTTCGTCACCATACCACCGCAGGACCCCGCAGCGATCACCGACGGTGTTGTGAGAATATTCACGGGAGATTACGAGACCTCTGAAATCAAGAGATTCTACTGGGATGACACCATCGACAGACACATTGAAACCTATAAAAAACTTCTCGCCAGAGCCTGAGAGTCTTTCATCCATGACACAACCCAACACATTGAGAGCGGATGACAATACCAGCTGGTTCATACCTCAGGCATGTTTTTTTTGCGGCAGCGAACGACTGGAGCCCTGGCTCGATGGTATCAGCGACAGGCTTGGGTACGTGCCCGGCTCGTGGTCGTTCCTGCGATGCGCAGACTGCGGTTCGGCTCATCTTGCGCCCATGCCCAGGCCGGATATAATACCAGAACTATACCCTGAGGTATATAGCTTCAGGGCGGACATGGAAACTGAAGGCCGGGTTAAAGGCGCGCTTGCGTCTCTTGAGAAGAAACTCTTTTACCGTCTTACCCACAAGAATGAGGTAGCGACGATTCGGCGCTATACGGGGCTCTCCTCCGGCAAACTCCTGGATGTGGGCTGTGGGCCCGGAGACCGGCTGTCGCGTTTGGCCGAGGCCGGTTTCAGCGTGCGGGGAATGGAGATACAGCCGGAGCTGGTCGAATATGTGCGTGAGCGGCTGGGTTTCGAGGCGGACACCGGGACGCTCGACTCGGTCGCCTATCCGCCTGAATCGTTCGACATCGTGACATCGCACTGGGTCCTCGAACACCTGCTTGACGTCCGCGCGGCCCTGGAAAAAGTCCATGACATGCTCAAGCCAAACGGCTGGTTCGTGGCCGAGGTGCCGCTGGCTGATTCCCTGCAGGTTTCGATGCTCGGCAGACGCTGGAGCCAGTTCAGTGAGGCTCCGCGGCATATGGCTATTCCCAGCCAGGAAGGTGTGCGCCGGGCTTTCACAGCCAGTGGATTTTGCGATATCAAGTTCGTACCTTCGAGCATACTGGACTGCTCGGGCATCTTCGGTCTCTCTGTCATCCCCAGCGCCTCCACCACACATACCTATAAAAGCTCTTCCCTGCTGGCACACGCACCGCGCATCGCGGGCGGATTGCTCGTCGCACTGCATGTGCCACTCGCCGCGGTTGAGAACCACCTGCTTCACAGGCCTGCCGGTAGTTTGGTATTCGCACGCAAACGTCCGGGGTCCGGGTAACGACATGACCGCATCCGCCCCCGAGCCCAGGTTCAGCACATGCTGTGTAATTGTCAACTATCGCACCCCCATTGACATGCTTGCGCAGTGCCTGGATTCCATCACCGGCACTGAGGCGGAAAACGAATGCAGGATCGTGCTCGTGGACAACGCCTCAGGCGACGGCGTTTTCGACCAGGTGAGAAGACGCTATCCCGAGGTGCGGATTATCGAGATGCCCGGGAACGCCGGCTTCGCGGCGGCGGTCAACCGGGGCATCGAAGAAGCTTTGGAACCATACATCCTGCTGCTGAACACCGACGCCGTGCTGACGCCCGGTGCGCTTGAGTCGATGGAGTCCGCTCTTCAAGCAGCGGGACCGGACTGCGCCGGGATAGCGCCGAAGATGATGTCGAGCGCGCATGAAGGCTTTATCGACGCCGTCGGCACGGTCATGCCCGCCAGCGGCGCCAGCTTCAACCGCGGCATCGGCCAGTGCGACCTGGGCCAGTACGACCATCGTGAGGAGGTCTTCGGGACCTGCTTCGGCGCCTCACTGCTGCGGCGCGGACTCTTCGATGATAGTGAGGTCGGACCCCTCCATGAAGGCTATTTCCTTTATTTCGAGGATTCCGACTGGTGTTTGCGGGCCCGCAGTCAGGGCTATAGATTCCTCGTCGAGCCCGGCGCCGTCGTTCATCATCTCCATTCCGGCGTGACCCGCAATGAAGCGCTGGCGTTCAAGTACCGTCTGATCGAACTCAATACCCTCAAGGTAGTGGTCCGCAACTTCGAGAGCCGCCGGCAGGTCGCCGGTATCGTCTTTGCGCGCTGCGCGCGCCTGCTGGCGCGAACCTTCATCCGGAGAAAATTCATAATGGCCAATCTCTCGACGCTTGCGTCATTCCTGGCGGGATTGCCACAGCTTCTGAAAGAGAGGAAAGAGCTGGGCCAAAGGCGCATCGCCTCCGACAGAAAAGTGTTCGAGCTGGCGAAAGGCGAGTCAGCGTATTTCGATACCGTTGAGTACAGGCCTGACCGCTGTCTCGATTCCCTGATTGACACATATCTCCATCTTCTCAAAATCGGCAAGGACCCGGATCACGGACGCGTGCTTGCCGCCCTCTACGGCCTTCAGCAGCAGTCGATGGCGGGAAAGAAGCTCGTTATCAGTGAGGAGATGCGAACGCTGCTTGATGAGCAGCCAGAATGCGTCAAGTCGATGTTGGGAATGATCACGGCCGGGTAACGCCGGCAGCCGCCTGCGGTAACTGTCCCTTACGTCCGGGGCCTCGCCGCAAGCACGTACTGGTAGGCGTCGGCGTCGGCACGGGAGAGCAGATAGCCGGCAAGCGGCAGCACCAGATGGTCCAGCTTCTCAAAGAACTCGCTCTGCTGGAGCGGCAGATGCACGGGTTCTACGCCAAGTAGATCGTAACCTGCCTCGTCAATCATCTTAAGCAGGCTCTGCCTCGTATAAAAACGGCGGTGGGTCCTGTCGAGGATTCCCTCGCTGCGGTATTCAAACTCACCCGCCATCAGGCTCAGCACCTGGCCGGCGTATGCGATGTTGGGAATCGACATGACAACGAGACCACCCGGCTTAAGCAGGCCTTTCAGCTGCTCCAGCACATCCTCGGGCCCGGCCAGATGTTCCAGCACATCGGCACAGATAACCGCGTCGTACGCAGCCGGGGAGAAGTGATCCGCCAGCCGGATTTTATCCAGATCGGCCACAAGCAGCCGTCGACACCACGGTTTCGCCTCCCGAGCCATGACGGCGTCGAGCTCCACGCCGTCGACCTGACAACCCAATACCTGCGAAAGGTAACGGCTGAAGTAGCCTGTGGCCACTCCCAGTTCCAGCACCTCGCTGCCCTTCTTTATCTGCCGGGCGATGAGCGCGAGAGAATCTCCGGTGTTGGTGATATCGATTTCTTCCGGACGGTCGTAAATATGTGAACTCATTTGACACCGTCCTTCTTTTTTGGCCCAGACGATGGTGGAGGGCCGCCGGTGCTATCATTCCCGCCCCGCCCAAGCCACATGCGTACCTTGCCCGCAAGATGCGTCCTGTATGCGGGGTGCCTGGCCGCATTCCTCATGTGAGGACTCAAGTCTCGCGCCGCCCTGAAAGGGAGACTGACAATGCGATACACCCTGAAAAATCTCGACCCATGAAATCCCCGCAGCTCTGCTTCCTGGCGGCGCAGAAGCCTGTCCTGTTCGGCAAGCCGCCGCTCGTCCTCTTTCAACCTGATGATCTTTTCCGACATCTTGTCCCTGAGGCCGGCGGCCGTCTCGCCGGGCTCATCGAGAAAACCCGCCACATCGATGATGTCTAAAAGTTCCCCTCCGGTCAAAACGCCGGCAGGCAGATGACCGCTCAACTCGAACGTCTCCCGGCCGCCGGAAAGATATTTATCCGGCAGGGTCAGCCGGGCGGCGTTGCGGCGGTTTGATTCACCGGCTCTATTTTGCGCCGCCTCAAAAACACTCAGGTATTCTTCAAGATATTCTTGTGGATTTAAACCCGTCATCGGATCAATCCTCCGCCAGCGACATGAAGAGATCGTTCCAGACATCAGGCGCGCTGTCAGAGGCGAGCAGGTGCGCCCTGCCGTAATCATCCAGGGCCTCGGGAAAGACGCCAAGGTCGGGAGCCACTACAGGCAAGCCGGTAAGCCTGGCGGCATCCAGAGAACAGGAATGCACACAGGGCCAGCGAGCCGGGAAGAAGATGATGTCCGCCCGCTCCAGCTCGATCAGCCGCTTGAGATCGGCCTCCTCGTAGGGACCCAGATATTTTAAAGGCAGGCCAGGCTGGGGACTAGCTCCTGACGGTTTTCTTCCCATCACGCTGAAATGAAGCGGCAGGTCTTTCTGTAAAGCACCGGCGGCGCAGGCCTCCAGCAGATCGGTGCCACTCACCAGCGAAGATTCGCCCAGCGCCAGCACTTTGACGATTTTCTTGTTTTCATCCGGCTTCGCGGCCTCGCCGCGCCCGGTTTCCGGAAATGGCAGGTAAACGTAATCGGCTTTGGGGAAATATTCTTTCATCGCCTCAAGAGCATGATGCGAGGGAACAAGGACGCGCTGGGCTCCTTCCAGCAGACCTTCGAAAGCCGCGCGCCGGGCGCCCATCTCTCCCTCGAAGCACGGATCGCCCGCCAGGCAGGCATGACAATCCTTGAGTTCCGGTTTCCCGCAAAAATCGCCCTTTTGATCGACCATGTCAAAGCGGGGACAGAGTGCATAGTAGTCGTAGACCGTGTAGTCGTAGGGTAGTCCGAGATCTCGCACCAGGCCGGGCGCCCACTCGTCGAATCCATGGAGATGGTGAATATGCAGACGCTCAAGGCCCAGACGCCTGAGGAAATCAAGCAGATCGCCATAAGCATCGGGCAGCGGAAAACGTGCTCTGAACTCCTCGCCCGTTCTCATCCATTCGATACTGAGCGCTCTTTCACCCCCACCGAAGCCGTCGCCGGTTTCCGGCCGTATTGTCAGGACGTCATAGCGCGTCTGAAGCAGGCGCGCCAGTTCTTGAGCGTGCTTCTCGACGACGCCTCCCAGCTTGTGATTCAAAAACAGGATTCTCCCGCGAGGTGAGCGTTCCAGCCTCTCAAGATCTATCCTGCGTCGAAGTGGACGCTCAGGATCTCCCAGCCGATGCTCACCGGACATCTCATCGAAACCCGGGTGCCGGTGACTCATCTGACGCGAAGCTTCTGCTGCAAGAGCCCTGTCGGGCGGCTGAAAAAATCTTCCTGCGTGGAATACGAACACATCGCCGCACAGCCATCTCGTAAACCCCTTGAGCATGGCGCGAAGTGACAGATCGTTCTCATGGTTGTAGCCGTGACCGAAATGGAGCGAATCCAGATATCCCGCCTCGTCCAGACAACGGCGGGTGATGTAGTTGCAAAAACCCACAGCCGAGGGTAGATCGACATATAAACCAGTATTCAGATCCTTAAAATAAGCGTCCAGGGAAGCGGTTGTCTCGCCTTGTGGTATGTGGTTGTCGCGCATGGTCCTGGGATAGCTTAGATACATCGCGTTATTCGAGAACGGGGTTACAATGCCCACGTCCGGGGCGCTGGCCACGCAGCGGCGCAGCCGGTCGAGCCAGTCACCATTAACCTCGGTATCGCTTTCGAGCAGGACGACATCCCGGTCGGGATTAAGCAGCATCCCCAGGTTGGCGGCGTCGGCAAAACCGGTATCCGTGCCCGTGGCCATCAGAATGATCTTGCCTGCCTTTTCCAGCAGGCGAAGATGGTCGACAATTTCCGGGCCGGCGCTTTCATCGACTATGACAACGACATCGAAGTCTACAACCTGCTTCTGCGACAGTACGCTCTCCAGGCAACGCGACACGCTCTCAAGATCGTCGAATACGGGGATGACGATATCGACCAGCTCCGTCAAACGGTCTTCCCCACGGCGCGCGGTTGCCGCCCAGCGGGCCATCTCCTCATCTCCCGGCCCGTTTTCCGCCTGTCCTTCACCGGCGCGGCCAGCCACGACAACGAAGGAGCTGGCATCAGTATCGGGCAGTGAAACCAGGTAGTTTGCGAGCGATTGCCTCACCAGGTCCGACTGTCCGCCACTTTGAGCATCAGGTTTTAAAGGCTGGCGCACGGATTCTATCCACCCGGGGCGATAACCACTCTCCTCAAGCAGGCCGATTATGCCCTGGCGCGTAAAAAGGCGTCGAGGTTGCTCTTCGGCCGGTCCCTCTTTATTGAAATCTGGATCACCGTCGAGCAGACCTGTCACAAACGCTGCATGTGATGCGTTGGGCACCGACAGAATAAGCCGGCCCTCGGGACGCAAGATCCCTTTCAACTGGTCGAGCAGAATCCTGGGGTCTTCCAGAGACTCGAGCAGGCCGTCGCAGACGACCGCGTCGTATGTTGAGAGGGATGCGTTGGGATCGAGCTGACCGTTATCGAGTTGTGCCAGGCCCAGCCTGAGGACATCGCTACCTTTTCTGATCTGGCTGTCGATCAGAGTCTGGGTATCGAGACTTCCGTCGCGGCCCGGGGCCCGTTTTTTACCGTTGTTTTTCATAGGCTGATGTGCCTGCTTCGTGGAAATTCTATATCAAAAAGCATGCGATTCATCCCCCAATCCCTCCCTCGGGACCTCCAGGAGGCGGTTCATCGCCGCAGGAGCGGGATGAATCATGTGAGCGACTATCGGAGGATGTGGCCGTATCGGCGGAAAAACCGCCCGCTATGTACCAGAGCAGCCAGCCGAAGGCTGCGGCCGCCAGAAGAAACACGGCCACGAATAACCCCGCACTGTTGAGAGGGAAGGGCCTGAAGGGGCTGATCCTGTCCAGGGCCTGCCACACGCCCGCCTCGTGAAAAAGCACAAAACTCAGATCGGCGTCCTCCACCTTTCCATCCTGAAAAACCGCGCCGCCATCATATACATCCTTGTTACTGGCGCGCAGCCTTAAAGCGGCGCCGTCGGGCGCCGAGCTGGTTATCCTCATCGCATAGGTTTTACCCTGCGAGTCCGCGACTGGCTCGAATTCGAAACGATGCATCCAGAACAAGGCGACGTCCCGGCTCGAAACACGCGACTCTCGTATCTTTTCGCCAAGTACCGGCGTACCATCGGGGTTGCTTCCTAAGACATCCCAGAGTTCGAACACCAGATCCTGCTCGCCGACCGTATCGTTTTCATAGAAGCGCAGATCCACCCGTGAGAGTCCGTCCTCGGGCGCGACGAACGTCTGCACGAGCTCATGACCTTCAGCCATTGGTTTTAAGGTGTTGTTACAGTCGAACTGGAACCTGTCCATCAGCGGGAAACCCGATACTAAAAGCCAGACCGCGGCCGCGGCGGCGACCAGCAGCGCCGCCAGAAGGCCAAGCCAGGTGTTCCTGCCCAATCTCATGCGTCGGCTGCCATCTAGCTCACCCTCGGCAGGTATTCGACCATCAGTGCCCAGACGCTCAACACGGCGGCCGCGGATACGACCACGGCGGTGGCTCGCCCGCGCCAGGAAGGTGGCATCCAGCCTGTAAGACCAACAAGAACCAGGGTCCAGAAGGGAAAGACGGCCGGGAACAGATAGCGCCCCTGGGCGCCGCCGGTATTGAGCTCGAACTGGGAGGCCGCCATGAAGAATGCTATGAAGATTCCCGCAAAGAGGGTAACGATCCATGGCGCAATCGCCTCCAGCCGCCGGCGCCACAGGCCCAGGAGTAGTGCGGCCAGCAGACCGATGGCGGAAAGTTCAGTAAGGCGCCTGAACCAGAGCAGTACGTTATCGTACAGCGGGATGGTCAACCAGGAGAAATCCCCCAGGAAGCTTCCCAGCATCACGGCGCGGAAGCGTGTGGCAAACCACAAGTCCCACCAGTTATCAACATTGTAGAGCACGACCTTGCCGGGCGGGTTCAAAAAACCCAGCTCCGCGAAGTTTCTGACGAAGTACCAGCCACAGATGGCCAACGACACTCCGATGGTCACCCCCGCCGCTTTCATGAGCATTATCCTCTGATCGCGGCGTATGGCCAGCAAGGCAGCGAAAACCACAATCCCGACCGGAAAGGCAAGGACGAACGATATCTTTGTCAGTGTTCCCAGGCCCATGATAATGCCAATAAAGAGCGCCCGCCTCAAACTCGTATCCTTGATCACAAAAACGGCGAGCTGATAGAGGAACAGAGTGAAAAACAGGGTCAGCAGCGTATCGTTCATGACGCCGGACCCTACGAAAGCCAGCTGCGGATGCAATATCATCAGCAGTGGAATCCCCGCCTGAAAATAGGGAGCCTTGGGAAAGAGCAATACCGCGAAGCGATAGGCCACGCCGATGAGGGCCACAAAAAATGCTATGCCCACGATGCGCATGAAATACAGCCTGCTCTCGACGGCATTCCCCCCGGTCAGCTCGTAGGCGGGATACATCAGGCTGTAATAAAGCGGAGGATGACCGGCGGCCGAGTTCTGCTCGATCGTCTGCAGATCCATCGACGTGCTCGGATAACCGAATACGCCCATGAAATTTGTACGGTTCTTGGACTCAAACAAGTCCGGATAGTAGTAAGCGCGCGTCGCCAGCGGTATTGCCTGTTCGCGGTCCAGGTATTGCAGATAGCCAAAATGCGCCGGCTCGTCAGGGGCGCGCCAGGGTGGAGTGGCGGCAACCCACAGCTGCGACACGCAGGCCGCCAGGACCATCAGGACGACTAGCACCCGGTTCTTAAATAACCAGCGTCGCAGGAAATTTCCATCCCGCTCTTTCACCTCACGGTAGTCGGCTGCCCGCTCATCAGACATCGTCACCCTCCTGGCGGCGGCTGTTTCCAGACCGGTTCGAGGTATTGGCGCCAGCTGTCATCTGACCTGGCTCCCGCGGTTTCCCGCCTGTCTGATGTTGATACTGAAATCAAATCTCTCCCGCGAGAAGTTCGGGTTGTAATAAGGGTCGTTTTCGATCAGGGCGCCCCATCTTCTCAGCATGTATTTCCCCTCCGGGTCTTTCTTCTTTCCACGGCTCACGGATTCGTGATGGTAAAGGACCGCGTAAGGCGTATAGACGACCAGATACCCTTTCTCACGCATGCGCAGGCAGATATCGACGTCGTTATACGCGATGGGGCAATTGACCTCATCGAAACCTCCAAGTTCCTCGAAGATCGAGCGGCGGACCATCATGCAGGCGCCGGTCACCGCGCTGCAGTCGCGGATGACATCCGTCAGGCCGAAATATGGCTCCCGGTTCGGCGGAAAATTATAAAAAGCATGATTGGCGATACCCCCCACTCCCAGGATGATCCCGGCGTGCTGGATGGCGTTGTCCTTGTAGATAAGCCTGGCGCCGACAGCACCGACGTCCTGCCGCTGCGCGAACTCGAGCATCGGTACCAGCCATTCATCTGAAATGACTTCCGTATCGTTGTTGAGGAACAGCAGAAAATCTCCGCGCGCTTCGCGCGCGGCTGCGTTATTTATGGCGGCGAAATTAAATGGCGCCCCGTAAGAGATCACCCGGCAACGGTCTCTGCCTTCCAGCTCGCGCAGATAGGCCTTCGTCTCCGGCTCGGTGCTCATGTTGTCCATGACCAGGATCTCGTAATTCGGATAATCAGCCCGCGCGATGACGCTTTCGATGCAGGCTTTAAGCAAAGCCGGCTTGTCCTTAGTCGGGATAATAATGCTCACCAGCGGATCGCCACTGATCGGCGCCCTTACCCTGAAAGTCCCCAGTCGCAAACCCTTCTCCACGGTCGCCGCCGGGTTCTTAAGCCTTGCCGCCTCCTCCAGAGCCTTCAGGGAGGGTCTGTCGGAGTCCTTGACGTCGTATTGCTCGGCGGTGGACCCCGGTATTTTCCTCCAGTGGTAGAGGATCTTTGGAATGTGAAAAATATTGCCCGTCTCCTCGATAAAACGCAGCACCAGGTCATAGTCCTGGCTACCCTCAAAACCCACACGGAATCCGCCGATGCGCTCGACGATCTCGCGCCGGTACACACCGAAATGGCAGGTGTACATATGACAAAGGAACTGGTCGGGATTCCAGTCCGGTTTGAAGAAGGGCTCCAGGCGCGCGCCCTCCATATCGAGCTTGTCCTCGTCGGAATAGACCATGTCGGCCTCGCGATGCTCGCCGAGCAGCCTTGCGACCTCTAAGAGCGCGTCGGGTGTAAGCTCGTCGTCGTTGTCGAGCAGGCCGATGAACTCGCCACTGGCAAGCGCCAGGGCGGCGTTACTGGCTCCGGATATGCCCTGGTTCTGCTCAAGAAACTTTACCTTGATGCGTGGATCGAGCGCCGCGTAATGTTTTAGGGTCTCTCTGACATGCGGCTCGGTCGAGGCGTCGTCGGCCAAACACAGTTCCCATTCCGGATAAACCTGTGCCCGCACTGACTCGATCGCTTTTTCCAACCATATCTTGTCTACGTTGTAGACCGGCGTAAGGATACTGATCAGAGGTCTGTACTCAAGCGCGGCGGCCTCTACCCGAAGCCGCTCTAAATCTTTCCCAGTCAGTGTGTTGTGCTTGAGCCAGCGGTCGAACTGGTACTGCAACGGATCGCGGTTCCGCATCAGCGTAACCCTCATGAGAGCGGATGGGCCCTCGCCGACGAGGATCCTGATCGCCGTTTTCGACTTCTGGATGACACCCAGAATAAACCCTTTTATCAAGTGGTAGATGTGAATCACCGGCGGCGAAGCTTCCTTTTTACCTTGCGGGCCGATCCCCTGAGGCTTGTCTTGTATGCCGACAAAGACTTCCACTCCAGCGGCGTTATTCCCTCGAGCTCCCGCAGGCGCAGTTCGCATGCCTTCAGCTGATTGTGCATCTTCCCCATGCCCAGCGGATGAACCAGCGGACCGCGCGGCTTTTCCTCTGAAGAATGTTCGTGCAGACGCTCACGCAGACCGGCAACCGCCTGGTCCCAGGTGTATCCCGCCGCCAGCTTCTTTAGGTTCCCCAGGCAGCGGCCCCTTAAGTCTTCATCGTCAAGCAGGCGCTCGATCGCGCCGGCATAAGCCTCGTCGTCACCACAGGCAACAACAAGCCCCAGCTCGCGATCCCGCACGAGGTCGCTGAGGGAATCGCCATCAGTACTTACAACGGGCAACGAAGACCAGATGCAATCAAGGATGCGGGTACGGAAGGAAAAACGGGTCTCGACATGCGGGATGTTGGCGCTTGAACCCAAGTCGGATTCCAGCAGATAGTTGACCCGGTCCTCGTAGCGCACCCACTGGTCGTTGAAAATCACGTTTTTGTCCAGCAGCCCCAGTTCGCGGCTCAGATCCAGGGCTTCGTCATATACGCGCATCCTGGGGACCCCCGGATCGGGGTGCCTTGTTCCCAAAAAATACAGCTTTATCTCTTCACGCCGCTGTGCCAGGCGCCCCATGGCCCGTATCGGCGTGAGCGGATCCAGCCAGTTGTAGATGCCGCCTCCCCAGAGCAGCACCTTGTCATCCTTGCCGATTGCGGGATGTACTCCTTTGAGCGCCTTGCCTGTGGCCCTGGGAGGTTCTTCGGGAAGCCCAAAGGGAAGCAGGCCGATGAGTTTATAAAGAGAGCCGTCCTCGTTGAAGGTCTCCGGCATGACACGGCCGGCCGCCGAAAGCAGCCCCAGCCAGAAATCGCGCTGGCGTTCCGAAGCACAGACAAAATAGTCACCTATGGTCAACTGCTCCATGAGAGCCAGCAGGATATTTCCCTGGATGGCGTCCTGCTCGTCGATTCTCTTGTGACCGTATTGCGCCAGCGCTTCCAGGGTCATGGGAACATAAAGGTCGACGATCAGAAACCGGCCCCGCCGGGCCAGCTCGGGATAATTATTGAAGATGAAACCCTGGCTGAACAACGCGCCGCAATCTACCGCCAGGCCCAGGAGGGTTTTTTCGTCGTACGTGACCAGCTCAAATCCGTCGGGCTCAAGATCTGATTCCTCCGGCGTGAAAAGCTTCACATTGAAATCGCCGCACAAAGCCTTTGCGACCTCCCAGCAACGGATGCCCGGTCCCGCCATCGATCTGGCGATCCGCTGGTGGCTGATGATCCCCAGCGTGAGATTATCGCCCGCCATCTATTCCTCCCCGGACTGCCAGCCCCGCCATGTATGAGATAGATGGCAGAGGCCGATTTCTATCTTCGGGCCGTTCATCACCTTGAAGCGGTATTTGCGATCGTGGTGGTCGTAGGTTTCGGTCTGCTCGAGGTTGTGAAACGCCACGGAAACCTGGTAGTCACCAGGCAAAAGACTCAGATCGTCGATCTCGAACCAGACCTCGTCTTCGCCGCGGAATTTATCCGGCGTCCGGTCCATCTCGGAAGTGTTGCAGCCATAGCAAAGCACGCCGTCGCTGCGATAGATCGCCAGACCGATAACCGGCTCCTCGATTTCTTCACTGCTGCGATAGCCGACACGCACGCGAAAGCTTTCACCGGTATCAAAGATATGCTTGTGGGCTTCGGTATCGCCGAACAGGCCGACTTCGATGACCTCGCCACGCCGGGTCCCCCAGCGCTGCTGGTCCTCCTGGGTGCCTTCGTCGGCTGAAAGACGCTTCTCATCGCCCTCGTTGACCGCCCAGAGATAATAATCAGTAACCTTGTCAACTCCGCCCTGCGCCCGCAGGGCTCCCTTGTCCAGCCAGACGGCCTGATCGCAGAGGCCACGTATGGCGTCGAGGCTGTGAGAAACAAAAACGATCGTCTTGCCGTCGCTTTTGAACTGGTCGATCCGCTCCAGGCATTTGCGCTGGAAAGATTCGTCGCCCACTGCAAAGACCTCATCGATGAGGATGATGTCAGGATCGACACTGACGGCCACCGAAAAAGCCAGCCGCATGTACATGCCCGATGAATATGTCTTGGCCGGGGCGTCGATGAACTCTTCCATCTCCGCGAAAGCCACGATCTCATCGAAACGTTCCTCGACTGTCCGGCGAGACAGACCCATGATGGCGCCGTCCAGAAAGACGTTTTCCCTGCCGCTGAAATCAGGATGAAAACCGGCGCCA
Organism: Thermoleophilia bacterium; assembly: GCA_041660545.1. Taxonomy (GTDB): domain Bacteria; phylum Actinomycetota; class Thermoleophilia; order BMS3ABIN01; family BMS3ABIN01; genus JBAZWE01. The sequence continues at coordinate 36,300 of JBAZWE010000010.1, forward strand.
AGCTCCAGCAGGGCCGACACGCGGCCGTTCACCTTCACCTCTCCGCTGGTGGGCCGCGAGGTGCCGGCTATCAGCTTCAGCAATGTGCTTTTTCCGGAGCCGTTCCTGCCGATCACACCCAGGGTCTTGCCCGGGTGGATATCAAAGCTCACGTGATCCAGGGCGTTGATGGTCTCCTGGTAGATACGCTGGCGGAGAAAAGCCTCCTTGAGTGTCCTGCCTTTCTCGTGGCGCACCTTGTATTGCTTGACCACATCCACGACCTCGACAACCGGGCCTTTTGCGAACCTCTCTGCGGTCTTTTGCTGGAACTGTCCTTCGGCGCCCAAGTTATACCTCTTCCTCGAAGCGGAATTTAAAGTGATTGAACATGGAGAAGCTGGCCACGAAGAGCACCACGGCAATAATCGTGGAATAGCCGAACCAGGGCCAGTCGGGCGGCTGGTGATCGAGAATTATCTGCTGATATGCCGTTATTATGCCCGTCATGGGGTTCAGATGCATCAGGGTTGTAGCCCATGGATATTTGTCCACAGTCCTGTCGGCCACCTGGCTCATCGGATAGAGAACGGGTGTCACATACATCCAGGCCATGACGATTATGCCGAGGATATGCTGGACATCCCGGAAGAAGACATTTGCGCAGCCGAACAGATACGCAAGGCCGGCTGCAAAGATCAGCTGCACGAGGAATACAATCGGCAGCAGCAGCAGATAGCCGCTTAAGCCGATACCGAACACCAGGATCACCCCGGCCAGGACAATCATGCCCAGAAGCAGGCTGATGAACTGGGAAATCACAGTCGTCGCGGGCAGTATCTGAAGCGGGAAGTAGATTTTCTTCACCAAGTTGGCGTTGCCCACGATTGATACCGACCCGCCGATTATGGAGTTGGCCAGAAAGTTCCATGGCAGCAGCCCCGTGAACAGGAATACGGCGTACGGATATGAGCCCTCGAGCTTTACCTTGACGATTATCCCGAACAGCAACCAGAAGACGAGCAGTTGCAATACAGGGATCGCAAAATTCCAGGCAAAACCGAGGACCGATCCCTTGTAACGGGAGCGGATATCCTTGGATACCAGGGTACGCAGTAGCTCACGGTATTCTGCAAGCTGTTTTAAGTCGGAATACATAAAAGTGGTTTTTCGCCGCCGCCCACGGAAATGGTCCGTGCCGGCAGGTCGGATGGAATTTTATCACACGCGGGAAGAATACGGCGAAATCGGATAATAGCCTGCAATTACGCGTGGCTGACCGCTACCCGGTTTTATGGGTTCCCAGGGGAGGATTGGCTCAGATACGCATGATGGCCACGCGGATGTTCTTGTTGGTGTCCATGGCCTGGACGACCGTGCCCGTATAGTAATAAGTGAGGATCTGCTGATAAGTGTTGCCGCGGTTGGCGCGCGCCAGGGCGCCTGTGCCGCTGATGCCCACGCCATGACCGTTGAGCGTCATGCCGTCGCAATCCGGGTCGGGAACACTCGCAAGCCAGGGCCAGCTGGTTGTTCCCCAGGCTTCCTGGGCCGAACGCGTACGCCCGTCGCTGTTGGAGAAGTAAGTCGCCAGCGCCAGGTTGCCGCCATAGGTGACCACCTGTCCCGTTGTGGCGTCGATGGCCGTTGTCAGATCCGGGAAACGCGCTTCGAGGCCATAGCCCCTATACTGCTGATCGTCTCCGTTGCCGTTTCGGCTGTTCTTCAGATGGAATATATCCGGACCGCTACCGTAATTCTTGCCGCCGGCATTGAGATGCCAGAGCGCGTAGTCGCGCGCGGCCACGGTCATCGTCTTCAGATACTCCGCCGGCGAACCGCTGCTGCTCTCGGCGATGCCGCGCAGGTAATATTCGAGCGGGAGATCGTTGATGACCCAGACGGCGTTTGATACCGGAGAATATCGGACCTCGATCGTGCCGCGGAAGCGGTTGTCGTCCAGAGACGGATTCCATGCCGGATGGTCGTGGAATGAGTTGACCTGCATTATCCCGGTGCCGTTCGATGCCGTCATCCTGACCTGGGAAGAGCCAACGTGACTGTACCCTGTACTGGTCCGCACGTAGTAGAGTCCATCGAGATAAGTAACGTTGGCGGTCTGTCCCGCGGCAAGCGTGACAAGTAGCGTGCCGCTCGCATCCGTGACATCAAAGTTCGTATCGGCGGTTACTTCCGTGCCGCTGGCGGCAACAAAAACATGCGCACCTGTCCACTGGTCCCAGAGTATATATCCGCCCTGGAAGTTGGTACGTTTGCCGTTACCCCAGTTGAACTCATCGCTGATCGGTATTCCCAGAGCAGATGCGGAACCGCCGTATTCGATGAATTTCTGGAAGATGGCGCCGTTGACCAGGCACACTCCGGTTGAGGCCGACCAGTATATATGGCCGCCGACAAAATCCCTTTCCCGCGCGCCAGGAACTCCAGGTGCATCCAGCTCATCACCATTCGGCATCCCTAAAAATCCGGGCGCTCCGCCATATTGCAGCCACTTGTTCATGATGGCGCCGTACATCTCATGAGCGCCCGCGGTCGCGGTCCAGTAGATCTTGCCGCGCTGGAAGTCGCTCACCCTGCCGCCCGGCAAACCCGCTATACCATATTCGTCGCTCACCGGTATGCCGAATCCCTCGGAGGCTCCTATATCAAGATATCTCTGCAGGATAGCTCCATATATGACAGGGCAGCCGATCGGAGCTGACCAGTAAATGCGCCCGCCCTTAAAGTCGCTCTCCCTGGCGCCGGTTACTCCCGGAGCATCGATCTCATCAGTCGTCGCCATGCCCAGGAAACCTGTAGGCCCTCCCAATGACAGGTATCTTCCCATGATGCCGCCGTAGGTCGCGTGGGCACCATCTGCTTCACTCCAGGTTATGACCGCGGAACGAAGGTTCTGCGCACGACCGCCGTTGGCAGCGTATTCATCCGTCAAGGGCAGACCATAAATAGCGGGACCACCCATACTCATATACTTCGTCGAGATCGCACCGGAAATGGCGCGCGGTCCTGTCGGGAGCGACCAGTAGATCCTGCCGTTGGTGAAATCATGGCCGCAGGCTCCCGCGACACCTGTTACGACATACTCATCGGTCGTGGGCAAGCCGAAAGTTGCCGGGCCCCCCATGGAAATATATTTGAGCATGATGGCGCCTACGGTGACGTGGGTTCCATCCGCGACAGTCCAGTAGAACCTGCCGCCCTGGAAATCGTGCCCTTTCGCGCCGCTGATTCCGGGAACGTCATACTCGTCGCTCGTGGGAAAACCAAAACGGGCCGGCCCGCCATCGGCCAGCATCTTGGACATGATGGCTCCATTGGTCATGTGGGCGCCTGTATAGAGACTCCAGTAGATCTTGCCTCCGGTAAAGTTGCTGGCCCTGCCGCCCGCTATACCGTATTCATCACTGATAGGAAGCCCCAGGACACCCGCCTCCCTGCCGAGGGTATCGTACTTGTAGAGGATCGCGCCGCAGACCCAGTTCGTGCCCCCTGTGGGAGTCCAGATTATCCTGCCGCTCTGGAAGTTCTGATACCGGCCGCCCGGCACTCCGGGGATATCCTGCTCCTGGCTCACGGCGCCGCCTGGCGCCCCGTTAAGTTGGTCCCACTTGATGCGGATCGCTCCGATGATAGGAATGGGCGAGTATCCGTCATGCGCCGCGGTTCTAAAATATGGCAGATATGGATAAAGATACTGGCCGGGGCAGGCGGTTGAATAGACATCGCGATGACCCAGGAAGTTGGGCGAGTAGGTTCCGTTCAGATAGTCGTTGCCGTACGGATCGATCAGGTTGAGGTTCGACCTCGACGTCATGAGAGCGACGAAAGCGTTGTACATCTCGGGGGTGGGGCCAACCTCTTCATAGTTGCCCAGAGCCGAGATTCCGATGGAGCCCGGGTTCCAGGTAAGCGCGTGACCGCCGACGGCGCCGTTGCCGCCATAGCGGCCCTCAAAGATCCTTCCCTGCCTGTCAATCAGATAGTTATAGCCGATATCGCCCCAGCCGAGGCTGACGGCGTGATAATAATAAATGGAACGCACCGTCGCCGCCGGATCGGGATCGTAGTTGCTGGTGACGGTGTGATGGATGATTATCTTCCTGGGTGTCACATAAGAGGGAGGCCAGGTCATGTAGGCTTCATTGGCGCCCCACGCGGCCCTGGAGATTATGCCCGGATCGGCGTTGGCGGGTTCGGGCCTGGCCGCCGCGCTGACCCGGCTCCAGATTTTTTCAACTGATACCGGCGATTCGTGATATCCCCTGGCATCGATGTAGCTTGCGGTCATACGCGTGACCGATGGAGTCTCGCCCGCAGCGTTGGCCGTCAGGAACATCCTGTACTGGAAGTAACGCGCCTCGCCTTCGGCGAAGACCAGTTGGCCGATAGTCTCACCCGATGACTTCGTCTCGCTGATGTGTTCGGGCGCCTCACCCACATCGATGATCACCTTCTGCCAGTCACCCCACTGATCGCCGTCCTGACTGAAGCGGACCTCGGTCTCGATGCCCGTACCCTGTGGTGTGTCCGCCAGCCAGTGCAGTCCGAGCGCGCTGAAGGTGTAATCGGCCTGTACGGGTTGCGCGGTGTAGGCGCCACGCGCGGTGGCTATATCCAGAACCAGTGCCTGACCGACAGCCCCCGTTTCCGAAACGCCGGTAGCCTCGTGATCGCCGGACGAAAAATCAAAGCCGGAAACGATCACATCGGCTCCGATCGTCTCCGGTGGAGGATCGTAATTGTGGAATCCCGGATAGAAAAAGAAAAATGCTATCAGCACCGTTGCAGCCAGGGTGGCTGCGGTGATCCAATACTTTATCCTGTGCCGCGCAAACATTATACCCCTTTAAAGCGTAACCCTTACCTTAGATTATACCCGGACTAAATTCCAGGGCCATGGTTTCCCAACCCGGCCGGACCAGGCCCTGCTTAATGGATGTTCTTCCAATATGGCACATATCCTCCGAATTCATGCATCGGCGGCCACTTTTTCAGTAAAATCACATGCAGATCCGGCGGCATGCCGACGTACGGCTGTTTCTGCCTTCCGGACGCCAGCTTGACTTGCCCTTTCAACTCTATAGGATTCAGTCCATGAGAATCGGAATCGAAGGCCTGCCTCTCCTGTTCCATCGAACCGGGACTGTCACATATACCCACGAGCTCGTCCAGCATCTTCGCCGGCTTCAGTTGGGGGATGCTGTGATTCTTTTTGCGCGAAACCAGCGGATGGCGGGAGACTCCTACCATGAGATCTCCTACACGGAGCGGGTGGCTAACTTCCTCTATAAAGAGTATCGGCTTCCTGCACAGCTCGCCGAGCAGGAGATCGATATCTACCATTCGCCACGCGATATGGGATTGCCCGATCCCGGA
>JBAZWE010000011.1:0-25827 GCA_041660545.1 Thermoleophilia bacterium
GTGCAGTCGGCGGTCAGCCCCGTCTTTAAATCTGTTGCAACCGCTGATGCTAGGTCGCGTCCCCGTGTAGTCGCGCCCAGCAGTATGGCCTCAGGTTTATATTTCCTGGCCAGCGCCGACAGGGCGCGGCAATGGGGATCGGCGGTAAAAGGCGTCAGGGTGGGGTGGCTGGCGACATAGGCAACCTGTGCGCCGAAGGAAAAAGCCTCCTGCGCCAGCCGCTCATCATCTTCCCCAAGAATGATTACTGCCACCCGTGAGCCAAGATCCGCAGCCAGCCCGGCGGCTTTTCCCAATAATTCCCATGAGACGCGCCCGGCTATGCCACCCTCGTTTTCGACGACAACCCAGACATCACCGGGTGTAGCGTCGCCGCGAGCACGCTTGGCTTTTTTGGGAGCCGCTTTGGCCTTAGAGCCGTTCGTACTGTTCAGATTGGTATCAGCCACGACTTCCTCCAAGCGTTATACCGCGTTCGGCTAGGCGATCCAGCAGCAACGCGGCGGCCTCCACCGGATCGCCTCCCGGAGTCGATAATATCTCGCCCCGCTGGCGCGCCGGCGGGGCGAATATCTTCTTGACACGTGTTGGAGATCCCTTGATTCCCAGAAGCGCGCGATCCGCGCCGACATCGTCCACATTCCACACCTCTACCGGTTTATCAACAGCCGCGATCAGGTCCGGCAACGTGGCATATCGAATCTGGTTGCAGGTCTCCGTCACGGTCAGCGCGGCCGGCAGCTTTGCCTCCAGCAGCTCACGGCCGTCCTCGCGCTGGCGCCAGGCGCGAATAACGCCGGCCTTAAGGTCGACCTCCTTCAGTGAACATATATAGGTGAGCTGGCTGAAGCCCAGTCTGTGGGCGAGTCCGGGGCCTACTTGCCCGGTATCGCCGTCAATGGACTGTTTTCCACAAATGACCAGATCAACCGGATGCTCTTCGGCTATCTTCTTCATGGCGCAGGACAGGGCATACGTGGTGGCGAGGGTATCAGAGCCACCGAAGGCGCGATCGGATAAGAGTATCGCCCGGTCGATGCCGAAGCCAAGAAGCTTTCTGAGCGCCTCCTCGGCCTGTGGCGGACCCATGGAAAGTGCTGTCACCTGTCCACCGAATTTGTCCTTTAGATCGAGGGCGGCCTCGACCGCGTGCAGATCGAAAGGATTGATGATGGAAGGCACCCCTTTGCGGATCAGGCTCCCCGTATCGGGATCAACCCGGACCTGGGTCGTATCGGGGACCTGCTTAACACAGACAACCGAGTTAATCGACGAGAGCGTTTTCCTGTTCATGTAATCCAGTCAATAGGCCCATCCAGGGCGGTTTCAGGAATCCGGTATCCACGGCGCAAATTTTGCGTTTGTTCCTGTGGGAATTTGCCATGGTGCCTGTTACTCCTGCCAGGTCCGGCAAAATTCGTCCCACCATGGAACGGCGGCGTGAATAGAATACCCGGGGAGAGTAGGGTCAAAACCAGCAGAGTCCAAGCGTAAAACCTCAGATGGCAGAGAAAGCGCCTGAGTTTGAGGACGACGCACCATCGCGGGTGGCGGGAAGGTCTTGAGGACTTAAAAGAAGCAGGGCTATATACGGCCGTAGCGCCGCCTGTGAGACTCTTTATATGAGCCGCAGTCTAACCCGCCAGATTCTTCAAAGCATCTTCACGGGTTGGGAAGATGTCGAATACGCTGTTTAAACCGGTGATCTGAAAGATCCAGTTGACGTTTTCATCCACGCTGACGAGGACCATCTTTCCACCCTTGGGCTTGAGCCGCTTGATGCCTCCGATAAGAACACCGAGAGCGGAGCTGTCGATAAAGTGGACACCCGACATGTCGACCAGGATCTTGAGCGTATCGCCTTCGAGCGCGGTAAGCAGGGTTTCCTTCAGACGGGGAGCGGTATAAAGGTCGAGCTCTCCGGCGACCTCGATAATAACGATTCCGTCCGGGTTTTTTTCACTCTGGATATTAAGTTCCATCGAGCTCCTCCTGTTACACGCACTTTCGATTCAGGACATGATTAAAAAATGATACACACACACAGGCTGATTAACAACTAAAGCGTGGAATCATCGACGGGTCCCTCATGATCCGGTTACATAAGCCAATGTCCGCCTCCGGATGGTTTCAGATTTTGCTTCTGCGGTTATTTAAGGTTAAATTCTCTATTGCGTTTATTCTTGCGCTGCCCAAATCAGAAAGGAGAAACGAATGAGAGTCAAGATAGAACCGAGGGACGAGTGTCTCGGAGACGCGATCTGTTGTGACGAATGTCCAGAGGTCTTCGTGATGGGCGATGACGGCCTGGCAACTGTCGTCAACGCCGATCCGGATGAAAGTCTTCGCGACGCCATCCAGAGCGCCGCTGATGAATGCCCGGCGGAAATCATAATAGTCGAAGACTAGATCGACACTCCCGAGCCGGACGATTATTTTAACCGTGACCGGGAAGTTCGGTTATAGTATTAAAGGAGTCAGGTCATGAAGAAGGCTTTTGCAATTTTATCCGCCCTGTTGATGTTCGGGATCATATTTGCCGTGGCGAGCGGTTGTGGCTCTAGCAGTTCGGATTCAAGCTCTGATGGAAGCGGTGCGACAACCGATGCCGGCAATACGGCGGAGGTCAAGATGCAGGGCAGCAAGTTCACCCCGGCCGATCTTACCGTGGAAAAGGGAACCACGGTCACATGGAGCAACGACGATTCGACCCCACATACCGTGACCTCCAACAGTAAGGTTTTTAATTCGGGCAATATGAACAAAGGCCAGAATTTTGGCTACACATTCAACGAGTCCGGCACTTTCGAGTACGCATGTACCATTCACCCCAGCATGAAGGGGAAAGTGACGGTCAAATAATCATTTTAAGGGTGATACGGATATCGTCAGGGACGCGCCGAAGGCGCGTCCCTGCTGCTTTCACGAAAAGAACCGGCATCGTGTGGATTCGAGATTCCGGTTTCTGGAGGAATCCGCGCGGGTAGAAACAATTATTACCCGGTGTAACAAAAGGAGAACACATGGCTCCGCCCATAACCATATATTCGATGCCCACCTGACAGCACTGCATCCGCTTAAAGGCGCTTCTCCGTGAGAGGGGCATGAAATATACGGCTATCAACATCGATGGCGACCCGGAAGCGGTCGCACAGATGAAGCAGCGTACGGGCATGAGCTATACACCGCAGATATTCATCGGCGACAAGTATATCGGCGGTTACGACGAATTCATGCTGATGGACGCGAAGGGTGAGATCGACCGGCTCATGGGCAGGGAGCCATCAGCGGCGTCGGCTGCCGGGGATATGATCTATGACACGATCATCATCGGCGGCGGTCCTGCGGGGCTGACGGCGGCCGTCTATGCGGCCCGCAAGGCGATGAGTGTCGTTATTGTCACGGATCAGCTGGGTGGTCAGCCAATGTGGACGGCGGGCGTCGAGAACTACATGGGTTTCCAATACATAACCGGACCCGAGCTGATGGCAAAATTCGAGGAGCAGGCCAAACAGTTCGGCATCGTGCTTGAAACCGGCGACGCTGTCAGCAGGCTGGATGTAGTCGATGGCATCAAGCGGGTCACGACTTTGGGGGGCAAGCAGTTGCGGGGACGGACTCTGATCATCGCTTCCGGCAAGCGCTCGCGCAAGCTCGGCATACCCGGAGAGACGGAATATGCCGGACGTGGCGTCAGTTATTGCGCCACCTGCGATGGACCGATCTTCGCCGGAGAGAAGGTGATGGTGGCCGGCGGCGGCAATTCAGCCATGCAGGCGGCGCTGGAACTGGCGGCCATCTGCCCGGACGTGCAGCTGGTGTCGCTGACGGAGCTTACCGGTGACGAAGTTCTGATCGGCAAGGTGCGGGCCGGGGAGCATATCACTACGCACACGCTCTGGCAGCCGCTCCAGGTGAAAGGGAACGGCTCGGTCCAATCCGTGGTGATAGGCGCGGTCGGGGGCGGCGAACGCCTTGAATTCGAGGTCAAGGGACTTTTCATCGAAGTCGGACTGCAGCCAAACTCCAGCTTTGCCGTCGATCTGCTCGAGCTCAACCGCCGTGGGGAAATCGTCGTCGATTGCGACTGTCGCACCGGCGTGAAGGGCATCTACGCCGCCGGCGACGTAACCCAGGTGAGAGACAAACAGATAGTGGTCGCGGCGGGAGAAGGCTGCAAGGCAGCGCTATCGGCCCACGAATATCTGTTGGGGCTCAAGTGATTTTGAAAAGGGATCTTCGCAAGGACGCATGGACGATCATCCGGGCCGCGATCTTGGGGACCGACCCGGAAAAGTTGACAAATGCGGCCCTTTCTACCGGGGACTCTCGCTTTAGCGTGGGTGGCCTGGATTACGACTTTGCATCATTCAAAAACATCTACCTGATCGGTACCGGCAAGGCCGCCGCTTCCATGGCGCGCGGCGCCGAGACCGCGCTGGGAGAGAGGATCACAGAAGGCATAGTCTCGGTCAAGGACGGCTACGGCCGTGATGATCTTGTGAAGGTGGAAGTGCTTGAGGCAGCACACCCCGTGCCGGACGAGCGTGGAGCCGCGGCCACCCGCAGGCTGCTGGAACTGGCCGAAAAGGCAGGTGAGGACGACCTGGTGATTTTCCTCATCTCGGGTGGAGGTTCGGCGCTGATGGCGCTGCCGGCCGGGGAACTCAAGCTGGCCGACCTCAAAGCGCTCACGGAGGCGTTGCTGAAAAGCGGCGCCTCGATAGGCGAGATCAATGCCGTGCGCAAGCATCTCTTCAACGGGACCGGCGGCGGCATGGTCCGGGCCGCGTGGCCGGCGCGCATGCTGACGCTGATAATCTCGGACGTCATCGGCGACAACCTTGACGTCATCGCCTCGGGACCGACGGTACCCGACACTTCGACTTATGCCGACGCTTTTGACGTACTGCATAAATATGGTCTTGAAGATAGCGCGGCCCCGGCGCTGCTCTCACATCTGCGGGCCGGCCTGATGGGCGAGGCCGCGGAAACACCTAAACCCGGTGACAGGATTTTCGAGCGGGTAAATAACGTCGTGCTCGCCTCCAACCGCACGGCTCTCGATGCCGCCGCAATCGCTGCCGGCGAAATCGGCTATAACGTTTTTTCCCTGACTTCAATGCTGGAGGGCGAGGCCCGCGATATGGCGGGACTGTTCTCGATAATCGCCCGCGATGAGGAACAACACGGCCGGCCGCTGCCCGTACCCGCCTGCCTGCTTGCCGGCGGCGAGACCACGGTAACGGTAACCGGCAAGGGCAAGGGAGGCCGCGCCCAGGAGTTCACGCTGGCGGCGGCGGCGCGCATGCAAGACCTGGGACGGTCGCTGATATTCGCGGTCGGCACCGACGGCACGGACGGGCCCACCGAGGCGGCGGGAGCCCTGGCGCTTGCCGACACAGTAAGCAGGGCGATGTCGCTCGGCATCGACGTGCGCCGAAGTCTGGACAACAACGATTCAAACTCATTCTTCCGGGCGTTGGGCGATCTCATCGTTACCGGTCCGACACTGACGAATGTCAACGACATCTATGGAGTGCTGGTAACTGAATGAATGGAGTCTAAGACCATGAATCTCGAAGAAATCATAAGGGTGGGCCGCGGCGAAAAAGCCGCCGACCTCCTGCTGAAAAACGCGCGTGTGGTGGACGTCCTCTCAGGCGATATCATCAGCACTGACGTGGCTCTGCACGCGGGTCGCGTGGCTGGATTCGGCTCCTACAAGGGTCAGGAGGTAATGGATCTCGAGGGCCGTTTCCTCTGTCCCGGTTTTATCGACGGGCACATTCATGTGGAGAGCACGATGCTTGTTCCGCCGGAATTCGCCCGCACGGTTTCACCACGGGGGACGACGTCGGTCGTGATCGACCCTCATGAGATCGCCAACGTGCTTGGTATCGAGGGAATCAATTACATGCTGCGCGCCAGCGCGGGTCTGCCGGTGACTTTTTATATCATGCTGCCGTCATGTGTTCCCGCAACGGACATGGAGACTTCGGGGGCCGTGCTCACCAGTGGGGACCTCGCCCTGCTGCTGCCGCGCAAGCGGGTGATCGGCATCGCCGAGATGATGAACTATCCGGGCGTGCTCGCCGGTGACCGTGAAGTGCTCAACAAGATAAGGATAGCCGACGGGCGCAGGGTCGATGGACATGCCCCCGGCCTTTCAGGCAAGGATCTCTGCGCCTATGTCGACGCCGGAATCAGCTCCGACCACGAATGTGTCAGCGCCAACGAGGCCCGGGAGAAGCTGCGTCTGGGCATGTACATAATGGTGCGCGAGGGTACGACGGAAAAGAACCTGAAGGAGCTGGTGAAGATCATAACTCCGGAGAATTCGCGCCAGTTCATGCTGGTCAGCGACGACCGCCATCCCGGCGATCTCCTGAAAGAGGGTCACATCGATCACAACATACGCATGGCGATCGCCGAAGGCGTGCCATCCATGACGGCCATCCAGATGGCGACGATCAATACCGCGTCCTATTTCGGCATAAGGGACATCGGGGCGGTGGCGCCAGGATTCAAGGCCGATCTGACCGTGCTCGACGACCTGGAGAAGGTGACGGTCTCGCGCGTCATCAAAGACGGTCGCATCGTCGCTGACAGGGGCCGTGCCCTGGCATTCGAGGCTGAACCTCCAGCGAGCGGCATCCGCGGCACGGTGAACATCGACAATGCCAGCCTGGTCGACATGTCAGTTGATGCTAGAGACGGAAAGATAAAAGTGATAGGCGTCGTTCCCGGCCAGATCGTCACAAAGAATTTACTGCTTGATCCGAAGCTGGAAGACGGCAAGGTGGTGGCGGATCCGGAGCGCGACATCATCAAGATCGCCGTCGTGGAACGTCACACGGCATCAGGCAACGTCGGTCTCGGCTTCCTGCAGGGCATGGGTTTGAAGAAGGGAGCCATGGCGACCTCGGTGGCGCACGACTCTCATAACGTAATAGTGGTGGGCGCGAACGACGCCGATATGCGGGAGGCCGTCATCGAGATAGCCAGGCTGAATGGCGGCGCGGTCGTGGTCGAGGACGGCCAGGTGCTGGCGAGACTGCCGTTGCCAGTCGCGGGGCTGATATCAGACCAGCCCGCAAAAGATGTGGCAGCCGCCGTCAGCGAGGTCATCGGCGCCGCGCACGACCTCGGTTGTGTTCTTCCCGACCCGCTGATCACGCTGTCTTTCATGGCGCTTCCGGTGATTCCTACGCTCAAGCTGACGGACAAGGGTCTCGTGGATGTGGATAAGTTCAAACTGGTGGGACTTTGGGATGACTGAAAATGAAGCCGGTTCAGTGGCCTGAGCAGTTTACTCGAATAAACCTTCCTCGAAAGCCTCCACCTCAACGGCATCGTCCTCGTCCTGATCTTCCACGCCCGGCAGCTCCAGAACCTTCACGCCGGGTAACTGCGCGCCGACGATACCCTCAAGATCGCCGTGCATGCCGGCTGCACCCAACAGCACCCGGTCGATCTGCTTCTCGCGTTTCGACCACAATTTCTGCATGGCGACCTGTTCTTTATGCAGATCTTTGCGCATCTCCATGAACGGCTCGACGATGGCCTCGATCCGCTGGCGGAACTCCGCGCCCGAGATGTATTCGTAGATCATCTCCATCTTGTCGCTCTTGCCCTCCTGTGCGCAGCGTGAATGAGTCAGTTCCACAAGACCTTGCCGCAATGCCGAGGCCAGCCCGATGCAGGACGGGAAATCGGTCAGCCAGACGCCGTCGTATTCACAGATGCCCTCGGCGTCTTTGGGAAAAACAGTCGTTGTCAGAACCGCGACATCGGCCCTCACGGCCCGCTGGTCGTCCTTGAGTTTGGAGATCCAGTCATTGGCCCAGTTCTTCGTTCGCTTGGATTCCCAGATTATCTTGCCGCAGGGCTGGCCCAGCGGATTGCGGACCGTCTGGATGACGTCTGCCCCCCGCATGCCCTTGGGAACCGGTTCTATCTCGTCGTGGGGGAACTTCTGCCTGAGCAGGTCTTCCAGCTCAAGCTCAAAAGCTTCCCCCTGGGCCTGTTGAGAACCCTGCTCGGCCCGCTGCTTTAAATCTTCGATCTGTTTGAGCATGGCCGCCATTTTTTCATCTTTCTCGCGGTCGCTCATCCGATGCTCTTCGGATACTTTCTGCTCCGTTTCCTTTCGGATCGTCTCTCGCTGCTCGTCCAGCTCACGTTGCAGCTTTAGTTCGAGATTACGCTCTCGCTCCTCGATCTCGCGGGTCTTGCGGCGCAGCTCGATCTCCGCGGCCTGGGCGACTTCAAGCTGTTGGCTCTTCTCTTTTATCTGCTCGTCGCGGTCTTTCAGCTCAAGGGCGAGCCTTTCGGCGGCCTTCTTCTCCGCTTTCTGCTCGATCTGCGCCTTCTCATCGCTGAATTTCCGGTCGTATTCAGCGGAAATAGTCTGTCGCAGCCCTTCCGCGATCTGACGGGTCAGTGCTTCGCTGAGAGGAATCTTCTCGCCGCATTTCGGACAGGTGATGAATTGTTCGTCCATGATTACTACTTCCTTTTTAATATCGGGAGCCAATCATACAGCAGGGGGCGGATGGAAAAAAGGAGTTGCAGCCGACACTCGGGGCGGTGGCTAGTCTTCGGGCAGCAGTTCGTTCAATTTCCGCCGGATTCCATTCAGTGAGAATGGTTTTTGTATGAATGGATATCCCCTCTGCTGGACGCTCTCATGCCCCGAGATATCGCTGTAGCCGCTGGTCAGCAGCACCTTAAGACCCGGTTTCTCCTTAAGCAGCCTGTCGACCAGGGCTATGCCATTTTCCCCGGGAAGGACTATATCGCTGAAAACCAGGTCGAAATCGCCCCGCAGTTCTACGAACGTCGCCAGCGCCTCTTCGGCGTCGGCAACCGCAGTCACCGAGTATCCACTTTGTCGCAGGAGCTGCCCGGCGATATCCCTGACACTCGCCTCGTCCTCGACCAGCAGTATTTTCTCTCCATGTCCGCGGATCTGATCCATGTCTCGATTATCCGCTTCATCAAGCGTTTCCTTAAGCGGCACCGCTGGCAGAAAAAAATCAAAGGTAGTGCCAACCCCCGGCGTGCTGTCAACACTGATCCAGCCCTTGTGGTCGGTGATTATTCCATAGACGACAGATAAACCCAGACCGCCGCCTTCCGAGATGCCCTTGGTTGAATAGAAGGGCTCAAAGATGCGCGGCAGGCTTTCGGGCTCGATGCCGGTTCCGGTGTCGCTGACTGAAAGATGCACGAACTCGCCCATGCGCGAGTGGGGATTGGTTGCGACATATTCACCATCGATCGATTTATTGCCGGTCTGGACGCTTATCCTGCCGCCGTCCGGCATGGAATCCCGGGCATTAATAATCAGGTTCATGATCACCTGTTCGATGTGAACGGCATCCGCGTTAACGCTCCAGATATCTTCACCAAATACGGCGGTCAGATCGTACTGCTCTCCGATGATCCGATCGATCATCTTTAATGTGTCTTTCAGGACGGAATTTAAATTCAGTGGTTTCAGCTGCATCGTTTCGTGACGGCTGAAAACCAAAAGTTGCCTGACGATTTCGGCCGCCTGCCCGCATGAGCGGCGCGCTACTTCGAGTTCTTCGTAAGTCGGGCTGTTCTTCGGCGTATCCATCAGGGCCAGGTCGATGTTGCCCTGGATCGCAGTCAGTTTGTTGTTGAATTCGTGGGCGACGCCCCCGGCCAGTACGCCGATGCTCTCCATCTTTTGTGTCTGGCGCAGGTGCTTCTCCATGCGATGATGTTCGGTCATATCGCGGATAACACCCCTGAGGGCCACGATTTCACCGTTACTATCAAGCACCGGAGTAAGCGTAGCGGAAACATCGAGGATATCACCGCTTTTCGTCTTGTATTTCAGACCGTAATCTTTCAGAAATCCTAACTGCTGCATATCCTCAAGCATTTGCATGCGGTCTTCGGGATTCTGATACATACTCCTGGCCGCATTCTCGAGATGGATGATCTCCTCTCGGGAGTCATAGCCCAGTAGGCTTACTCCCGCAGCGTTAACGTCCAGGAAATTTCCTTCCGGGGTGGTGACCACGATCATATCCTTGGAGTCCTCGAAGAGGCCGCGATATTGCTCTTCACTTTCCCGCAGCTTTTCCTCTGCTTGTTTATGTTCGGTTATATCCTGGTAGAAACCAACCAGTGATTTCGGCTGGCCGGCCTCGTCGTACTCGGTCTTTGCGTCGCCCCTTATAATGCGCTCAGTGCCATCAGACAGGACGAGGCGGTACTCCACCGGCTGTGGTTCGCCGCTCTTGAGTACTGAGGCTGTAGCCTGCTGTAATCCCGGCAGGTCGTCGGGATGGACGCGTTTTTCGAGGATCGGCGTCACGTCGCCGTCGTACTCGGCAGGGTCGGCATCGAACAGGCGGCACATCTCCGGCGACCAGGTGACTTTCTGTGTGGCGAGGTCCCACCTCCACACGCCTACATGGGCAACGCTCTCGGCAAGATCACGCATGGCCTGGTTTTCACGGAGCTTTTCCTCACTTTGACGCAGTGCTTCTTGAGCGAGCTTCTTCTCTGTGATGTCACGTGCTACACCGCAGAGATATTTGAGCTCACCGTTTCCGGCGTGGACGGCATAGGATGAGAGTTCCACGGGAAAGATACTGCCGTCCTTACGGATGTATTCCTTTTCATAGACTCCTGAGAAACCCAGGGTCAACAGCCTGTTCTCCCATATCTCCTCATATTCCCATTTGTGCCATTTTTCAGGAGTAATCTCATAGAAATCGGGAAGCCGTTTCAATTCCTCGAGGGTATAGCCAAGCATAAAGCAGAAAGCCTCGTTGCAGTCGATGATGCGCCCCTCGGGATCGACCAGGACGAAACCGTCACGGCTGCTCTCAAAGACCTCGCGATACCGCTGCTCGCTCTCGGATAAGGCGTCCTGCTCCCGCCTGCGCTCGGTGATGTCAAAAAAAGTGACAAGGTTGCTGGCGCCGGTACCGATGGGAGACAGGTGGAACTTGATATAGCGGTGTGAGCCGTCCTTGCAGGCGACCATCGCCTCCAGTGGCTCGATGCCGGCGCGGTTACCGCGGGCCCATTTGACCTTGGTGTTCCACTCCGTCCGGACCTCCTCGCGGTAGGCTTCGTCCGGATATGCCAGCGGCCACCAGTGCTCGACGTCGGGGATATCATTGATGTTGTATCCGAAGAGTTCAGTGAACTTGTTGTTTAGCAGGACGACTCTCTGGTCCTCGCCGGATGAAACCAGCATGGCAACCGGAGATTTTTCAAGCAGTATTTTAAATTGTTCGAGCGTCTCTCTTGCCAAGCAGGTCTCCCTGAAATAGAGGACATACTGCTCACAGTATCCCTTTTTCCACGGATTTCGTAACAGGGGAAGGCCGATAAATATTTCAGGGCTGGTGGCGAGGCCCGGAATCGAACCGGGGACGCCAGGATTTTCAGTCCTGCGCTCTACCGACTGAGCTACCTCGCCTTGGGCGCCGTCGCGGCTGCAATCCGGTACTGATGCATTGGCCGTGGAGGCCGTGCTCCAGATATAAATCCGTGCCGCTGGTGCAGGCGCATTTTAGCGGTTTGCAGCTATAAGTGCAATTACACGGTACATAGGCTACCCCACAAAGCAGCGCCGTCGGTGGTTGCCAATCAGTCTCACTTATTTGCCGATGCAGCAGGAAACTGATATTATCGTTTCCCGTTCCTACTCACGACCCACAGGGTCACAACCACCTTGAAAATGACCAAAAACCCCCATCATCCTGCCCCCAGCACCGGTGATGCAACCGAGTCGCGTGAGCTCACAGAGCTTCGCGAGCGGCACGAACAATCCCTGAATGAAATCCAGATCCTCCGGCAGCAGTTGCGTGAATACCCCGAACAGCTGGAACAGAAGGTACGGGAGAGGACCAAGGAACTGGAGGCGATCAACCGGATCGCCAGCACGGTCAGCCGCTCGCTAAATCTCAACCAGATACTCAAGGACTCCCTTGCCGAAGTGCTGGAAGTCCTTGAACTCAAGCACGGGGGAGTCTTTCTGACCGACGAGAGGAAAGGCGTGCTCAACCTGATGGTGCACCAGGGTCTGCCCGACGACGTCATCTGCGAGATGGAGGTGACGCCCCTGGGCAAAGGTTGTCCGGGCGAGGTGGCCGTCAAGGCTGAGCCTGTCCTGGTGGGCGATATCGACGAAAGCGATCGCCGGCATAGTTCGCTGGCCGACTATCCGGAATTCAAGTCCATGGCCGGTATCCCTCTGGGGTCCAAGGGCAAGGTGCGTGGCGTACTCTGCGTGCTCAGTCATAACAAGAATCGTTTCGGGCCGGAAGACCTCAAGTTGCTGGTCACCATCGGCAGTGAGATAGGCGTCGCCATCGAGAATGCCTGGCTCTATGAAAAATCGTTCGCCCACTCTAAAAAGATGGAAGAGCTGTCCATGACCGACAGCCTCACTCATCTCTTCAACCGTCGCCACTTCTACCGCCGCCTCAAGGAAGAGATGAAGCGGGCCAAACGACAGAAACACCCGGTATCACTGCTGGTCGTAGACCTCGACAACCTCAAGGAGTACAACGACGAACATGGACACCTAAAGGGGGACGAGGCGCTGCGAGGCGTCGCCCAGGCGGTCACGGCCAGCATCAGGCAGGACGTTGATACCGGCTACCGTTATGGCGGCGACGAATTCGCGGTGATCCTTCCATACAGCGATGAAGCTGAAGCCGCCGAAGTGGCCGAGCGACTGAGAAAGACATTCGAGGATTTCGGTTTTGAAGGCACCAGCCTGAGCATCGGCCTCGCCGAGATCGATTTCGAGGAAGGCCTGGACGACTTCGTCACCCGCGCGGATACGGCCATGTACGTCGCCAAGAACTCAGGCGGCAACAAGGTTCATATCGATAAGACATAATTTTTTAGCTCCCGGATTCCGGGTCGACTTCTTCCAGATTTTTCTATTACCGTTCAGCAATGCGCCTGAATGGTATTTTTTATGGTATTCGCACGGCGGGGAGTGATAAAATTCAACCCCTGTAGTGAACGGACCGTAACGAGGAACTGAGGATAAAATGACCGAAACATTTCTTAACCTGATCGGTGGCAGTTGGGTCGCCGCATCTTCCGGTGAGACGTTTGCTGATATCAATCCCGCCGACACCGGCGATGTGGTCGCACATTTTCAGTCATCCGGTGTTGATGACGTGAGGGCGGCGGTCGCCGCGGCTTCCGATGCAAAGGCGGCCTGGCGCGCGACGTCGGCTCCGAAGCGCGGCGAGATACTGGCGCGGACCGCGCGCATAATCGAGCGCGATCTGGACAGGATCGCCGAAGGTCTCACGCGGGAGGAAGGTAAAACCCTGGTCGAGGCCAAAGGCGAGACCGCACGCGCCGTGCAGATCTTTGATTATTTCGCGGGCGAGGGCAGGCGGCTCTGTGGCGAGACCACACCATCCGAGTTCGGCCGCACGTTGCTCTATACGGTGCGTGAGCCGCTGGGTGTCGTCGGTCTGATCACTCCCTGGAATTTTCCCGTGGCTATCCCCGCCTGGAAGTTGGCGCCGGCGCTCGTGAGCGGCAACACAATCATTCTCAAGCCGGCGAGTGGAGCTCCGTTTACGGCGATGAACATCGTCCTCGCCCTCGAGGAAGCGGGGCTACCTCCCGGAGTGATTAATTTTGTAACCGGCACCGGTTCGGTAGTGGGCCGGGAGCTGGGAGCTAATCCTGTTGTCAAGGGAATATCCTTCACGGGTTCCGACCCCGTCGGCTGCTCTCTGTACGGCCAGGTCACCGGACGTGGTGGCAAGGCACAGTGCGAGATGGGCGGCAAGAACCCCGTGATAGTCCTCGAGGACGCCGACCTCGACAAGGCGGTCAACCTATGTATCAATGGCGCCATGTGGTCAACGGGACAGAAATGCACGGCGACCAGCAGGGCCATCGTCCACGAGAGCATCGTCGAGGAGTTCACGAAGCGTGTACTCAAAGGTGTTGCCGCGATCAGGGTCGGCAACGGACTTGATGAGAACACCCAGGTCGGCCCCAGCATAGATGCGTCGCAGCTTGATACCGTGCTCGAATACATCGAGATCGGCAAGCAGGAGGGCGCGAAGCTGCTGGCCGGGGGCAACCGGCTGACGGGTGCGGCCTATGACAAGGGTTTCTTTGTGGAGCCGACTGTCTTTGGCGATGTCAAAGCCGATATGCGCATTGCCCAGGAGGAGATATTCGGACCGGTGCTCGCCATCATCCCGGTGACCGGCTTCGAGGAGGCGATGAGGGTGGCCAACGAAGTCAGGTTCGGCCTCAGCGCCGCCATCTGCACTCAGGATATCTCCAGGGCGATGGAATTCGTCGACCGCATCGAGGCCGGACTCGTGCATGTCAACTCGCCCACCGTCGGCGCCGAGGTGCAGGTGCCGTTCGGCGGCATGAAGGACTCCAGCACCGGTACGCGCGAACAGGGCCGCGTGGCGGTCGAATTCTACACCGAGATCAAGACGGTTTACCTGGAATATTGAGGCCGTAGCCGTGGTTGTATGAGTGGATTAATCCCGAAAAGGAGAAGCATGTCAACGAAAAAATCACTGGGAGCCAATACCATAGCTTTTCCCACACCGGCTTGGGCTGTTGCCACCTACGACAGCGAAGGCAAACCCAATGCAATGACCATCGCCTGGGGCGGCATATGCTGCTCGAAGCCACCTTGCGTCGCCATATCCCTGCGCAAGGCGACATATACCTACGATGCCATATCCGCGAGGCAGTCGTTCACTATAAACATACCCTCGGCGAGCCAGGTGAAGGCGCTGGACTTTTTCGGGGTTAATTCGGGTAAAAATGTCGACAAGTTCGCGGCTACCGGATTGACACCGGTAAAAAGCGGGCTGGTTGACGCTCCTTTCATTGACGAGTTTCCCGTGGTGCTGGAATGCCGGGTGCTCCATACACTGGAGATCGGGCTGCATACGCAGTTCGTCGGGGAGATAGTCGACGTGAAGGCCGACGAATCGCTTATCAGCGACGGCGGCCTCGATATCGATGCCATCAGGCCACTGGCTTTCATCCCACAAAACAGGGAATACCGTGTCATCGGCGAGGTCCTCGGGAAGGCATTCTCCATCGGCAGGGAGAAGAAAGACTCCTGAACGATCCGGACCATCCGGACAGGGAGGCTTTTTATGAGACTTGTTCAATTCCACATTCCTGATACGGGCGACCGCCTGGGTGTTCTCCAGGGGGGCAGAGTCTACGACCTTACGGCCGTCGAACCGGCATGGGATTCTTTTTTGACATTGATCGAGGTTTCAGGTGGAAAGGCGGAAGTATTCGAAGAGCTGGTGGCTGAGAAGATATCACAGCTTCCGGATGAGGCCTATGAGTGGGAAGAACTGTTCCATACAACCGACTTCTTAAAGCAGCATCTGCTCATGCCCATATTCCCGCCGGAGGTGTGGGGTTTCGGGGTCACTTATCAGCGCAGCGCCGAGGCGCGCGACGCCGATGTCGCCAGGGAGATGGACTCCACCGCCAGCATCTACGACCGCGTCTACCACAGCGAGCGCCCCGAATGTTTTTTCAAGGCCACGACGGCGCGCTGCGTGGGTCCCAACGGCCCCATCGGCATCCGTAGCGACTCAGAGCTGACCGCGACCGAACCCGAGCTGGCCTATGTGCTCGGCGCCGACCGCGAGATCATCGGCTACACGATCTGCAATGACGTTTCCGCCTGGGATCTGGAGCGCGACAATCCCCTGTACCTGCCGCAATCGAAGATTTTTAGCGGTTGCTGCGCGCTGGGACCGGTTATCGTGACCCCGTCGGAAATACCCGACCCCTACGCGCTTGAAATCAGCTGCCGGATCATTCGAGGCGGTGAAATCATCTACAGCGACGCCACCAGCAGCGGCCGCATCGGCCGCAGGTTTGAGGAGCTCAACGAATTCCTGTACCGGGACAACCCGATACCGCTGGGGACCGTCGTCTCGACCGGCACAGGCATCATGGTGCCAAACGAACACAACCTGCGCGACGGCGATATAGTCGAAATAGAGATCGATGGGATTGGCGTTTTATCCAATAGGGCAGAAAGGCTCTAAAGTCTGGAGGATTCAGTGAGAACGTTGTCGTACCGGAATATTCCATTGTTGACGCTGGGATTGATTATTCTCATGTTTGCGTTGTTTGTCTCCGCCGGCTGCGATCTAAGCGGCGACAAACAAGCCAAAGAGGATTATATCGCCAAAGCCAATGCCATCACCGATCGCCAGGTCGCCATGGACACCAAATTGTCGGATATGATCGGCGGCAGCAGCAACGCTCAGATTTCAAAGCAGGCGGCAAGCGATGCCAAGGCCTACGACGAGATGGTAGCCGAGCTGACGGCCTTAAATACTCCCGAGCAATTTACACAGGGCAATGACATGCTTATCTCGAGCTTTAAAAAGTTTTCAACAGCCTTAAACTCATTCAGTGAAGCTTATAAGGGCGGCGATACGATGAATGATGCGATGAAGGAAAAGCTGTTAAATGCGGTCAAGGTATATGACGCCGCTGTTGCGGAGGCTCATCAGGCGGCCGACATGATCAATGCCGCAAAGAACAGTTAAGAAGATCAAGCCATAAATGAACAGGGTAAAAAGGCGGCCCCTGTCGGGGCCGCCTTGTATTCTGCAAGTTATAACTATTAAGGGCTAGAAATACCTGTCCAGCAGGTTTTGCAGCATGGCTGCATGTCGTGCTTCGTCATGCGCCGCCGTGTCGAAGAAAGAAGCAATTTCCTTCTTGCCGTCGTTGTCGGCTACCTTCATGCCATCATGCTTGCCGTCGACGGCCTGTTTCTCACCGGCCAGCATCTTCTCGATCTCTGCTTTCAGATCGCCGATATTGCCAGCCAGGTACTTGAAGCGTGATCCATGCCCGGCTTCGTCCATGGCGATGCTGCGCAGAGTCTGCGCCACCTCGGTCTTGCCCTCGTTGTCCGCCTTAAGGGCCATGGCAAGATACTGGATAACCTCCCAGGTCTCACCCTTGATCTCGGTTGCGATGCATTCTTCGGTTGTGGTTGCGGTACTTTCCGTCATTCTTCTGCTCCCTTCATGATTTGTTTGTACGGGCTTCGACCTGCTCGCGCACGCGCGCGTAATATGCGGTCTAAAATCTTTTACCCCCAAATCCTGGAGTAAAAACATTCCCGGTCGGAATCCGGATTCCTCCAGGCATCATTTACGCATGATTGTGGTATATAGACGGTCAATGACGAATGGTAGACGAGGGGGAACGATGAACAGGGTACGCAGCTTATATTTTCTCGCCTTTATTTTCTCTGTTCTTTTGCTGTCCGCAGTTGTGCCAGGATGCGGTGATGACAGTAATCAGACGACCGAAAAAGCCGGAAATGGAGAGGCGCCAGTGCCGCCGCGCAAGACCGACGTCATCGTATTTATCCGCGGCACAGAGGTCTGGGCGGTCAATCCGAACAACGGGGCCGAACGTCAGGTGACAAGCGACGGGGCGACCAAAGTCTGGCCGCGAATCTCTCCCGATGGCAAACAGGTCGTCTACCAGGTATTACAAGGCGACGGTTCCAGCTCGGGCGGAATCTTCCGTGTGCCTCTGGCTCAAAATGGCGGTCAACCCGAGCAGATACACGCGACCGGCGCCTTTCCGGCCTGGTCGACGGATGGCAAGTCGATCGCTTTTGTCAAAAAGAGTCAGGCGGCCAATAGCCAGTATGCCGATGATATCGCGCTCATCAACACAGCAAATCCCGGTACGGGCGAGCAGGTTTTGACCGACCACAGTCAAGTCGTCGACATGGGCGGCGCATTATCGGTGCAGAATCTTGAGTACTCGCCTGATGGCGGTAAATATATATACTTCATGCGAGGGCGCCGCTCCGATTCGCGCTGGCTGGCGCGGGTGGAGGTGGCGACGAAAAAGGAGGACGATGTTACGACTCCGCCGGGCGCCATGCCACAATCACTGGCCGAAGGTGGTTTCAGCCTCTTTAATGTAAGCCAGATGGAAGGCCGTCGCGCGCTGATCTCACGTGGCGATCTCACCGGTGGAAATTATCAGCAGAACCCGAAGCTCTACATCCGTTTTCTCGATCCCGAACTGGAAGACAGCATGATCGAGGAAGCGGCCGGCAGCATCAACCCCAGCTTAAAGCCCGACAATACGCGTTTCGTCTATGAGAACCAGGGCGCACTCTATAAACACAACCTCGCGGGCGGCCCCGGCATCGAGAAGATAACCGAGGGCGGCATGCCCGACTGGGGAGCCTCAGCCGACGGACCTGGATTCGGGGATGATGATACCGGGACAACAAAGACCAGCACCACCACTACCACCACGACAACATCTGGAGATACGGGCGGTGGCCTGACCGGCGACTGCGGCGCCGGAGATATCCCGGGGACGGAATACATAAAGAACGGTGGATTTGAGAATGGGACAGCCGGCTGGCAGATCGTGGATATCAAGAAGCAAGGTTCCAATAACACAGAGCTTACCGCGGACGCAGTGTGCGGCAAGATTCTTATTCTGACACGAAGCAACTCAAAGAACGACGGTGGCCTTGTAGGGGTCGAGCAACCGGTGGATGTTCAACTCGCGGGGCTATCGACCCTCAGGCTACGGCTGGTGGGCGCCATCGACAGCCAGGCGCTGGCGTCAGATGGCTGGTATGGCGGCGAGACACCGGTTTTCGTCACGATAGATTACACGACGGCGACGGGTCAGTCGAAGACCTGGACGCACGGGCTGATGAGCGCGGGAAGCGGCGTCAATTATCCGGACCGCGACCAGGTGATTCCGGCGGGTGCCGGCTGGTATCAATATGACATCCCCGACCTGCTGAAGGTGATTCCGGATGCGGCCCGTCTGACGAAGGTGACTGTTGGCGGCAGCGGCTGGGATTTCAAAAGCCGCGTCGGACTGGTTTCACTTAAAGGGAGCTAGACAGGGAGCTCCTCGTCTTCCACCTGAATTGATTCGGTTTCAGCGAGAGTCATGAACTCCGAAACCGTTTCGTCCGGCAGCTGCTCCACATCCTTGAGCTTTCGTTGCATCGCACGCGTTCGGGTCTCAGTTGCTTCTATTGTTTTCCCAACTGTATCGAGCTGTCTCTTTACCTTGTCCAGCACGTCTCCAAACTTGCCGAACTCGGTTTTTACCGCGGCGAGAACCTGCCACACCTCGCTCGAGCGTTTTTCGATAGCAAGGGTACGAAAACCCATTCTCAGGCTGTTGAGAATCGCCGACAGGGTTGTCGGACCCGCGATGACAATCCGGTAATTATGCTGGAGTTTCTCAAGTAAACCTGCCTCTCGCAGCACCTCGGAATAAAGCCCCTCAGTCGGCAGGAACATGATGGCAAAATCTGTCGTGTCGGGCGGATTGACGTATTTGGAATTGATATCTTTCGCAGAGCTTTCGATTGAACGGATCAGCGCTTCGCGAGCTTTTTTCACAGCCTCAATATCCGCGTTCTCCGATGCCGTCACCAGGCGAAGATAGTCTTCCTGGGGAAACTTGGCGTCTATCGGCAACCAGACAGGACCTTCATGATGGTCATCGTGGCCGGGCAGCTTGACGGCATACTCCACTCTTTCAGAGGAGCCCTTTTTTGTCTGGACATTACCTGCGTACTGGTCAGGCGTGAGGATGAGCTCCAGGATCGCCTGCAACTGTACCTCCCCCCAGGTGCCGCGTACCTTGACGTTGGTCAACACCTGTTTGAGATCCCCTACTCCCGTTGCCAGGCTCTGCATTTCTCCGAGGCCACGCTGAACTGCCTCAAGGTGGTCGCTGACCTGTTTGAAAGATTCTCCCAACCGCTTTTCCAGCGTGTTGTGAAGTTTTTCATCCACGGTCATCCGCATTTCTTCCAGTTTTTTCTCGTTGTTCTCCTGCAGCTGTTTGAGTTGCGTGTCAACGGTCGTGCGCAGGTTCTCGAGCCTTGCTTCGTTGGAAGTGGTCAGCCCTTCGATCCTTGTTGAGACCTCAAACAGTCCTTCCTTCTGCGAGCGGGCCATCGCACCCATGGTGTTGACGATTGTGTCAGTGGTGGTCTTCTGATTTCTGGAGACTTCCTCCCGCAGCTGTGCTGATGTGTTTGCAGACTCTTCGCGCCCCCTTCGCAGCCCTTCATGCAATATCTGCTCTGCCTGGACGTTCGGCTTTGTGGACCGCCTGGTCATTATTATCAGCAGCAGAAGCACGCAGACCAGCAAGAGGGCAAGACAGGCAATCAACAGGACGTCGGTCATGGCATGAAACCTCGTATATCTTTTTTAGGGATTAATAAAGGTGAGCCTATCACGCCATCCGGACAGCGAAAAAGATTGAATGGTGATGACGGTAAAGAACCCGGATAGTGCCGGGCCGGATCGCGGCCCGAGGGAAAAAGTTCCCTAGTACCCCAGCACCTTCTCGAGTGCATTCTGCGCTGCGTTAAGAACCGGTGCGGGGAGGATGCCGAGGAGCAGCACGCCCGATACGGCGATACCGAGACCCAGGCTCAGATCCCATGACTTCTCGCCCGTAACCATAATCTCACTTTCCGCGTCGCGCATATACATATATACGATGACTCTCAGGTAGTAGAAGGCGGAGACGAGGCTGAAGAATACGCCCACAACAGCAAGCCAGGTGTAACCGGCGTCGACGACCGAGGCCAGCAGGTAGAACTTTGCCAGGAAGCCCGCCGTGGGTGGAATTCCCGCCAGCGAGAGCATGAACACAGTCATGATTCCTGCCGCCCAGGGAAAGCGGCGGCCCATACCGGCCATCTCATCGAGGCTGTCTCCTGATCCGGCGCGGTTTTCCAGGAATACAAGAACGCCGAAGGCGCCCATGTTCATGAACGCGTAAGCCGCAAGGTAAAAAAGCACGGCCGAAGTACCCATGGTCCGAGCGCTCTGGCCGGAGGCGATCACGGCCAGCAGCAGGTAACCGACATGGGCGATGCTCGAGTAGGCCAGCATCCGTTTCAGGTCGCGCTGCACTATCGCCAGCGTAGCTCCCACCAGCATGGTTGCTATCGAAAGGGCGATCATCAGCGGTACCCAGGTGTCGCTCTCACTGCCGAGCATGATATTGAAGATCTTTATAATGACCGCAAAGGAGGCGATTTTCGGTCCTACCGAAAGGAGGGCCGCGGCCGGTGTAGGCGAGCCCTGGTAGACGTCGGGCGCCCAGTTATGGAATGGCGCTGAACCGACTTTAAAGCCGAAGCCGACGAGCAGCATGATGATGGCAATCGCGAGCACGCTTGATGGTACCTCTCCCGCGCCGATGGCTGTGCCGATTTCCTGATAGTTGGTCGAGCCGGTGGTTCCATACAGGAATGCCAGTCCGAACAGCAGGAAGTTCGAAGCGAAAGCGCCGGTTATGAAGTATTTCATCGAGGCCTCGATGGATCGCTCCTCATAGCGGAAAAATCCCGCCAGCAGGTAGCTGCAGTAAGCCATCAGCTCCAGGCCGACGAAGAAGGTAATCAGGTCTATGGACTCCGCCATCACGATCAGCCCCACCGTCATGAAGAGGATCAGGGCATAGTATTCGCCCAACAGACGCTTCTTCAGATGCAGGTGTTTTTCCGAGAGCAGCATCGCTATGATCGCGACTCCCAGCAGCAGGACCTTGAAATAGACGGAATATTTATCGAGGGCGATGCCGTGATTGAAGGCAGTGAACTCATCCGCGCTCGAGATCAATGTTGAAAGACTCGCCGTTATACAGGCAAATATACCCAGCCAGCTCAAACCACGGCGGCCTTCGGTAGGCAGCAGCGGATCGACCAGCAGGATGACCATACCGGTGACGATGAGCATCAGCTCGGGCATGATGGCTACCAGATCGTGTGCCATCTAGAACCCTCCCAGCGAAGCGAAGATATTGTGAATAGTGCTGCCGCCATCGGCCATGTATGGCGCCAGTCTCTCGGTGAGCTTGATCACCGGTGGATGGATAAGGTCGATAAACGTGTTGGGATATACACCCGCCCAGATCGCCAGGAATCCCAGCGGCGCCAGCGATACGATCTCCCGTGGCGAGAAATCGGGCAGCTTGCGCCATTTCTCGTCGCGCAGACCCGTGAACATCACTCGCTGGAACATCCAGAGCAGGTAGGCCGCCGCCAGTATGATTCCCAGAGCAGCGACGGCTCCCATCGCCTTGTTGTAAGTGAACAGCCCTAAAAGACTCAGAAACTCGCCCACGAAGCCCGACAGGCCGGGAAGGCCGAGCGAGGCCAGCGTGAAGAAAAGCAGAAAACCCGCCATGATGGGAAATGGGCTCGCGAGTCCGCCCATCGCCGATATCTCCCGCGTATGTACCCGCTCGCTGAGAAAGCCCACCATGAGGAACAAGGCTCCCGTCAGCAGTCCGTGACTGAACATCACCAGGATCCCGCCCTCGATGCCCACAACATTCAGGGCAAAGATGCCCGCGGTAACGAATCCCATATGGCTGACGCTCGAATATGCCACAAGTTTCTTTATGTCTTTCTGCACGAGCGACAGCAAGGCCCCATAGATGATAGCGATGATCGACAACACCATGATGTAAGGCACGAACGTCGAAACCACATCCGGGAAGAAGGGCAGGCAGATGCGCAACATGCCGTAGCCGCCGACCTTCAGAAGGACGCCGGCCAGGATGACGCTGCCGGCCATGGGCGCCTCGACGTGGGCGTCGGGGAGCCAAGTATGCAGGGGCCACATGGGCACTTTTACAGCGAAAGCCACAAAGAAGGCGAGGAATGCCCAGTACTGCACATTCCAGGAGAATAATGTGGTCTGTAGCAGGTCCATGTCAAAGACCGGAGTCGCATAAGGGTTAGGACGGGCCAGCCAGGCGATGGCGACGATCGCGACCAGCATCAGCAGGCTGCCGCCCAGTGTGAAGAGGAAGAACTTGATAGCTGCGTATATGCGGCGCGGTCCGCCCCATACTCCGATGATGAAGTACATCGGGATCAGCATGACCTCCCAGAAGACATAGAACATGAAAAGGTCCCGGGCGCAGAAGAGGCCCAGCATGCCGGTCTCCAGGAAGAGGAAGGCCGCGAAGAAAGTCAGCTCTTTCTTGTCTTTGGCATAGTTCCATGAAGCCGGGATGATCAGCAGCGAGAGCAGCGTCGTCAGCAGGATCATCAGGACGCTGATTCCGTCGACACCCATGTGATAGCTGATCCCCAGGCTTTTTATCCAGGGCACGTTTTCCACGAACTGCCTGTCCGCCGTGTAATGGTCAAAAGCGGAGAGTATGACGAATGTCAGCAGGAAGTTCGCGCCGGTGGCTATAAGGGCGGTCGTCTTGTACCAGTTGGGCCGTCCGCGCATGAAGGCGATCATGAGTACGCCCGCCAGCGCCGGCAGGAAGGTCATAACCGTCAGTATGGGGAAACCTATCTGGTCCTGAAAATCGTACATGTCACCTCAGTTTTCCTTTTCAATATCCGCAATCATCGCGGTGTTTACCATTGCACGAAACAAGCTGCATAAGTATCCAATTACCATCACATTGTCATAAGCCAGTAAGAGACCGTAAGCACCAGCAGACCCAGGAACATCGTCATCAGGTACGATTGCACCTTGCCCGATTGCGATGGCTTGAGTGCGTTGCCGATGCCCCGCACAAAGCGGGCGGCGTTGTTGACAAGTCCGTCGATCGCAAGCTGGTCGACACCGCGCCAGAGGCCACGGCCCAGAGCCTGCACCGGGTTGATGATCAGGGCAAAATAAATCTCGTCGATCCAGTATTTGTTGAGAGCGGCCTTGTAAAGGAAGCCCGCCCGTGCGCCCGCCTTGGCCGGCAGGTCAGGCCGTTTTACGTAAAACAGCCATGCCATCATGATGCCGCCGATGCCGATCAGCGCCGAGAGCGTCATCAGACCGCCGTCAAACAGGCCGAAATGATGCACCTCGCCGAGCACGTTCTCGAAGACGGGATGCAGCCAGCGGTCTATATAACCGTTTTCGGGAGGCAGGCCCAGCACCAGTCCTATCAGTGCCGATGGCACCGCCAGTACTATCAATGGAATGGTCATGCTGCGCGGCGATTCGTGCGCGTGCGCGTAAGCCTTCTCATCGCGAGGCTCACCGTGGAAAGTCATGAAGATCAGTCTGAACATATAGAACGCGGTCATGAAAGCGGCGATCAGGCCGACGACCCAGAGATACCAGTATCCCTTGTGAAAAGTCCCGGCGAGCACGCTGTCCTTGCTGAAAAATCCTGCCAGGCCCGGAAAACCGGAGATGGCCAGCGCGCCGACGACGAACGTCCAATAGGTTATCTTCGTCTTGTTCTTCAGTCCTCCCATCTTCCTCATGTCCTGTTCGCCGCTCATCGCATGGATGACCGAACCGGAGCCGAGGAAGAGAAGGCCCTTGAAGAATCCGTGAGCCACCAGATGGAACATGCCCGCGGTCCAGGCGCCAACGCCCAGCGCCGTGAACATGTAGCCGAGCTGGCTGACGGTCGAATAGGCGAGAACCTTTTTGATATCGTTCTGCACCAGGCCGATCGAAGCTGCGAAAATGGCCGTGAAGGAGCCGACCAGCGCGACCACGAGCATGGCGGTCTGCGACTGGTAGAAGATCGGGCTGGACCGGGCGACCATATAGACGCCGGCATTCACCATTGTGGCGGCATGGATGAGCGAACTGACCGGAGTGGGGCCCTCCATGGCGTCCGGCAGCCAGACATGCAGGGGGAACTGGGCGCTCTTGCCCATGGCTCCCATGAAGAGCAGCAGGCAGATGGCTGTTATCGTGCCGGTGCCGATCGTCGCCACCGAACTGAAGACTCCCGTATAGCTTAGCGTTCCCACCGTGAGGAAGATGAGCATGATGCCAAGCCCGAAGCCGAAGTCCCCGACGCGGTTGACCAGGAAAGCCTTGGTGCCGGCGTTGGCGGCGCTCTTCTTCGGGAACCAGAAGGAGATCAGCAGATAGGAGCAGAGTCCGACCGCTTCCCAGAATACATAGAGCAGCAGATAGTTGTTCGCCAGCACCAGCATGAACATGGAAAACATGAAGAGGTTGAGATAGGCGAAGAAGCGGTAGTAGCCACCGTCGTCTTTCATGTAGCCGATCGAATAGACGTGCACCATGAAGCCGACCGTCGAGACGACGAGCAGCATGACCGCCGTCAGCGGGTCGACGAGGATACCGATATCCACCTTGAAGCTGCCGGCGGCGATCCATTGGTAGACCTGCCAGTTGAGGCGCTCCCCTCCCATGATCTTGACGAGGACATACATACTGAGCGCCCAGGAGACAGCCACCGCGGCTACGGACAGATAGTGGCTCTTCTCCTTGAAATATCGCTTGCCGAACAGCCCCGTGATTACAAAAGAGACCAGAGGCAGCAGCGGTATGAGCAGCACGATGGTTTTCAAGTCATCCCCTCAACTCATCGAGATCGTCAACACTGAGATCCTGTTTCAGGCGATACATGGCGATAGCGATAGCCAGGCCGATGGCGGCTTCCGCGGCCGCCAGGGCGAAGATGACAAAGACAAAAACCTCGCCCCGTCCCGTGCCGCTGGTCGAGTAGTTGGAAAAAGCCACCAGCACTATGTTGATGGCGTTAAACATCAGCTCGACGCACATGATGACCATGATTATGTTGCGTCTGGCCAGCACACCCCAGGCTCCGATGAAAAAGAGTATCACGGCGAGAATCAGATATTGTTGCAGCGGCGACATCAGTTCTTCTCCTTCTTGGCCAGAAGCACGGCTCCCATTACAGCCACCAGCAACACCAGCGAAACGAGCTCGAAGGGGAAGGAATACTCGTTGAAGAGCAGCAGGGCGA